>NZ_JBJDQL010000002.1:80888-444342 GCF_044903305.1 Streptomyces sp. NPDC019531 | reverse complement strand
TTTTACCCCCCCCCCCGCCCACACCGGTTGGGGTTTTCACGACGGCCGTCGTCAAACCCCTTCCGTGTGTGCGCCCAGCATGGGTGATTGCTTGGGGGTGGAAGTCCCTGGAGGGGGAAGAGGTGGTGCTAACCCCGAGCCGGGAGTACTACTCGACGAACGCGAAGTGCTCCAGGCCATGCTCGACGTCGATGGAGACCTGGTCGCCGACCGGCCCGGACTGCTGATCATCGCGGACAAGGGCTTCGCCTCCAAGGAGTTCGATAATGACCTGGTCATGCGTGGGGCCGAACTGCTGCGGCCCTCGTTCAAGCGGGGAAAGCAGCGCAAGGGCGAGGGCCTGCTCAAGTCGGTGCGGCAGCTGGGTTTCTCGGTTGTCTCATGACGGTGTCACCTGGATCGAGCCCCAGATTCGTGGCATTTCTCCGCAGGCGGGGATCGGGGGCCAGTGGCGCCGCGATGCCGGGATGAACCTGGGCCTGTCCCCGAGAGACCGTGGTCAGTCCGCAGTCGGGGCCGCTTCCAGGGCTTCGGCCGTCAGTTTGCCGCGTGGGCCGATGGCGTCGGCCACGCTCAGGCAGGTGCTGTCGTGGAAGACACCGAGTTCGTAGTGCACGGAGTCGGTGTCGACGGAGCGGACCGTGAGCCCGATCTCGTAGTCGCCCGGGTAGGTCACCTCACCGAGATACTGGATCTGGTACGACGAAGGGGGCAGATCTGGCACCGAGCCCGCACCACTTGTCCCAATCAAGTGCGAGGTGAAGGTGGCGACGGCCTCGTCGTACCAAGTGGCCAGTGCGATGAAGTTGACGTGCTGGTTGGAGTCGACGTCACCGATCCGGGACCGCAGCGTGGCCCAGTACGAGTAGTGGGCACGTTGCAGGCGCTCAGGGCGTGGACGGGCAGCTGCCGACGTTCCTGTCTCCGGTAGCTGCATCTCGTCGAGATCGGCGATCAGCTCGTCCGGAAGCTGGAGCGGCCCCGAGTTGTCGGCCAGCACGACGGTGGCGTCGCCCCTGCCCACGTGCTCGCCGTCGACCATGATCACCTGTTCGAACGTGAATGAGGAGCGCCCGACCCGGCGAACGCCGGTGTGCACTTGCACGCGGGTACCGGTCGGGCCGGCCGGAGCGAGCCGGTTGACCCGTTGACCGACGAGCAAGATCTGGTACGGCCCGAACCCACCCTTACCGATGAGGCGTTCGAAGCGGTGCAGCCGCAGCCGGATCCGGGCGTCTTCCAGCCAGCGGGCCATGCCGATCGTGCTTGCCGAGCCGTCTCGACCAAGATCGGCCTGCCGCACGCGGACATCGATCTGGATACCGACCCTCTGACCGTCAGGAGTGTTCATGCATGATGATCTTAGGGCAGCGTCAACTCCGCCATCAGGTCAGACAGGGCATACCACGCGACCAGGTCCAGTTGCTCCAAGCCGCACCGCGACTGTGCGCAGCACCGACGACCTTGCCTTTGCCGACGCACCACCAGCTCCGTCAAGCTCGCCCGGCATGCCTCCAAACACGTCTCATCTCCATGTCCCATGTGCGCGGAGCCGGTCGCAGCTGACCTCGACGTGCAAGAAGTGCGCGTCGACTACGCCAACCGCCGACACAGAACTACTGGTTGGCGCCTCTCAGACGGCGACTGGCCACCCTGTACGACATTCGCACCGCCGGCGATTACGCGCCGGCACTCACCCGAAGCGCCAGCGCTCTCAACCCCATCACCCTCGAATTGCGGCGCGAGAGTGCGCATGCGGCGGCGCCTGGACCCCTACCCCGCACAGTGCACGACATCCAGTGCCAACTATCCCTCTTTTGTGCCAACTGAAAATCCTCGTCACACCCCCTCGCCCCCTCGGTCACAACCCCACAATCGCGTTCCACCGCTTCGCGTACCCCACCCGCTCCTTCGACGTGATGTCCCGCGCGATCACCAGCCGCTTGCGCATCTCGGTGTCCGGGAAGATCAGCGGGTTCTCGGCGAGGGAGGCGGTGTCCTCGTCCTTCGACGCGGCGAGGACGTCCTGGGCGGCGGGGACGGGGCAGACGTAGTTGACCCAGGCGGCGAGTTCCGCGGCGACCTCGGGGTCGTAGTAGTAGTCGACCAGGCGCTCGGCGTTGGCCTTGTGGAGGGCGCGGTCGGGGATCATCAGGGAGTCCGACCAGAGCTCCGCGCCCTCCTCGGGGACGACGAAGCGGATGTCGGGGTTGTCGGCCTGGAGCTGGATGACGTCTCCGGAGTAGGCCTGGCAGGCCAGGACGTCGCCGGTGACGAGGTCCTTGGTGTAGTCGTTGCCGGTGAAGCGGCGGATCTGGCCGTTCTTCACGTACTTCTCGACCTGGTCGCAGACCTCGTCGAAGTCGTCCGCCGTCCACTTGGTGATGTCGACGCCGTTGCCCTGCATGAGCAGCGCGAAGGCCTCGTCGAGACCGGAGAGCAGGGTGACCCGGCCCTTGAGGTCGCTCGCCCAGAGGTCCTTCACATGCCGTATGTCGCGGCCCAGCCTCTTGTGGTTGTACGCGATGCCGGTGATCCCCGACTGCCACGGCACCGTGTACTTGCGGCCAGGGTCGAAGGCGGGCGAGCGCAGGAGCGGGTCCAGGTACTTGGTGACGTTGGGCTGGTTCGCCCGGTCCATCTCCTGGACCCAGCCGAGCCGTACGAACCGCGCGCACATCCAGTCGCTGATGACGATGAGGTCGCGGCCGGTCTGCTGGTGGTTCATCAGCGCGGGGCTGATCTTGCCGAAGAACTCGTCGTTGTCGTTGATCTCCTCGACGTAGTCGACGGAGATGCCGGTCTGCTTCTCGAAGGCGTCCAGCGTCGGCCGCCTCGTCGAGTCGTCGTCGTCCGTGTCGATGTAGAGCGGCCAGTTCGCCCAGGTCAGTCGCTTGTCGATGGCGGAGCGATCGGTGACGGCCCGATCGCTCGCGGCCACGTACGCGGCGGGCACGCCACAGCCCGCGAGGCCCCCAAGCACCGCCCCGCCGCCGAGCGCGCGCAGCAGGGTCCTACGGGAGGGCGGGGACGACTTCGGTGTGAGTGGCATTGACGCAGCATGCCGCCCCGGGCGGTGCGTCGACAATCGACGCAGCGTCGAGCGGAGCGGGATGCGACGGACACCCTGTCGAGCGGACGCCCTGAGCGGACGCCCTGAGCGGACGGCCCAGGTCACCGGGGCGCGGACAGCTGTCTCACAGGAACCGCCGCCGGCAGACCGACCTCCACGACGAGCCCGCCGTACGGCCGGATGCGAGCCACCACCCGGCCGCCGTGTGCGGCCACGACGGCGGCGACGATGGACGTGCCGAGTCCGAGCCCGTCCCGCTGACGTACCCGCTCCGGGCCGCCCAGTCTCGGAACGGTCGGAACGGCTCCTCCACCCGCTCCGGCGGTATAGGCGGCCGCTGTTCTCGATCCGCAGCCCGGCCCGCCCCGCCCCGTCCACGCCGGTCCACAGGCTCACCCAACTCCCCTCCTGATCCGGGAGATTGTGCCGCACGGCCGTTCCTCGACCAGTGCCGAAAGGTCGGCGAACTCCCGTGGTTCCAGACCCTGTTGGCTGCGAGCGAGCGTCTGCGGGGCGTCGATCAGCCGTTCCTGTTCCTCCCCGGCGATCCGGGCCCGCCCCGCGCGGCGCGGCGCGCAGACTGTCCGCGGAGACATCGGGGTCGGCCAGGGCCACGTCCACGACGGCCTGCCGAAGGGGGAGCGGGGTGCGCAGTTCGTGCGAGGCATTGGCGACGAACCCCCTCTTCGCCTCGAACGCGCCCTCCAACCGGGCGAGTAGGTCGTCGAAGGTGTCCGCCATCGCCTTCAACTCGTCGTCGGGGCCGGCCACCGCGAGCCGCTCGTGCAGGTTGTCGGCGGAGATCCGACGGGCGGCGTCGGTCATGGTGCGCAGTGGGGACAGCACCCGCCCGGCCATCAGCCGGCCAAGGACTCGGACGGCAAGATCACCCTGGAGATGAAGACCGGCCCCGACGAGAACGGAGCCACCCCGACGCCGAGCCGGCACGCCTAGAACACCAGGGACGAGCGAACACCGCGGCCCCGAACGGGAGTCGATCCCGCCGGGGCCGCGCGTCACGCCGTAGGGACGCCGTAGGGACTACGCCTCCAGCGACGTCATCACGTGCTTGATCCGCGTGTAGTCGTCGAAGCCGTACCCCGAAAGGTCCTTGCCGTAGCCGGACTTCTTGAACCCGCCGTGCGGCATCTCCGCCACCAGCGGAATGTGCGTGTTGATCCACACACACCCGAAGTCCAGCCTCTTGGACATCCGCATGGCCCGTCCGTGGTCCTTGGTCCACACCGACGAGGCGAGCGCGTAGTCGACCCCGTTGGCCCACGACACCGCCTGCTCCTCGTCGGAGAAGGACTGCACGGTGATGACCGGCCCGAACACCTCGTTCTGGATGATCTCGTCGTCCTGCTTCAGCCCGGACACCACGGTCGGCGCGTAGAAGTACCCCTTCTCCCCGACCTGGTGCCCACCGGCCTCGACCTTCGCGTGCGCGGGAAGCCGCTCGATGAACCCGCTGACCTGCTTCAGCTGGTTCGGGTTGTTGAGCGGACCGAACAGCACGTCCTCGTCGTCCGGCTGCCCGGTCTTCGTCTCGGCGGCGGCCTTCGCCAGCGCCGCCACGAACTCGTCGTGGATGGACGACTGCACGAGCACCCGCGTGGCCGCCGTACAGTCCTGCCCGGCGTTGAAGAAACCGGCCACCGAAATGTCCTCGACGGCCTTCGCGATGTCGGTGTCCTCGAAGACGACGACCGGGGCCTTGCCGCCCAGCTCCAGATGCACCCGCTTCAGGTCCTTGGACGCGGACTCGGCGACGGACATCCCCGCCCGTACCGACCCCGTGATGGACGCCATCGCCGGTGTCGGGTGCTCGACCATCAGCCGCCCGGTGTCCCGGTCACCGGTGATGACGTTGAAGACGCCCTTCGGCAGGATCGACCCGATGATCTCGGCGATGAGCACGGTCGACGCCGGAGTCGTGTCCGACGGCTTCAGCACCACGGTGTTGCCCGCCGCGATCGCCGGCGCGAACTTCCATACGGCCATCATCATCGGGTAGTTCCATGGCGCGACCTGCGCGCAGACCCCGACCGGCTCACGCCGGACGATCGACGTCAGCCCCTCCATGTACTCACCGGCCGAGCGCCCCTCCAGCATTCGCGCCGCACCGGCGAAGAAGCGGATCTGGTCGATCATGGGCGGGATCTCCTCGTCCCGCGTCAGACCGATCGGCTTGCCGGTGTTCTCCACCTCGGCCGCGATGAGTTCCTCGGCCCGCTCCTCGAACGCGTCGGCGATCTTCAGCAGGGCCTTCTGCCGCTCGGCGGGGGTCTTGTCGCGCCAGACAGGAAAGGCCTCGGCGGCCGCAGCCATCGCCGCGTCCACGTCGGCCTGCCGGGACAGCGGAGCGGTCGCGTACGCCTCACCGGTAGCGGGGTTGACCACGTCCGTGGTCCGTCCGTCGGCGGCGTCCCGGAACTCACCGGCGATGTAGTTCCGTAGTTTGCGCATCCGACGCAGCTCGGTGCTCACTGCCGGCCTCCTGAGGATTGGAACTGTCCACTGACTGAGACACCCACACTAATCGGCAGGCCGACGTTTTCAACACCCCTGATCGCGCCGTGGCTGCGAAATCCGCAGGCTTCGGTCACGTAAACAACGAATTTCATTGCCTCAACCTTGCGAAACGGCCGAGACGTCGTGCACAGTGAGCTCGTGGCCAGTCGAAGCGCAGACCCCAGGGACTCCCGCGAGTCCAGGAGCGAGTCCCGGAGCGAATCCCGGAGCGAATCCAGGAACGTCACCAGCCCGAATCTGGACGCCGTCTCCCTCGCCATCATCGAGCAGCTCCAGGAGGACGGCCGCCGCCCGTACGCCGCGATCGGCAAGGCCGTGGGCCTGTCCGAGGCCGCCGTGCGCCAGCGCGTCCAGAAGCTGCTCGACCAGGGCGTGATGCAGATCGTCGCCGTCACGGACCCGCTCACCGTGGGCTTCCGGCGCCAGGCGATGGTCGGCATTCATGTCGAGGGCGACGTCGAGTCCGTGGCCGACGCGCTGACCGCCATGTCCGAGTGCGAGTACGTGGTGATGACCGCAGGCTCCTTCGACCTGATGGTGGAGATCGTCTGCGAGGACGACGACCACCTGCTCGAAGTCATCAACCGCCGCATCCGGGCCATCCCCGGAGTGCGCTCCACCGAGAGCTTCGTCTATCTGAAGCTCAAGAAGCAGACCTACATGTGGGGAACCCGATAACCGTGAGGACCCGATAACCGTGAGCTCCAAGGACCTCAGCCAGACCGCGTACGACCACCTGTGGATGCACTTCACCCGCATGTCCTCGTACGAGAACTCCCCGGTCCCGACCATCGTCCGGGGCGAGGGCACCTACATCTACGACGACAAGGGCAAGCGCTACCTGGACGGTCTCGCGGGCCTGTTCGTGGTCCAGGCCGGCCACGGCCGCGTGGAGCTCGCCGAGGCGGCGTTCAAGCAGGCGCAGGAGCTGGCGTTCTTCCCGGTGTGGTCCTACGCCCACCCGAAGGCCGTCGAACTCGCGGAGCGCCTCGCGCAGCACGCTCCCGGCGACCTCAACAAGGTCTTCTTCACCACCGGCGGCGGTGAGGCGGTCGAGACCGCCTGGAAGCTCGCCAAGCAGTACTTCAAGCTCACGGGCAAGCCGACCAAGTACAAGGTCATCTCCCGCGCGGTCGCCTATCACGGCACCCCGCAGGGCGCCCTGTCGATCACCGGCCTCCCGGCTCTGAAGGCCCCCTTCGAGCCGCTGGTCCCGGGCGCGCACAAGGTCCCGAACACCAACATCTACCGCGCCCCGATCCACGGCGACGACCCTGAGGCGTACGGCCGCTGGGCCGCCGACCAGATCGAGCAGCAGATCCTCTTCGAGGGCCCGGACACGGTCGCCGCGGTCTTCCTGGAGCCCGTGCAGAACGCGGGCGGCTGCTTCCCGCCCCCGCCGGGCTACTTCCAGCGGGTCCGCGAGATCTGCGACCAGTACGACGTACTCCTGGTCTCCGACGAGGTCATCTGCGCCTTCGGCCGCCTCGGCACCATGTTCGCCTGCGACAAGTTCGACTACGTCCCGGACATGATCACCTGCGCCAAGGGCATGACCTCGGGCTACTCCCCGATCGGCGCCTGCATCATCTCCGACCGCCTGGCCGAGCCGTTCTACAAGGAGGACAACGTCTTCCTGCACGGCTACACCTTCGGTGGCCACCCGGTCTCCGCGGCCGTCGGCCTCGCCAACCTCGACCTGTTCGAGCGCGAGAACCTCAACCAGCACGTGCTCGACAACGAGAGCGCGTTCCGCTCGACCCTGGAGAAGCTGCACGACCTGCCGATCGTCGGCGACGTCCGCGGCAACGGCTTCTTCTACGGCATCGAGCTGGTCAAGGACAAGGTGACGAAGGAGTCCTTCAACGAGGAGGAGACCGAGCGCGTCCTGTACGGCTTCCTCTCCAAGGCCCTCTACGACAACGGCCTGTACTGCCGTGCCGACGACCGCGGCGACCCGGTCGTCCAGCTCGCCCCGCCGCTGATCTCCGACCAGGAGACCTTCGACGAGATCGAGCAGATCCTGCGCGCCACCCTGACGGAGGCCTGGACGAAGCTCTAGAGGTTCCCGGCCAGATTCCGGCATCCGGCGATTCAGCGGCTTATACGGCCCGGGGCGCACCCGTCCGAGTGACAGGCGTGCCCCCCGGACCGTGTGCTGTACGGCGTCCCGCCCCCGCCTCCTTAGCGTGCCTGGTAACCGATCGGCCCTGCTGTCGTTCCCCCGCACGGGGGATGGCAAGGCACAACGGACCAGAACGAGGTGTACGCCCATGGAGGCCCCGCCGGACAACGACGTGCTCTGGGCACGCTCCCTGCACTTCACACACCGCGACGGCTCGCCGGCGCTGCAGGGCATCTCCCTCGGCGTGCGCGAGGGAGAGATCCTCGCCGTGAGCGGCCCGCGCGGCAGCGGCAAGACCGCACTGCTCAGATGCCTGTCGGGGCTCACCCCGGCCCAGCGCGGCGAGATCTGGTTCAACAGCGTGCCCGTGCACACGATGGGCCCGATGACCCGCGAGCGGCTGCGCCGCGACCGCTTCGGCTGGATCGACCCGGCCCCGGTGCTCGTCCCCGAGCTCAACGCCTGGGAGAACGCCGCCCTCCCCCTCATGCTGCGCGGCACCAGCCGCCGCCGTGCCAAGGTCGCCGCCCTGGAGTGGCTGGAGCGCCTCGACATCGGCGACCGGACCCGTCGGCGCCCGCACGAACTGACCGAGTCCGAGCGGCAGCGCGTCTGCATCGCCCGCGCCCTGGCCCCGGCCCCGGCCGTGCTGTTCGCGGACGAACCGACGGCACCCCTGCACCGCGCGGACCGCGCCCACGTGCTCCGTACCCTGACGACGGCAGCCCGCTCGCACGGCTTCACGGTGGTCCTGGCGACGCACGACAACGACACCGCAGCCCTGGCGGACCGCACGGTCACCCTCCTGGACGGACGCCGGGTGCACACCGTGCACCTGCCCCCGATGGCCGACCCGGAAGGCCGCCCCGCGTGCTCGCTCTCCGTCTGACCTGGGGCGCCCGGCCCGCCGTGCAACTCCGTCGCCTCCTGGTTGCTCTGGCATCGGCGGGCACGGGCTTCCTCCTCCTGTGCACCCTCGGCTACGCGATCAGCCACCCCGAGGACCACCGCGCCGCCGCCCTCCGCCTGGCCTGGTGCCTCACCCCCCTGGCGGCGACGGTCTACTTCTCCCTGGCCGTGGCCCGCACCGACCCGGGCACCCGCCCCCGCCCCGGCCTCTCGGCGATCGGCCTCGGCCCGGCCCGCCAGATGGCGGTCTCGGCCACGACAACGGCCCTGTCCTGCCTGTTGGGCTCGATGCTGGCGCTCCTCTTCTTCCTCCACCTCAGAGGCGACCTGACGGGCATGCCCTTCGACGGAGCGGCGGCGGACTTCCTGGCAGCGGACGCTCCGCTCCCGCTACCGGCCGCCCTGACCCTGCTGGGCCTGGTCCCGGTGATCGCGTCGGTGACGGTGGGATTCGTCCTCCGCCCACGGGACGACAGACCGGCATCGGCGAGGCGGGAGGCACGGTCGTACGGCCGCTTCGGCGCCTACGGCAGGACGACGGCGAGGGAGCCCTTCGGAGCGTACGGCCGTTTCCGCGCACGTCAGAGCCCGGGCGAGCCCGCGGCTCCCAAGGACGCCACCCCCACAGTCACCCTCACCGACGAGAACCAGCTCCCCGGCCCCAACCAGGACAGTGCCCTCCCCTCTGTCACCCAAGAAGCCCCCGGAGACCTCCCCTGGGGCATCGCCGTCCTCGCCGCAGGCCTGGCAGTGGAGGCGTACGCCAACCGCCAAGGAACCACCGCCGCCACCCCGCTCCCCGGGGGCCACGCAGGCACCCCCTCCGTCCTGATCGGCTGGCTCCTCACCGCTGTAGGCCTCGCAGTGGCGGGCCCCGGCCTCACCCACCTCTGCGGCCGCCTCGTCCAGTCCACCCGCCCCGGCGCCGTACGCCTCCTCGCGGGACGCGTCCTCATGTCGGAAGCCGACCGCATCGGCCGCCCCCTCGGCGTCGTGTGCGCGGTCGTGTCCGGCACCTACGCCATGACCACCCTCTACGACCCCACGGGCCCCCAGGTCGGCCCGCTGACCACCCTCGGCCTGCTCCTGGTCACCGGCTGCACCACGGCCACGCTCCTCACGGCCGCGGTGGAGGCCAAGCACGCGAGGTCGGACACCACCGCGGCACTCCTCCGCCTGGGCGCCCCCGCGACGATGCTCCGCAGTGCGGCAGCCCTCCGCGCCGGCGCCCTGCTGGCCCTCTTCGGCCCACTGACCCTGATCGTGGCCGAGCTCGCGGCGCTTCCGCTGGTCGGCTGAGCCCCGTACGAAACAAATCTCCGCCCACCGATGAGTTCCGCCGGACCCACCCGTCTACCCACCGAACAGCACACACCCCGATGGGAGAGACTCCGATGACCTCGCCGACGTACCAGCAGATGATCTTCGTGAACCTGCCCGTGAACGACCTCGACGCCTCGAAGAAGTTCTTCACGGAGCTCGGCTACTCGATCAACCCGCAGTTCAGCGACGACAATGCCGCGTCCGTCGTGATCAGCGACACCATCGTCGCGATGCTGCTGACGAAGCCGTTCTACTCGACCTTCACCAAGAAGGAGATCGCGGACGCGACGAAGACCAGCCAGGTGATGATCTGTCTGAGCGCCGAGAGCCGCGAGAAGGTCGACGAGTTGGTCGAAAAGGCCGTCGCCGCGGGCGGCACGGCCAACGACGATGTCCAGGACCAGGGCTTCATGTACGGCCGCTCCTTCGACGACCTCGACGGCCACGGCTGGGAGGTCGTATGGATGGACCCGGCGGCGATCCAGGGCTGACCTCCGGCGGAACAGGCGTGCGAGCATGGGCGGGTGCAGACGAGCCCCGCCCATGCGGCCCACCACGACGACCGTGAGATCGAGACGCCGGAGGAGTTCGACGCGGTGGTCTCCGCCCGCGGCACCCTCGCCGGATTCCGTGTCCAGGCCGTCGATCTGACCGACCGGACAAGGGAGTTGCTGGCCACCGACACCGCGGGCGCAGTCTTCCTCGGCTGTCCCATGCGGGAGAACGCGGCAGCGAAGATCCGCGCGGACGGCGCCCTGGTCTTCCCGCCCGTCCCGGACCTGCCGTTCGACCCGTACCGCGGCCTCCTCTACTCCCCCGACGAGTTGTTCGACGGGCTGGAGAAGGGCTACGAGCAGACTCCCGACGCCCTCGCCTACGCCTGGTTCCAGCGCACCAAGGCCGACGGCGACATATACGCGTCGATGCTGCGCTCCGTCCACGACGACGCCGTCTCCGACGCCCTCGACGAACTCCTGCGCGGCGCAAGGGTGGTGGGCGTGATGGGCGGCCACGCGATGGCCCGCGGCACGAAGGAGTACGCCGGTGCCGCGCGCCTCGGCCGCGAACTGACCCGCGCCGGACTCACCGTGGCCACCGGCGGCGGGCCGGGCGCGATGGAGGCCGCCAACCTCGGCGCCTACGCGGCCCCCTTCGAGGACGCGATGCTCGACGAGGCGTGCGAACTCCTCGCCGAGGCACCCTCGTTCACGCCCTCGATCACCGACTGGGCGCGCGCCGCCTTCGAAGTCCGGACCCGCTGGCCCCGGGGCGGCCTCTCCGTCGGCATCCCCACCTGGTTCTACGGCCACGAGCCGCCGAACGCCTTCGCCTCGCACATCGCCAAGTACTTCGCCAACGCCACCCGCGAGGACGGCCTGCTGGCCCGCTCCAACGGGGGCGTGGTCTTCCTGCCGGGCGCCGCCGGCACCGTACAGGAGATCTTCGACAACGCGACGCCCAACTACTACGAGTCGCGTGGCGAGCCGAAGCCGATGGTGCTCGTGAACCGCGTCCACTGGACGGAGAGGCTGCCCACCTGGCCGCTGCTCCAGGCGCTCGCGCGGGAGCGTTCAATGGAGGCCCGAATAGCCCTGGTTGACCGGATCGAGGAGGCTCCGGCGGCGTTGAAACGCCTCACACCTTAATAAGCAGGCAAAGCCAACACTTGTAGGCCGCCTACACGTTGACACTGCTTACGCAGCGCTTATAGACCTGTGAGACTCCTGGGGATGGTGATGTCACATCACCACCCCTTCAACCCCCCGCATTTGCGTATCCCGTGAAGGACGAACGTGGCATTCACGCCCATATCCCGCCGCACCGCCCGCGTCTCGCGCTTCCTCGGCGTCGCCGCCGCATCGACCGCGATCGTGCTCGGTGCCTCCAGCAACGCGCTCGCCTGCAACATCAATGAGTTCTCCGCCGAAGCCAAGTGCGACGGCGCCCAGGGCGTCATCACCGTCACCGACGTGGACAAGGCCGGCGTCGAGGCCACTGTCTCCGTGTTCCTGGAGAACAACGGCGCCGACGAGAAGAAGGTCGGCGAGCAGACGGTCAAGGGCTCCAAGGATGGCACCACCATCACCTTCGAGGAGGACTGGGCGCCCAACGCCGAGTACCGCATCCACGTCGAGGCCCTGCCCTACATCAAGGGCGAGGACATCAAGCCGAACCTGATCACCCCGGCGACCGCCTGCAAGACCGAGGACACGCCGACCCCGACGCCCACGCCCACGCCCACCCCGTCGGACTCCGCCAGCACCCCGGCCGAGGAGTCCCCGACCCCGACCCCGTCGGCCACGGAGGGCACCACCGCTCCGGCCACCGTCGAGAGCAACGCCCCGTCGCCCGCGGCCGGTGACTCCAACCTCGCCGAGACCGGTGCGAACTCCAACACCGGCATGATCGCCGGGATCGCGGTCGCCCTGGTCGCCATCGGCGGCGGCGCCGTGTTCTTCGGCCTGCGCCGCCGTGGGGCGAGCAGCACCCGCTGACACCCGCACCACTGTGTGTGGCCCGTCCCCGGTCCGGGGGCGGGCCACACCCATGAAGACGATGATGTCCTCCGTGAGTTCGACGACCCACTCGGTATTGCCAGGCGTAGCTGCGGGCAGTCGTGCCGCTGGGGCGGCACGGGTGGGCGCAGCGGCACCCGCCGGCGCGGCCAAGCCGGAACCCCCCCTGCCCAGCAGCAGTTCCGGGCCCTGAACACCGACTCAGCCGTCCGCTCGGGGAAACGCACCGCAGCCGTGCGCGATCCCGCACTGCAGGTCGGCCCGGCTCAGCCCAGCACCACGATTTCGTCCGCGTCGAACTCCACGCCCACCACGTCCCCGGCCCCCGGCGCGACCCGCAGCGCGCACGCGGCCTCCAACCGCGGCCCGTCGTCGGCGGGTTGCAGGTGTACGGCGACATGGGTGCCCTTGAAGGTCCGCGCGGCGACCGTGCAGCGCAGCCCCTCGTCGGCGGGGACGAGCCGGACCCCGGCGGGGCGTACGAGGAGGGTACGGAGGCCCTGAGGGGCCCCCTCAGGCACCGGGACCTTGCCCCACGCAGTCTCCGCGGCCTCGCCCGTCACCGTCCCCTCCACGACGTTCTCGAAGCCGAGGAAGCGGGCCACGAACTCGTCGGCCGGCCGCTGCCACACCTCAAGGGGCGTGCCGGACTGGGCGATCCGCCCGTCCCGCATCACCACGACCCGGTCGGCGAGCGCGAAGGCCTCGCCCTGGTCGTGGGTGACCGCGAGCACGGTGGTGCCCAACCGCCCGAACAGCTCCCGCAGTTCGACGACGAGCCGCTCCCGCAGCGAACGGTCCAGCTGCCCGAGCGGCTCGTCGAGCATCAGCAGCCGGGGCCGGGGAGCGAGCGCCCGGGCCAGCGCGACCCGCTGCTGCTCGCCACCGGAGAGCGCGGCGACGGCCCGCCGCCCGGCGCCCGGAAGCCCGACGAGGTCCAGCAACTCGCCCACCCGCTCGCCCTGCTGCGACTTCGTGGCCCCGTGCATCCGCAACCCGAAGGCCACGTTGGCGCCCACGTCCCGCTGCGGAAACAGCTGGTGGTCCTGGAACATCAGCCCGACCCCGCGCTTGTGCGCGGGCACCCCGGCCTGGTCCCGCCCGTCGAGCAACACCCGCCCCTCGTCGAGGGGTTGGAGGCCCGCCACCGCCCGCAGCAGAGTCGACTTGCCGCTCCCGCTCGGCCCGAGCACGCACACGACCTCGTGCTCGGCGACATCGAGCCCGACCCCGTCGAGGACGGCCCGCCCACCGAAGCGCACGGTCGCGTCCTGAAGGCTCAGCAGCATCTAGAACTCCCCGGTCCGGTCGGTCCGCAGCCGTTCGAGCACCAGCAGCGCCACCGCGCACACCACCATCAGGACGGTCGAAAGGGCCATCGCCTGGCCGTAGTTGAGGTCACCGGCGCGGCCGAGCAGCCGCGCCACGGCGACCGGCAGCGTCGGGTTGTCGGGCCGCGCGATGAACACCGTCGCCCCGAACTCCCCCAGCGACACGGCGAAGGCGAAACCCGCCGCGATCAGCAGCGCCCGCCGCACCATCGGCAGATCAACCTCCCGCCACACCCGCCAGGGCGAGGCTCCGAGCACCGCCGCCGCCTCCCGCAGCCGGTGGTCCACGGCACGCAGCACGGGCAGCATGGTCCGCACCACGAACGGCACCCCGACCAGCGCCTGCGCGAGCGGCACCAGCAACCAGGACTGTCTGAGGTCCAGCGGCGGCTCGTCGAGGGAGATCAGGAACCCGAAGCCGACGGTCACCGCGGACACCCCGAGCGGCAGCATCAGCAGCGCGTCGAAGCCCCGTACGAACCGCCCCGCGTCCCGCCGGGTCAACGCGGCGGCCGCGAGGCCTCCGATCACCACGGCGATGACGGTCGCGGCGAGGGCGTACTCCAGCGAGTTCCCGATCGCCTCGATCGGCGCGACGAGGAAGACCCCGCCGTCGCTGTGGGTCAGCGCCCGGTAGTAGCCGAAGTCGGGGGCGTCGAGCGACCGCTGCACCAGCACGGCGAGCGGCAGGACAAGGAGTACGGCGATGGTCGCGAGGACCCCGGCCAGCAGACCCCGCTCCCCCGCCCCGCGCGGCCGCCGGGCGGTGCCGGACGCGTCCACGAGCCGGAGCGCGGTCTCGCGGCGCCGTACGGTCCACGCGTGCAGGGCGAGGACCGCGCCCACCGCGACGAACTGGATCAGCGTGAGCACGGCGGCCGTGGACAGGTCGAAGATCTCCGAGGTCTGCCGGTAGATCTCCACTTCGAGGGTCGAGAAGGTCGGCCCGCCGAGGATCTGCACGACACCGAAGGAGGTGAAGGTGAACAGGAAGACCATCAGCGCGGCGGCGGCCACGGCGGGCGCGAGGGCGGGGAGGGTGACGGTGCGCCAGGCCTTCAGCGGGGACGCGCCCAGCATCCGCGCGGCCTGCGACTGCCGGGGGTCGAGCTGCGCCCACAGCCCGCCCACCGTCCGTACGACGACCGCGTAGTTGAAGAAGACGTGCGCGAGCAGGATCGCCCACACGGTGGTGTCAAGGCGTAGGCCCCACAGCTCGTCCAGCAGCCCACCGCGCCCGACGAGCGCCAGGAAGGCCGTACCGACGACGACCGTCGGCAGCACGAAGGGGACGGTGACCACGGCCCGCAGGATCTGCTTGCCCGGGAAGTCGAAGCGGGCGAAGACATAGGCGCCGGGGAGCGCGACCAGGAGCGTGAGCGCGGTGGAGGCGAGCGCCTGCCAGGTGGTGAACCACAGGACGTGACGGATGTCGGGCTGGGTGAGGACATCGGCGATGCGCCCGAGCTGCCAGGTCCCGTCGACTTCGAGTCCCCGTGCGACGATGGCGGCCACGGGCCAGGCGAAGAAGACGGCGAAGAACGCGACGGGCACGGCCATGAGCCCGAGCCGCGCCGCCCCGTGGTGGAAAGGCTTGCGGGGCCTTACTTCAGTACGAGTGAGGTCCACGACTTGACCCAGTCGTCACGGTTGTCGGCGATCTTCGCCGGGTCCATGGTCTCGGGATCCTTGGCCTGCGGACCGTACTTCGTGAACTCGGCCGGCACCTGGGCGCCCTCGACGACCGGGTACACGAACATGTTGAGCGGCATGTCCTGCTGGAACTCCTTGGTGAGCAGGAAGTCCAGGAACGCCTTGCCGCCCTTGGTGTTCCCGGCGTTGCTGAGCAGCCCGGCGTACTCGATCTGCCGGAAGCAGGTGCCCTCGGCGACCCCGGTGGGAGCGGTCGTCGGCTTCGGGTCGGCGTAGATCACCTCGGCGGGCGGCGAGGAGGCGTACGACACGACGAGCGGCCGGTCGGCCTTCGCCTTCTTGCCCCCCGCGGAACCGGAGAACTCCTCGTTGTAGGCCTGCTCCCAGCCGTCGACGACCTTGACGCCGTTGGCCCTGAGCTTCTTCCAGTAGCCCTGCCAGCCGTCGTCGCCGTACTTCGCGGCACTCCCGAGGAGGAAACCGAGGCCCGGCGAGGAGGTGGAGGCGTTCTCGGTGACGAGGAGGTTCTTGTAGGCGGGCTTGATCAGATCGTCGTACGACGTCGGCGGCTGGAGCTTGTGCTCGGTGAACCAGGCCTTGTCGTAGTTGACGCAGATGTCGCCGGTGTCGACGGGCGTGACCTTGTTCCCGTCGACCCGGTACCCGGCCTTGATCCGATCGGCGCCCTTCGCCTCGTACGACTGGAAGAGTCCGTTGTCGAGCGCGCGGGAGAGCAGGGTGTTGTCGACGCCGAAGAAGACGTCGCCCTGCGGATTGTCCTTGGTGAGGATGGCCTTGTTGACGGCCTGCCCGGCGTCGCCGTCCTCCAGGACCTTGACCTGGTAGCCGGACTTCTTCTCGAAGTCGGCGAGAACGCTCTTGGAGACGGCCCACGAGTCGTGGCTGACGAGCGTGACGGTCTTGGAGCCGGAGCCCTCCGAGTCGGACGAGGACGACCCGCACGCGGACAGCGTGACCAGGCCGAGGCCGACGACGGCAGCAAGAAACTTCTTGTTGTTCACGGTGATGACCGAACTTCCTACCCAGAATGACCTGGGCGAGGTTCAGAGGGTCTGCGGCTCGATTGCCGCACTCTCAGCGCTGTGGCGCTCCCCTGTCGGATATGAAGGTGTACGTACGAGCTAAAGATTACCGCTCGGTGGCCGCCAGCTGACCACAGGCCCCGTCGATCTCCTGCCCACGGGTGTCCCGGACGGTCACCGGCACACCATGGGCGGCGATGGCCTCGACGAACGCCTTCTCGTCCTCGGGCCGGGAGGCGGTCCACTTCGACCCGGGCGTCGGGTTCAGCGGGATCAGATTCACATGCACGGGCTTGCCCCTGAGCAGACGACCGAGCCGGTCACCCCGCCACGCCTGGTCATTGATGTCCCGGATCAGCGCGTACTCGATGGACAGCCGACGCCCGCTCTTCTCGACGTACTCGAACCCGGCATCCAGCACCTCGCGCACCTTCCACCGCGTGTTCACGGGGACGAGGGTGTCGCGGAGCTCGTCGTCGGGGGCGTGCAGGGAGATCGCGAGCCGGCACTTGAACCCTTCGTCGGCGAACCGATGAATGGCGGGCACGAGGCCCACGGTCGACACGGTGATTCCCCGCTGCGACAGCCCCACCCCGTCAGGCGCGGGATCGGTGAGCGCGCGAATCGCCGTGGCGACCCGCTTGTAGTTGGCGAGCGGCTCGCCCATCCCCATGAAGACGATGTTGGAGAGCCGCGCGGGGCCACCGGGCACCTCTCCGTCCCTCAGCGCCCGCATCCCGTCGACGATCTGGTGGACGATCTCGGCAGTGGACAGATTCCTGTCCAGCCCCGCCTGCCCGGTCGCACAGAAGGGACAGTTCATCCCGCACCCGGCCTGCGAGCTGATGCACATGGTCACCCGGTCCGGGTACCGCATCAGCACCGACTCCACGAGCGTCCCGTCGAACAACCGCCACAGCGTCTTGCGCGTGGTCCCCTGGTCGGTCGACAGATGCCGTACGACGGTCATCAGCTCGGGAAGCAGCGCCTCCTGGAGCTTGCCGCGCGCACCGGCGGGGATGTCGGTCCACTCCGCCGGGTCGTGCGCGTACCGCGCGAAGTAGTGCTGCGAGAGCTGCTTGGCACGAAACGGCTTCTCCCCGATCCCGGCCACGACCTCCTTGCGCTCGGCAGGAGTGAGATCGGCAAGGTGCCGCGGCGGCTTCTTGGCTCCGCGGGGGGCGACGAAAGTGAGTTCTCCGGGCTTAGGCATAGCCGTACCAGTGTCGCAGATCATTCGGGGACCAGGTCCAGAAGATCCATGGGCCCGGTGGCCGCGGCCATCGGGCCCACGACCACGAAGAAGACCCCCGCCCTGGACAGGACGGGGGCCGAAACGGCCGTACAGGAAAGGCCGTACGAGCGAGGTCAGCCGGACCCCACGAACAGCACCAGCAGCAGCCACACCACCGGAGCCGTCGGCAGAAGGGAGTCCAGGCGGTCCATGATTCCGCCGTGGCCCGGCAGCAGTGTGCCCATGTCCTTGATGCCGAGGTCCCGCTTGATCATCGACTCGCCGAGGTCGCCCAGCGTCGCGCTGCCCGCGACCGCGAGGCCCAGGAGCAGGCCCTGCCACCACGTGCCGTCGTCGATCAGGAACTCCATGCACAGCGCGCCCGCCACCATCGCGAACGCCACCGCTCCGGCCAGGCCCTCACGGGTCTTGCCGGGGCTGATGCGCGGTGCGAGCTTGTGGGTGCCGAAGCGCCAGCCGACGGCGTACGCGCCGGTGTCACTGACCACGGTCAGCAGGAGGAACATGAGGACCCGGGCCGCCCCGTCCTCCGCCGTCAGCATCATGGCGACGAACGTGGCCAGGAACGGAACGTAGAACGCGGCGAAGACGCCCGCCGTGACGTCCTTGAGGTAGCCCTCGGGCGGTTCCGTCATCCGCCAGACCAGGACCGCGAGCGCCGTGAGCGCCATGGCGACCCAGGCTCCCTCGGCCCCCCGGACGTACCCGGCGACGACCATCGCGGCCCCGCCGAGCGCCAGCGGCACGAGTGGCGCCCTGATGCCCTTGCGCTCCTGGAGCCTGCTGGTCAGCTCCCACAGGCCCACGACGACGGCGACGGCTATCACGCCGACGAACACGGCCTTGACGAAGAACAGCGAGGCGACGATCACCGCACCGAGCCCGACCCCGACTCCTATGGCCGCGCCCAGGTCCCGCCCCGCGCTCTTCTTCTGCGGCGCGGACGCCGGCTGCGAGGCGTCGGGCATGGGCTCCGGATTCTGCGTCTGCGGCGCCGCCGCAGAGGGCTGCGCCGAGCTGGTCTGGTCTCGGAACGACATCGTCCCTTCGTGGAACGTCTCCTCCCGGAACGTCTCCTCCCGGAACAAGGGGCCGCTCAGCCGAGCGGCCCCCCGGTCGTCGCCGTATCGGGGTACGGCGGGTCCGTCGGGCACGATGGGCACGGGGCGGGTGTGCTGCGCTTCATGCGCATCGTACGCGGGACCCGCCGGGGCAGCCCCCTGGACGGGCCCCTGGTCGGACGGCCTCCAGTACCCGGCGTGTGGCGGCGTCGCCCAGGAAGAGTCGTTCATCAGACCTCGAGCAGCTCCGCTTCCTTGTGCTTCAGGAGCTCGTCCACCTGGGCGACGTACTTGTGCGTCGCATCGTCGAGCTCCTTCTCCGCACGGCGGCCCTCGTCCTCGCCGACCTCGCCGTCCTTGACGAGCTTGTCGATCGCATCCTTGGCCTTGCGGCGGACCGAGCGGATGGACACGCGCGAGTCCTCGGCCTTGCTCTTGGCGACCTTGATGTAGTCGCGGCGGCGCTCCTCGGTGAGCTCGGGGAACACCACTCGGATGATGTTGCCGTCGTTGCTCGGGTTGACGCCGAGGTCGGAGTCGCGGATCGCCTGTTCGATGTTGCGCAGGGCGGTCTTGTCGAACGGGGTCACCACGGCCATGCGCGGCTCCGGCACGGAGAACGAAGCCAGCTGGTTGATCGGCGTCGGCGCGCCGTAGTAGTCGGCCACGATCTTGTTGAACATCGCCGGGTGCGCACGACCGGTGCGGATCGCGGCGAAGTCCTCCTTGGCGACCACGACGGCCTTCTCCATCTTCTCCTCGGCTTCGAGGAGGGTCTCTTCGATCACCACTTGCTCCTGCGTGTCTTGAGTAGGCCCGGCTGCTGTTCCATGTGCGTGGGGGCGGCGGCCGGCTGCGTCGCGTCTTCTTCCTGCACGGTTCCCGACCGGCAGGACATTGTCCATCCCCCGGTCAGGGACCGGGGGCATCTGCGGTCAGTCCCTGCTGCCCTGCTCACCCACGAGCGTGCCGATCTTCTCACCCTTGACGGCGCGAGCGATATTGCCCTCCGCCAGGAGCTCGAAGACCAGGATCGGGAGCTTGTTGTCACGGCACAGCGTGACGGCCGTGGCGTCGGCGACCTTCAGGTCACGGGTGATGACCTCTCCGTACCCGAGCGAGTCGAACTTGACCGCGTCGGGGTTGGTCTTCGGATCGGAGTCGTAGACCCCGTCCACGCCGTTCTTGCCCATCAGAAGCGCCTCGGCGTCGATCTCCAGGGCGCGCTGGGCGGCGGTGGTGTCGGTGGAGAAGTACGGCATGCCCATACCGGCGCCGAAGATGACCACGCGGCCCTTCTCCAGGTGGCGCACGGCGCGCAGCGGGATGTACGGCTCGGCGACCTGGCCCATGGTGATGGCGGTCTGCACCCGGCTGTCGATGCCCTCCTTCTCCAGGAAGTCCTGGAGGGCGAGGCAGTTCATCACGGTGCCGAGCATGCCCATGTAGTCCGAGCGGGCCCGGTCCATGCCGCGCTGCTGGAGCTCGGCGCCACGGAAGAAGTTGCCGCCACCGATGACTACGGCGATCTCGGAGCCGTCCCGGACGACGGCGGCGATCTCACGGGCGATCTTGTGCACCACGTCGGGGTCCACACCCAGGCCCCCGCCACCGGCGAACGCCTCTCCGGACAGCTTCAGCAGAAACCGGCCGCGTACTTTGCCGTCGTCGCTCTTCTGGGGCTTCGTGGTCATGGCGTTCTCCTAGTGGTGCACATACGAAGAAGGCCATTGCCGGTGGGAACTGGTTCGCATCCCATGCGCGGCAATGGCCTCCTCGTCAGATCTGCTGCCCGTCACGCACGCGTGTGTGACGGCGTACGCGGACTGTTCCCGACCCTATCGGGGTCGGGACCGTGTCGCGGTACGGACTCAGATGCCGACCTTGATGCGCGTGAAGCGCTTCAGGGTGACACCGGCCTCGTCCAGGACCTTCTGGACCGACTTCTTGTTGTCGAGCGCGTACGGCTGACCGAGCAGTGTGGCGTCCTTGAAGAAGCCGTTGAGACGACCCTCGACGATCTTCGGCAGGGCGGCCTCGGGCTTGCCCTCGGCGCGGGTGGTCTCCTCGGCGACGCGACGCTCGGACTCGACGACCTCGGCCGGCACGTCCTCCTTGGAGAGGTACTTCGGCGCGAAGGCGGCGATGTGCTGCGCGATACCGCGGGCGACCTCGGCGTTCGGCTTGTCCAGCTCGACGAGGACACCGATCTGCGGGGGCAGGTCGGGCATCGTGCGGTGCATGTACGCGGTCACGAAGCCGTCGGCGAACTGCGCGAAGCGGTCCAGGACGATCTTCTCGCCGAGGTTGGCGTTGGCCTCGTCCACGAACGCCTGGACGGTCTTGCCGGCCTCGATCTCGGAGGCGAGCAGGGCCTCCAGGTCGGCCGGGGAGGTCGCGGCGACGTGCTGCGCGATCTGGTTGGCGACGGCCTGGAACTTCTCGCCCTTGGCGACGAAGTCCGTCTCGCACTTCAGCTCGACGAGGACGCCGGAGGAGTTGTCGTCGGCGATGATGGAGACCACGGCGCCGTTCTCGGCGGAGCGGCCCTCGCGCTTGGCGACGCCCTTCTGGCCCTTGATCCGGAGCGCTTCGACGGCCTTCTCGACGTCGCCCTCGGCCTCGTCCAGTGCCTTCTTGCAGTCCATCATGCCGGCGCCCGTGAGCTCACGGAGCTTCTTGACGTCGGCGGCGGTGTAGTTCGCCATGAGTCTGTGAATCTTTCTGGAAGTCTGGAAGATCGAAGATCTACGGGGTCTACGGCCCCCATATAGCCCGGGGCCGCCGACTCTCCGCTGACCTACGGGTGAACGGCGGGAGCGGAGTTGATGCCCCCGCTCCCGCCGTCACCCCTGACGCTGACGGATCAGGCCTGCTCGGCGTCCGCGGCCGGAGCGGCCTCGGCGGCGGGAGCCTCGGCCTCAGCCGCGGGGGCCTCCTCGGCAGCCGGAGCCTCGGCCGCGGGGGCCTCTTCGGCGGCCGGAGCCTCAGCCTCAGCGGCCGGGGCTGCCTCGGCGGGAGCCTCCTCGGCCTTCTTCTCGCCGCCCTCGAGCAGGTCGCGCTCCCACTCGGCGAGCGGCTCGCCCGCGGCCTTCTCACCCTTGTCACCGGTGGCGACGCGCGAGCGGGAGATGAGACCCTCGGCGACGGCGTCGGCGATCACGCGGGTGAGCAGGGTGACGGAGCGGATCGCGTCGTCGTTGCCCGGGATCTTGTAGTCGACCTCGTCGGGGTCGCAGTTGGTGTCGAGGATGGCGACGACCGGGATGTTGAGCTTCCGGGCCTCACCGACCGCGATGTGCTCCTTCTTGGTGTCCACGATCCAGACGGCGCTGGGAACCTTGGACATCTCGCGGATACCGCCGAGGGTCTTCTCCAGCTTGGCCTTCTCGCGCGAGAGCACGAGAAGCTCCTTCTTGGTCAGACCGGACGCGGCGACGTCCTCGAAGTCGATCTGCTCAAGCTCCTTGAGGCGCTGCAGACGCTTGTAGACGGTCGAGAAGTTGGTGAGCATGCCGCCCAGCCAGCGCTGGTTGACGAAGGGCATGCCGACGCGGGTGGCCTGCTCGGCGATGGCCTCCTGCGCCTGCTTCTTCGTGCCGACGAACATGACCGTGCCGCCGTGGGCGACGGTCTCCTTGACGAACTCGTAGGCGCGGTCGATGTACGACAGCGACTGGAGCAGGTCGATGATGTAGATGCCGTTGCGCTCCGTGAAGATGAACCGCTTCATCTTCGGGTTCCAACGACGGGTCTGGTGACCGAAGTGGACGCCGCTTTCCAGCAGCTCCCGCATCGTGACGACGGCCATGGCCGTTCTCCTTGGTGTTCTCGGTTGTACCGCGGGTACCGGAGGCACCCACGCCTGACGCCCGCGACGCGCCTTGCCACAAGGACCGAGAGGCGCTGACACCGACCGCATGGCGGCCTGGTGTCGGGGCGTGCGAAGTCGACCCGGTGACCCGGATCGCCAGAAGAAGTGTACGGGACCCGGGAGGCACCGGGTGACGCCGCTGTCCACAACCGGGCGGTAGTCCACAGGTCCCGGCCATGATCGGTGCGGGTGCGGGACGGTTTCCGCATGCGAGCGAAGCGATGCGGTACGTGGCTGGTGGTGGGGTTCCTGTGGGCACTCCCGGTGACCATGCCCGTACGCCCCCCGGTCCCCCTCACCCCCGCGGCCACGGACACCTCGGTCCCGGCGCTCGCCCGGACCTGGCCCGTGGGCACCCGACCCGCGGTCCTCCGCGGCTGGGAACCTCCGGCGACGGTGTACGGCCGCGGCCACCGGGGCGTGGACCTGGCAGCGTCTCCCGGAACCCCGGTACAAGCGGTGGCAGCGGGCCGGGTGTCCTTCGCGGGGCGAGTGGCGGGAAAGGGGGTGGTCTCGCTGGGACTGACAGGAACAGATCTCCGAACCACCTACGAGCCGGTGACGGCATCGGTGAAGAGGGGCGACGAGGTGGAGGCCGGCGACGTAGTGGGCACGGTGGAGCCGACGGGCTCACACTGCACGACCACGTGCGTGCACTGGGGCTTGCTGAGAGGCGACACCTACCTGGACCCGCTGTCCCTGCTCCCACCGTGGCTACTGCGCAGGGGCCCGTCGAGACTCCTCCCGGTTCTGGGCGTCCCCCTGCCGTAGCTACGAGCAATCGCGCCCGCGGCTGCTACGCGGGGGCATCGAGACTCATCCGCCGTAACCGCGAGCAATCGTCCCCGTGCCTACTGCGCGGCAGCCACGCCGAGACTCCTCCCCCGTAGCCCGCCGTAGTGCGGGCAGTCGTGCCGCTGGGGCGGCTCCCGACCCACAGATGCGGCACCCCGCCGGCGCGGGCGAGCGAAAACCCACCCCAACCTCAGCCCCGCACACCTCGCAAAGCCATACCCACAGCAGCCTCAGTGATCACGCCAGGCTCCTCGGCCGCCCCCAGCTCGATCCGCCGCACAGCCGCATCCACAACCCCCTGCACAAGCATCGCGGCCAGCCGGGGCTGCTCATGCCCCAGTTCCCCGAGCGCCTCGACGATCATCGCGACAAGCCCCCCGTGCGCCGCCCGGATCTTCTCCCGGGCCCCCGCGTCCAGCTCACTCGCGGAGATGGCGACCACAGCCCGGTGCCGCCGATCCCCGACGAGCGCCAACTGCTGCCGCACATACGCCTCGACCTTGCCCTCAGCCGTCGACGCCCGCTCCATCGCCGCCGAAACCTCCGCGGCCCACACCGGGAAGTCGACCTCGCACAGCTCCTCGACCACGGCGGCCCGCGACCGGAAGTACTCGTACACGGACGACCGCGCAAGCCCCGTCCGCTCGGCGAGAGCCGGGAAGGTCAGCGCCTCCGTCCCACCCTCGGACAGCAACGACCGAGCCGCGTCCAGCAGGGCGGCTCGCTGCATCGACCGGTGCTCGGCCACGGAGGCCGCTCGAATCCTTGGCACGTCAACCACTCTACGGACGCACCACTCCCGACGGGAGTCACTCCACCCGACCGGCTCTCACCGAGACGACGTCCGGCCTGGTCAGCGACCGAAACTGGCCAGCTTCGCCCGCAACTGCAGCACGGATTTGGTGTGGATCTGGCTGACCCGGCTCTCGGTCACCCCGAGCACGTTGCCGATCTCGGCGAGTGTGAGCCCCTCGTAGTAGTACAGCGTGACGACGGTCTTCTCCCGCTCGGGCAGCGTGTTGATGGCCCGCGCCAGGAACCGTCTGAGCTCCCGGTCCTCGGCGACCTCCACGGGGTTGTCCGCGGCGGTGTCCTCAAGGGTGTCCATGAGGCTGAGCCGGTCCCCGCTCTCACCGCCGACATGCAGCAGCTCCTCCAGGGCCACCACGTTGGCCAGTGACAACTGGCTGAACACGGCGTGGAGTTCGTCCACGGCGATCCCCAGCTCGCCGGCGACCTCACCCTCCGAAGGCGTCCGCCGCAGCCGCGCCTCCAGAGTCGCGTAGGCCCGCTCGACGTTGCGCGCCTTCTGCCGCACGGACCTCGGGATCCAGTCCAGCGCCCGCAGTTCGTCGATCATCGCGCCCCGGATCCGGGTGATCGCGTAGGTCTCGAACTTGATCTCCCGGTCGATGTCGAACTTCTCGATCGCGTCGATGAGCCCGAAGACCCCCGAGGACACGAAGTCCGCCTGCTCGACGTTGGGCGGCAGGCCGACGCTCACCCGCCCGGCGACGTACTTCACGAGCGGTGAGTAGTGCAGGATCAGCTGCTCACGCAGCCGCTCGTCCGCCGTCGCCTTGTACGACCGCCACAGCTCGTCGAGTGTCGAGGGAGCGGGCGGCCGCGCGCTGCCACCGTCACGGGCGGCTGGGGGGATCGCCGCCGCCCGGTCGGACCCGGAGGTGTGCTGGGGCATTCGTCGCCTTGTGCCGTTCTGCCGTGAAGTACGCGATGTACGTGAAGTGCGTCGGAATCCCCGTGAGCGTAGCGTGACTGAAGAGTCGCAGTGCGCAAAGAGACTGGCGGAGTTCATACGCAGATACGTTCCGCTGGCACTCCGGAGAGTTCGCGCCGACCACTGTGCGTGATCATCAGAATGCGTCAACTGCGGGAATTCCCAAGGGCTTCGGGGTTCCCCCGGACGGCCGAACACGCTCGGTCAGCCCGGGCTCCGACCACCCCGGACGGAGATCATCGCCTGGCGTGTCAACTTCCAGCCGTCGCCGTGTCGTTCGACGTAACCAAGTGAACGGAGTTCGTACAGTCTCGCGACCGCGTCGCCCTGCGTCGTCTGAGCGCCCCGGGCGATCTCGTCCACTTGCGCTTCCCGTCGCCCCGGCAACGCGGCCAGAACTCTCCTCGCCGCCGGTTCCAGCAGGTCACGCGGCAGCACCGGTCCGCGCCGGTCCGGGGCCAGCTCGCCCATGTCGCCCACCAGTTCGACGACTTCCGCGGCATCCGTGACCAGCGTGGCGTCCCCGCGCAGCAGCTCATGCACTCCGGCGGACAGACTGCTGGTGGCCGGCCCGGGCACCCCCATCGTGTGCCGGCCCAGCCGCTGGGCCGCACGCGCGGTGACGAGCGAACCACTGCGGTGGGCGGCCTCGACGACCACGGTGCCCCGGGTGAGGGCGGCGATCACCCGGTTCCGGAGCACGAACCTGCTCGGCGTCGGATGATCGCCGGGTGCCAACTCACCGATCACCAGCCCCTGTTCCGCGATCCTGGTGATCAACTGAGTGTGACCGCGCGGGTAGGGCCGGTCGACCCCGCAGGCCAGGACGGCGACGGTGGCACCGCCGGCGCCCAGAGCACCGCGATGAGCGGCGCCGTCGACCCCGTACGCGCCGCCGGACACCACAACCCACCCCCGCTCGGCGAGCCCGGTGCCGAGGGTGGCGGCCATGTGGGCCCCGTACTCGGTACAGGCACGGGCCCCCACCAGAGCGACCGACCTGAGCGCCCACATTCGCAGGCTGGGCCGCCCCCGCACCCACAGCCCGATGGGCCGGGCGTCCCCGAGATCATCGAGCTGCCTCGGCCACTCGGCACCGCCGGGAACGACAAACCGCGCGCCGGCCTCATGAGCGTCGGCGAGATCCCTGACCGGCTCAGCCACCCGCGCCCGCTCCCGCAGCCCGTCCCACCGCTTCTCACTCACCCCCGGCAACGGCTCCCCACAGCGCCGCAACCGCGAGGCCACCTCCGCCACACCCCACTGCCGAACCCACCGCCCCACCGTCTCGTCTCCGGGCTCGACGACCCGGGCGAGGAAGACCCGGTCGAGCAGTTCCCTGTCAGGTTCGTCGCCGGTCACGTCAGCGCCCCGATCGCCATGGGGACACCCCGGGGCACCCCGGTGCGCAGTTGCAGCGCCAGGGCGACGTCCGTCGCGTCCGGACGGTCGTGTCCGACGAGGTCCGCGACCGTCCAGGCGACACGCAGAACGCGGTCCAGCCCCCGGGCGGTCAGGACGCCTCGCTCCAGATTGCGCTCGGCGTCGTCCATCGCCCCGGACACGGCATGCCAGCGGCTTCGCAGTTCCCGGCCGGGCACATCGCTGTTGGTCCGCCACGGCGTGCCGGCGAAACGGATCGCCGCCCGCTCCCTGGCGGCCCGCACCCGGTCGGCGACCACTTCGGTCGACTCGCCCCGGGCACCCCGCCGGGCGAGCTGGTCACGCGTGACCCGGTCCACCTGAACCCGCAGGTCGACCCGGTCGAGCAGCGGGCCGGAGAGCCTGGCCTGGTAGCGCCGGATCGCCGAAGGAGGGCACTCGCAGAAGTCGTCGGTCTGCGAGAAGCGGCCGCAGGGGCACGGATTCGCGGCGAGCACCATCAGGAACTTCGCCGGGAACCGTACGACCCCCGCACTTCGCGCGATCACCACGTGCCCCGCCTCCAGCGGCTGCCGCAGCGCGTCGAGGGCCCGGGTGGCGAATTCGGGTGTCTCGTCGAGAAAGAGCACCCCTCGATGCGAGAGCGACACGGCCCCGGGACGGGCGACACCGGGTCCGCCGCCGACGAGCGCCTGCATGGTCGCCGAGTGGTGCGGGGCGCAGTAGGGGGCGACGTCGATCAGGGGTTTGCCGGGCGGCAGCAGGCCCGCCACCGAGTGCACCGCCGTCACCTCCAGCGACTCCTCCCGGGTCAGCCGGGGCAGGACCGCGGGCAGCCGCTCCGCGAGCATCGTCTTGCCCGCGCCGGGCGGCCCCTCCAGGAACAGGTGATGGCCACCGGCCGCCGCGACCTCCACCGCGGTGCGCGCCGAGGTCTGACCGACGACATCGGCCAGGTCGTGCCCGTGATCCTGCTGCGCGGCACCCGCGCTGTGCATTCCGGTGGCGGCCCCCGTGCCCGGTACCCGCAGACCGGCCAGCAATGGATCGGGGCGGCCCGGCGTGTCCGGTTCCTCGTCGGGCACCGGCTCGTCGGTGAGGACCGCGATCAGCTGCCGGAGACTTCGCACGCCCAGCACGGAGATCCCGGGCACCAGCGAGGCCTCGGCGGCGGCGCACTCCGGCACCACGACCTGCTCGTAGCCGGAGTCGGCGGCGGCCAGCACCGCCGGCAGGATGCCCCGGACCGGACGGACCCGTCCGTCCAGACCCAGCTCTCCGATCATCACGATGTCGGCGAGCACCCGCGAGTCGATCCGCTCGGAGGCTCCCAGCACCGCACACGCGACGGCGAGGTCGAACCCAGAACCCGCCTTCGGCACCGACGCCGGACTCAGCCCGACCGTGAGTTTCTTCTGCGGCCATTCACCGCCTGAGTTCACGACGGCCGCCCGAACCCGGTCCCTGCTCTCCGTCAGGCTCTTGTCCGGCAACCCCACCAACGTGAACGCCGCGACCCCCGGCTCCAGATCCGCCTGGACCTCGACCACGACCCCCTCGACGCCCACCAGCGCCACCGAGCACGTACGAGCGAACCCCATCTCAGGCCACCCCCCGCGCATGCTCGACCACGGGCGCGCCGCGCTGTGGCAGGACGACGCCGACCAGGTCGATGCGGACGCCTCCCGGTGGCGCCCCGCCATGGGCGTGGATCCAGCACTCGGCGAGGCTCCGCAGCCGCTCCGCCTTCTCTGGGGTCACCGCGGCCATGGGGTGCTCGAAGGCACCCGCCCGCCGTGTCTTGACCTCGCAGACGACGAGGACCTCCCCGTCCCGCGCCACGATGTCGATCTCACCGGTCCTGCCACAGCGCCAGTTGCGCTCCAGGACCGTCATCCCGGCCGCGGTCAGCCGCCTCGCGGCCAGACTCTCGCCGTACTTGCCGAGTGCACTGCGTGCGTTCATGTCGGCACCACCTCCGGCGCCAACGATCACGCAACCCTGCCCACCGAGTTGATCTTGGTGGACTACTCAGCGGTTGTGGAAAACCCCGTCACTCACACGGGCGAAAACACCGTCACCCGCCCGGAAGCTCCAGATCGCTCTTGTTCAGCTCCTCGATGTTCACGTCCTTGAACGTCAACACCCGGACCTGCTTCACGAAGCGAGCCGGCCGATACATGTCCCACACCCACGCATCCGCCATGGACACCTCGAAGAACACCTCACCCTGGACCGAGTGCACCTGCATCTCGTAGTCGTTGGTCAGGTAGAAGCGCCGCTCGGTCTCGATCACGTATTTGAACAGACCGACGACATCGCGGTACTCCCGGTAGAGCTTGAGCTCCATCTCGGTCTCGTACTTCTCGAGGTCCTCGGCGCTCATGGCATGTTCCCCTTCAGCCGTGCGATCCCACCATTGTGCGCCAGTCCCGTCAGCCCCTAGACGATTTCGGTGTCCAGGGTCACGGGCCCGGCCGGGGGACCTTCGTCGAGCAGCCTGCGCAGCAGCTCGGCGAGTCTGGTCGGATACACCGTCTCATGTGCCCGGGTCAGTTCCTGACACGTCCACCAGCGCGCTCCGGCGACACTGCGCCGCTCCAGCTCGGTGAGGCCCTTGGCCTCGGTGACCGTCTGCGTCGTACGGGCCAGGTAGTACCACTCGTCCTGGTCCCAGCGACGGCCCGCGAACGGGAAGGAACACGTCCGCCGCCACAGCACCGGCCCGAGCTGCACCTCGGTAATGCCGGTCTCCTCGGCGAGTTCCCTCAGCGCGGCCTCTTCACGGGTCTCGTCGCCCTCCAGTCCGCCGCCCGGTGTGAACCACCAGTCGTGGGCCGGATCGTCCGGCTCGTGTCCGTGCAGCAGCAGGATGCGGTCCTCGGGATCGAGCAGGACCACCCGGGCCACCCTGCGGAGCCCGCCTTCCTGGGCGCCCTCGTGCCCGGCCGCCGCCTCAGCGGGCACCGACGGGCTCCGTCCGGACCCGGGAGCTCCTGCTGAAGAGCTTGGCGAACGGCCCGTACGCCCCGCCGCCCAGGACCAGCACCGCGCCGACGACGATCAGGGCGAAGACCAGACGCAGCGGGCCCGGCGAGGAGAGCGCGCCGAGCGCCTCGAAGCCCGTGGGGCGCTTCAGCATGCCGTTCATGGGCCATACGACGGCGTCCACCCTGGCCTGCACGGCGGTGCGCGCCACCGTGCCCTTTGCGGCGTCGGTGAGGTGCGCGGTGGAGTCCAGGGAGCCCTGACGCTCGTCACCCAGCAGGAAGAGCCGGCCCGCGGGCACCGTGACGGTCGGGAAGTTCGTGATCTCGGCGAGACTGCCTTCGGGCAGGTACGGCTCGTCGATCTGCTTGCCGTTCACCGTCAGCTTGCCGCTGGTGCAGCAGGAGACCGTGTCGCCGCCGACCGCGACGACGCGCTTGACCACCTCGGCGTTGGTCACCCAGGACTTGTCGGTGAAAACGACGACGTCGCCCCGGCGTATCTCATCGCCGTCGACACGCTGCGCCAGCACCCGGTCGCCGGCGGCGATCGTGGGTGACATCGAGCTGGTGGGCACGGTGTACGGCCGGTAGAGCACCGCTCCCCAGGCGAATCCGCCGAGGAACATCACGAGGCCCAGCGCGATGCCCACACCGGACAGTCGCTGCCCGATCCGGCCGCCCGCCGGGCCCGTGCTGGTGCCACCGCTGTGCGGGGCCGTACGCGTAGTGCTCTCGCCACCCATGGACCCGCACCCTACCCGGCGGTACCCGACCGGGGCAGCCCCCTCCTCCACGGCCGAGGGCACAAGCTCCGCAAAGCTTTCACCAGGTCGCGCGGCATGCCCCGGAACAGGACGTGATCGCGGTACCCGCTGCGAAAAGGGCCTTTGATGACCGGAACGCGATCAGCGACTCCGCTCCACGGCGATCTTCCTGCGACGCCACAGCGCCACCGGCACCACGCCGACGAGGGCGATCCCCTGCGGCGCGACGGAGAGAGCCGCGGACGCCGACGACTGGTCGTTGATGCCGACCTGGCTGAAGGTGTCCGGCTCCGGCAGCGTGCCCCAGCGGTTGATCGGCCAGGCCTTCACGATGGCGCGCCCGACGACGTCGTCGACCGGGACCATGCCGTGGTGCTTGTCCGACTGGTTGTAGCGGGAGTCCCGCGAGTTCTGCCGGTGGTCGCCCATCACCCAGATGTAGCCCTTGGGGACCTTCACGGTGAACTGTCCACCCTGGTCGTCCTGGCTGCACGGGGTATTGCCGGCGTAGACGAACGACGCCTCGTTGAGCACCTTGCCGTTGACCTTCAGCGGGCCGGTGCCCTCACAGGAGACCGTGTCGCCGCCGACGCCGATGACGCGCTTGATGAGGTCCTTCTCCTCGGCGGAGGGCATCAGGCCGATCCAGGAGAGGAACGTCTGTACGGCGTTCGGGTCCGCCGTCGGCTCGCCCGCCAGCCAGTTGTCCGGGTCGTGGAAGACGACGACCTCGCCGCGCTCGGGCTCGGAGCCGAACCACGGGGTGAGCTTGTCCACCAGGACGCGGTCGCCCTCCTGGAGGGTGTTCTGCATCGAGTCGGACGGGATCGAGAAGGCCTGCACCAGGAACGTCTTGATCAGCAGCGCCAGCACGAGCGCGATGCCGATCAGGATGGGCAGCTCCTTCCAGAAGGAGCGCGGCTTCTTCACCCGGGGTGCCGCGCCGCCCGGCCCCTGTCCGTCCGTCCTCGGCGCCTCGCCCAGCGCCGTGCCGTCCTCGGTCGCCCCGGAGTCACTCCCGGAGGTCACGGCGCTGTCCGCGGCCGGGTCGGCTGCTCCCACGGGGCGTCCGCGGTGCTCCTCGCCGTCGTGCCCGGATCGTGCGCCAACCGCCACATCCCCCACGCCAACTCCTTACTCTGTGCCGCCGCCTGCCCCAAGTACGGCGCAGGCCCACCACTCCCATAACGAGCGGGAGTTCCGCAGGGCTCGGGAGTTGGATCGCTTCGTTCGGATCGTCGGTAGCAACCCTAAGCGACGGCTGGGAAGCTGCGGTCGCCCCGGACACCGAGTCGGCAACGGAAGAGTAAGTTTTCGGCTCGTCCAGCGTGGTCCAGTGTCCGAAGGGCCACGCGATGACCCTGGCCCGCCCCACCACCGAGTCCAGGGAGACGGTGCCTCCGTAGTCGGTGTTCTGGTGGGCGCGGGAGTCCGCGGAGTTGGCGCGGTGGTCACCCATCATCCACAGCCGCCCCTTGGGGACGGTGATGTCGAACTGCTGGATGGAGGGGACGTTTCCGGGATACAGGTAGTCCGTCTCGCTCAGGGGAACCCCGTTGACGGTGACGCGTCCCTCCGTGTCACAGCACTTGACGCGGTCGCCGCCGACTCCGACGACCCGCTTGATGAGGTCCTGCTCGTTGTCGGACGGCAACAGGCCGATGAAGGTGAGTCCCTCCTTGACCTGCTTGACGACGACGGGGTCCTCTTTCTTCGCCGTGGTCTGCTCGTCGTCGAGCCAGCCGCCGGGGTCCTTGAAGACGACGACGTCCCCGCGCTGCGGCTCGGAGCCGAACCACGGGGTGAACTTGTCGACCAGGACGCGGTCGCCGACCCGGATCGTCTGCTCCATCGAGCCGGACGGGATCACGAACGCCTGGACGAGGAAGGTCTTCAGCACGAGGGCTATGAGGACGGCCACACCGACGAGGAGAGGTATCTCCTTGACCGCGCCGCGCCTCCTGCGCCGCTTGACCTTGCGCTGGAGCTTGCGCCGCTCCGCGCGCGAACGGCCGCCGGTGGGACTGGCGGCGCGGCGGACTCCGGTGGGGAGGAGCTGGTCGGCTGCCTCGCTCGGCACGCCGCGTGGTTTGCCGCGGTTACCCATGCGCACCCTCCGCGGCGGGCACACGCGCGTAGGCGGTGGAACGCTGCAGACGGATGGTGTGGCCGGCGGGCCAGATGATCCAGTCGGCCCGTCCGAGGACGTCGTCGACGGGGATCATGCCGCCGCCCGGGGAGCCGAGATGGTCCCGGGAGTCGCTGGAGACGCTGCGGTGGTCACCCAGGACGAACAGCGTGCCCTCGGGCACCTCGACGTCGAAGGGCACCGAGGACGGACTGTCGCCCGGGTACAGGAAGCCCGACTCGTCGACCGACCAGCCGTTCACCTCGATCCTCCCCTTCTTGTCACAGCAGACCACGTGGTCTCCCCCCACACCCACAACGCGTTTGATGTAGTCCCCGTCCCCGAAATACCCGGTTCCGTCGAACACGACCACATCTCCCCGCCGCGGCTCGGCACCGAAACGGTACGCCAACCTATTTACGAGAACCCGGTCCCCGATCCTCAATCCGTTTTCCATGGATCCGCTGGGAATCTGGAATGGTCTGACCACGAAGGTGCTCAGAAGCAGGAGAAACGCCAGGCAGAGCAGGAGAGTCAGGGAGATCCGGCCACCGGGAAGCCACTCGGTGATTCTCGACACCAACGCGAAACGCGACCGTCCCTCCACGGCCCCTGGTTCAGGGCGGGAGGAGCGGTCGCGCTCCGTCGGCTGTGCTTCGGTGTCCATCGGAGCCAGATGCTATCCGGCCCCGTTGTGACGTCCGAGAGGCGCTCAGTTGTCGCGCTTCTCCTTGATCTTCGCGGCCTTGCCGCGCAGCTCACGCAGGTAGTACAGCTTGGCGCGACGCACATCACCACGGGTGACGAGCTCGATCTTCTCGACGATCGGGGTGTGCACCGGGAAGGTGCGCTCGACGCCGACGGAGAACGAGACCTTGCGGACCGTGAAGGTCTCGCGGACACCGGCGCCCTGGCGACGGATGACCACGCCCTTGAACTGCTGCACACGGGAGCGGTTGCCCTCGATGACGCGGACGTGGACGTTGACGGTGTCACCCGGGCGGAAGGCGGGGATGTCGCTGCGCAGCGACGCGGCGTCGACGGAGTCGAGCAGGTGAGACATTTCGTCTGCTTTCTTCGCCCATGCCACAGGTCATCGGCGGTAGTTAGGTGTTCGTGAGGATGCTGTCCGTGTCGGGGCGGGCGTCGTGTCCCCCTGTGGCAGGGGCGCACGCCGGACGACGCACAACAGCGACCTATTGTTCCATGCCTTCTGGCCTGCGCCAAAATCGGCCGTACGGCTCCCCTGCCGGGTCCGGCGCCCAGCCCAGGATGGAGAGCATCTCGCGGTCCTTCTTGTCGAAGGCCCCCGGCTCACAGCGCTCGATGAGGTCGGGCCGGTTGGCCGCCGTACGCCTGAGCGCCTCGTCGCGGCGCCAGCGGGCGATCTTGCCGTGGTGCCCGCTGAGCAGTACGTCCGGGATGCCGCGGCCGCGCCACTCGGGCGGCTTGGTGTAGACGGGTCCCTCCAGGAGATTGGCCATGGCACCGGGCGCGAAGGAGTCGTCCCGGTGCGACTCGGCGTTGCCCAGGACGCCGGGCAGCAGCCGCGCCACCGCCTCTGTGACCACCAGTACGGCCGCTTCGCCGCCGGCGAGGACGTAGTCGCCGATGGACACCTCGTAGACGGGCATCCTGGTGGCGTACTCGTCGATGACCCGGCGGTCGATGCCCTCGTAGCGCGCGGGCGTGAAGATCAGCCAGGGGCGCTCGGAGAGCTCGACGGCGAGTTCCTGGGTGAAGGGGCGACCGCTCGGGGTGGGGACGACGAGGGCGGGCGTGTGGGCGCCCGTCTCGTAGCCGTCCGCGAGCGCGGAGTCCAGCGCGTCGCCCCAAGGGCCGGTCTTCATGACCATGCCCGGGCCACCGCCGTACGGGGTGTCGTCGACGGTGTTGTGGCGGTCGTACGTCCATGCGCGCAGGTCGTGCACATGGACCTGGAGCTGCCCACGCACGCGTGCCTTGCCGACGAGGGAGACGTTCAGGGGTTCGAGGTACTCGGGGAAGATCGTGACGACGTCGAGCCTCATGCGTCGTCGTCCCTGGAAGACGCGATCTCGGCATTGTCGTCGATCAGCCCGGGCGGCGGTGTGATGACCGCCCTCTGCTCCTCCAGATCGATCTCGCTGACGATCTCCTCGACGAACGGGATCATCACCTCGCTGCCGTCGGGCCGCTCCACGATGAAGAGGTCCTGGGAGGGCAGGTGGGAGATCTCCGTGATCCGGCCGACCTCGACGCCGTCCGCGGTGACCACGTCCAGGTCCATCAGCTGGTGGTCGTAGTACTCGTCCTCCTCTTCCGGCAGTTCCTCCGGGTCGACCTCGGCGATGAGGAGGGTGTTGCGCAGCGCCTCCGCGGCGGTGCGGTCCTTCACGCCCTCGAAGCGCAGGAGGAGGCGGCCGCTGTGGACCCGGCCGGTCTCGATGGTGAGGGGACCCGTGGCGGCGGGGTCCGTCAGCAGGACGGCGCCGGGCGCGAGCCTCAGCTCCGGCTCGTCGGTGCGGACCTCCACGGTGACCTCGCCCTTGATGCCGTGGGCACGGCCGATGCGAGCGACTACCAGCTGCACTGTGCTTGATCTCCTGGACGACGAATAGGTACGAGTCGACGACAAGTAGGTACGACTACGGGCCGGGGACGGCCCTGTGGCCCTCCCCGGCCCGAGCCGGTGCTGCGTTGCGTCAGCGGACGTGATCCACGTCGACGAGGTCGACGCGGACACCACGGCCGCCGATGGCGCCCACGACGGTGCGCAGGGCGCGTGCGGTGCGGCCGTTGCGGCCGATCACCTTGCCGAGGTCGTCGGGGTGGACCCGGACCTCCAGCACACGCCCGCGGCGCAGGTTGCGCGAGGCGACCTGCACATCGTCAGGGTTGTCGACGATGCCCTTCACGAGGTGCTCGAGAGCCTCCTCGAGCATGCTCAGGCCTCGGTCGACTCGGACTCGGCGGCAGCCTCGTCCTTCTTCTCAGCCTTCTTCTTCTGGGTGATGGCCTCACCCTTGCCCTCGTCGTCGCCACCGAGGGCCTCGAACGAGGGACGTGCGGCCTTCTCGGCCGGCTGGAGCAGCGGAGCCGGGGCGGGCAGACCCTTGAACTTCTGCCAGTCGCCGGTCAGCTTGAGGATGGCCAGAACGGGCTCGGTCGGCTGTGCGCCGACACCCAGCCAGTACTGCGCACGCTCGGTGTCGACCTCGATGCGCGAGGGGTTCTGCACCGGGTGGTACAGACCGATCTCCTCGATCGCACGGCCGTCACGGCGGGTGCGGGAGTCGGCGACGACGATGCGGTAGTGAGGCGAACGGATCTTGCCCAGACGCTTCAGCTTGATCTTGACTGCCACGGGAGTGGGTTCTCCTGGTTTTGACGTGGTTGGGCACGGCGAGAATGCCGCGTGGGGTTGCGGTACCCGAGTGCCCGATGGACGCGTCAGCCGGAGGCGAGAGGGTTCCTGTGCGGCTGTCGAGTACAGCTAGCCATTCTGCCACACCCTGCGGGTCGCTTCGGACCGGGGACTGCGGCAAGGGCGTCTGGGCACGCCTGAGGGGCACCCGGTGATCCAAGTGCCGTAGAGGTGGGCGCGGTCTCCCGCACCCACCCCTCCACCCGACCGACAGCCACGAGTTGCCGGTAGGACGGTCAGCCAGCCGCCGCGCCCACGACCTTCGGGATACGGAACGGCTTCCCACATCCACCGCAGACGATCGGCGCCTGGGCCAGGACGGAGGGAACGACCCTCACATTGCGGCCGCAGTCGCAGACCGCCTTGACCCGGACCCCGCCCCCGGAGGAGCCGTGACGGGCCGCCGGACCCCGGAAGGAGCGGGCGGTGTCGGCGGAGGTCGCCGCGGTGTGGGCCTTGAGGGCGCGCTGGAGCCGCTCGATGGTCGGGCGGTACCGGCGCTTTGCGTCGGGAGTGAGCGTGACCAGCGAGAAGCCGCTGCTGGGATGCGGCTCCTCGGGGTGGTCCAGGCCCATCTCCTCGGCGATCGCGAGGAATCTGCGGTTGTGGTAGCGGCCGGCGCGGGAGGTGTCGCGGATGCCTCGCGCGGCGGCGATGCCATGGACTGCTTCATGAAGCAGTCGCTCGAAGGAGAGCTCGTGACCGCACGCGGACGACGACTCCCCGATCAGGGACTCTGGCGCGGCAAGGTCAGGCAGCTCGGGGTGGTACCGCTGAATGTCGGCCCACGCCTCTGCCAGCTCTGCGGCGAGAACAGGTGGTGTCTGTGTCGTGCTCACGTAATGACAACGAGCCAGAGTGCCCCTGTGTTCCTATTCCGGGGCATCCCAAATAATTTGCACGTACCCGTCAGTTGCCGCTGATGCGTGGAGACGAGGGCGGGTGCGCTGATCTGCGGAGAAGCCTCACAGCTCATACCAAGCTGGTGCGTAGTGTGAAGTACGCACCGGCACGTAGATCGCGTCCACGCGCCGGTGTCGCTGGGATCGGCAGGTGCGCAAGAGGCGTTTCGGTCGCTCTCCCGCCGGAAGGGCGCTACCTCAGTAAGCGCGCGCGACGACCGCGACGTTACCGGGTGCGTCGTCGGCCTCCGGCACCGACCCGTCCTCGGCGACCAGACACCGTACGGTCACGGCGTGGTCGGCCAGCCTGGCCTCGCCTTCCTCGCCGAGCACCGCCCAGGGAATCCGCGCCCAGCCACCGGCGACGGCCGCCTCGACGGCTTCGTCGTACGTCGACACCTCGGTCGTGCGGGACTCGCGGCGCTCGCGGGACTGGGCCAGCAGCAGCGCCTGGTCCTCTTCGAGGACGGCCGGGAGCAGTCGTACGAGATCCTCGACGGCGATCGCCTCCTTGCCGCCCGGGATTCGCCGCGCCACCATCGCCGTGCCGTTCTCCAGGTCACGGGGCCCGACCTCGACGCGGACCGGCACACCCTTGAGCTCCCAGTCGACCGCGCGGCGGCCGAAGGGGGTGTCGGTGCGGTCGTCGACGTGGACGCGCAGGCCCGCCGCCTTCAGCCGGTCGCCGATGTCGCGGACCTTGGCCAGAACCTGCTCGTCGCCCTTGATGGCCAGAACCACCACCTGGGTCTGCGCCAGCCGCGGCGGTACCCGGAGGCCGTTGTCGTCGCCGTGCATCATCACCAGGGCGCCGATCATGCGGGTGGTCGAGCCCCAGGAGGTCTGCCAGACGAGTTCCTGGGTGCCGTCCTTCGACAGGTACGAGGTGTTGAAGGCCTTGGCGAAGTTCTGGCCCAGCTCATGGCTGGTGGCCATCTGGAGGGCCTTGCCGTCACCCATCATGCCTTCGAGCGTGAGGGTGTTGATCGCGCCGGCGAAGCGCTCCTTGACGGTCTTGCGGCCGGGGACGACGTCCATCGCGAGCACGTTCGTCATGAAGTCCTCGTAGACCTGCCGGTGGATGTGCGAGGCGAACACGCGCGCGTCCTCCTCGGTCGCGTGCGCGGTGTGGCCCTCCTGCCACAGGAACTCCGTCGTCCGCAGGAAGAGCCGGGGCCGCAGCTCCCAACGCACCACGTTCGCCCACTGGTTGATCAGCAGCGGCAGGTCGCGGTAGCTCTGCACCCACTTCGAGAAGTAGTCGTTGATGATCATTTCGGAGGTGGGCCGGACGACCGCGGGCTCCTCCAGCTCCTTGCCGCCGCCATGGGTGACCACCGCGAGCTCGGGCGCGAAACCCTCGACATGGTCGGCCTCGCGGGTGAGGTACGACTGCGGGATCAGCAGCGGGAAGTACGCGTTCTGGGTGCCCGTCTCCTTGATGCGGGCGTCCATCTCGGCCTGCATCCGCTCCCACAGCCCGTACCCGTACGGTCGGATGACCATGGTGCCGCGCACCGGACCGTTGTCGGCCAGTTCGGCCTTGGTGATCAGATCCTGGTACCAGCGCGGAAAGTCGTCCGCCCGGGGTGTGAGAACAGGTGCCTTTGCCATGGCGGGATGCTACGGGCACACGTTGCCGTCATGTGAATTCTTTTCCCCGGCACAGCCAACCCACAAGCAGGGCCCTTCAGCCTCTGGACGAGCGGTCGAGTGCGGAGTTACCTGGCATACGGGGGGAGTGCGAGCGCACGTCACGGGGGCTAAGTAATCGGGCACGGAGACAACTCTCGGCGGATTGGGGCGCTTATCCATGACACCTACGCTCGTGCGGCAGCAACTGTCTCGGACGGCAGAGGCGTCCCGTGCGGACCTCGGTGCACGCGCGCGTGACTGGTCGGAGATCCAGGAGCGGATGCTGGTTCCGCTGTACGAGGCCGTCTACGAGCGACTGGAAGTGGGCTCCGCGACGCGGCTGTTGGGCCTCGGCTGCGGCAGCGGACTCGCCCTGCTCATCGCCGCCTCCAGAGGCGCTTCGGTCGCCGGTGTGGAGTCCTCCTCCCCCGAACGGCTGGCCCTCGCACGGCAGCGGCTCCTGCCGGAGGCGTGGGGCACGCGCACGCGTGCGGACACCCGGCTCGTCGAGGGTTCGCCCCAGGACACCGTCGCCACCGCCGACGCTCCCCGGTACACCGTGGTGACCGCCTTCGAGCCGATCGGGTGTCTCGCGGGCGACTCGGAGGGGCTCGGAGAACTTCTCGCCTCGGCGACACCGCTCGCCGAGCGAGGGGTGCCCGTGGTGCTCGCCGGCTGGGGTCCGCCGGAGCGGTGCGCCACGTCGTCCGTGCTGCGGGTGGCCACCAAGCTGGCGGATCCGCTGCGCAGCACGGGCAGTTGGCGCCCTGCCCTGCGCGACGACCTGGAGGAGGTCGCCCAGCGGGCCGGCCTCAAGCCCGACGGATCGGGGCGGGTGGCCTGTCCGTTCGGGTACGCCGACCTCGACAGCGCCCTCAGGGGGCTGTTGTCGACGGGGCTGTTCGACGCGGCGATCGCGGCGACCGACCAGGCGCAGGTGGACAAGGAGGTGACGGAGGCGCTGCATCCGCATCAGCGCCGGGACGGCACGGTGTGGATGCCGAACGTCTTCCGGTACCTGATCGCGAGGGTCCCCTGAGTCTCCTCAGATCTCCTTGCTCAGCCGCGTGAACTGGGCGATCCGGTACACGTCCGTCTCCTCCAGCGTCTCGCTCTCCAGCAACGCCCGTGCGGGCGCGTCCAGTTGCCCCCGGTGCTCGGTGAGCTTGCGGCACGCCTCCTCGTCCCTCGGCCTCGTCGATGCCGGCCACATTCGCGAGGGTGGTGCGCTTGGTGCCCGCTTCCAGCGAACTGGTCGTCCGCACATTGCGACGGGAGAGCCGCGCCAGCGTGTGTGCTTACGGCGCCGGAGGCAACCTCCGGCGCCGTAAGGACCGTACGTCTCAGCCCATGAACTTCTTGAACTCGTCCGGCAGCTCGAAGTCCTGCGGGGCCTGCTGGCCGGGCACCCCGAAGGCGTTGCCACCCTGGGCGGCCCTGCGCGCGGCCTCTTCCTGCTCCTGCTGCTTGCGCTTCATCGGGTTGCCGGAGCGCTGCTTGCCCTTGGCCTGCTTCGGCTGCTTCTTGGCGCGGCCGGGGCCGCCGCCCATGCCCGGCATCCCCGGCATGCCCGGCATCCCGCCGCCCTGAGCCATGCGGGACATCATCTTGCGGGCCTCGAAGAACCGCTCGACCAGGTTCTTGACCGCGCTGACCTCGACACCCGACCCCTTGGCGATACGGGCGCGGCGCGAGCCGTTGATGATCGTGGCGTCGGCGCGCTCGGCCGGCGTCATCGACTTGATGATGGCGGCCGTACGGTCGACGTCCCGCTCGTCCAGGTTGTTGATCTGGTCCTTGATCTGGCCCATGCCGGGAAGCATGCCGAGCAGCTTGGAGATGCTGCCCATCTTCCTGACCTGCTCCATCTGGGCCAGGAAGTCGTCCAGGGTGAAGTCCTGGCCCTTCTTGGACGCCAGCTTGGAGGCCATCTTCTCGGCCTCTTCCTGACTGAACGTCTTCTCCGCCTGCTCGATCAGGGTGAGCAGGTCACCCATGTCGAGGATGCGGGAGGCCATCCGGTCAGGGTGGAAGGCGTCGAAGTCGTCGAGCTTCTCGCCGTTCGACGCGAACATGATCGGCTTGCCGGTGATCTGCCGGATCGACAGGGCCGCGCCACCACGGGCGTCACCGTCGAGCTTGGAGAGCACCACGCCGTCGAAGCCGACGCCGTCGCGGAAGGACTCGGCGGTGTTGACCGCGTCCTGGCCGATCATCGCGTCGACGACGAAGAGGATCTCGTCCGGCGAGACGGCGTCGCGGATGTCCGCGGCCTGCTGCATCAGCTCCTGGTCGATACCGAGACGGCCGGCGGTGTCCACGATCACGATGTCGTGGACCTTCGCCTTGGCGTGCTCGATGGAGTCCTTGGCGACCTTGACCGGGTCGCCCACGCCGTTGCCCGGCTCCGGGGCGTAGACCGCGACTCCGGCGCGCTCGGCGACGACGCTGAGCTGGTTCACGGCGTTGGGCCGCTGGAGGTCGGCGGCGACCAGGAGCGGCGAGTGGCCCTGCCCCTTGAGCCAGTGACCGAGCTTGCCCGCGAGGGTGGTCTTACCGGCACCCTGGAGACCCGCCAGCATGATCACGGTGGGCGGGTTCTTGGCGAACCGCAGACGCCGGGTCTCGCCGCCGAGGATCGTGACGAGCTCCTCGTTCACGATCTTCAGGACCTGCTGGGCGGGGTTCAGCGCCCGGGAGACCTCGGCACCGAGGGCGCGCTCCTTGACGTTCTTGATGAACGTCCGGACGACAGGCAGAGCCACGTCCGCTTCCAGGAGCGCGATCCGGATCTCGCGCGCGGTGGCGTCGATGTCCGCCTCGGAGAGCCGTCCCTTGCCGCGCAGGTTCTTGAAAGTCGCTGAGAGGCGATCGGAAAGAGTATCGAACACGGCGCTCGCGGTCCTCGGGGTCGGTGGCAGCTGGGAATCGCCCTCCAGGGTATCCCGGCGACACAGGTGGCCGGGATCCCCCGGTCAGCCCCGCAAGGTCTCCTCCAACTTCCGCGCCACGGAAGCCGCCTCCCCGCCCGACAGCGGCGCACCCTTGCCGTCGGTCACATAGAAGGCGTCCACGGCGTTGGCGCCCAGTGTCGACACATGGGCGCTGCGCATCCGTACGTCGGCGTCCTCCAGGGCGCGCCCGATCCTGAACAGCAGTCCCGGGGCGTCCTGGGCGCGGACCTCGATCACGGTGGCGTGTCGGGAGGCCGCCGAGGCGACCGTCACGCGCGCGGGGGGCGCGATGACGCCCCTGCGCCTCGGATACGCGGCGTCCCGCTCGGCCAGCCGTCCGGCGACGTCCAACGACCCGTCCAGGGCCCGTACGAGATCGGCGCGCAGCCGGGCCGCCTGGGGCAGCGAGCCGTACTGGGCGGCGACCCGCCAGTTCAGCAGGAGCACGGAACCCTCGACTCCGTCGGGCAGGTCCTGGGCGCTGAGCTCCGCGGTCCGCACGGTCAGCCGGTGCACGGCCAGCACTCCGGCGACCGCGGGCAGCACACCCGGCTGGTCCGGCACGGCGATCACGAGCTCCACGCCGAGTGGTTCCGGGTCACCCGAGCGCTGGTCGTCCACGGGCGGCTCGGTCTGCGCACGCAGGGACAGCACCGGGCCGCCGGTCGCGACCGCCTCGATGGCGAGCCGCTCCTGCTCGGCGGTGGGCGCGGCCTCTTCGGGCTCGTCGAGCTCGTCCCCGGCGAGCACGGCCCCCACGCGCTTCACCAGGTCGGCGACGAGCGAGCCCCGCCAGGACGACCAGGCGGCCGGTCCGGTGGCCAGCGCGTCCGCCTCGGTCAACGCGTGCAGCAGCTCCAGGGTGCCCTGCGACCCGACGGCCTCGGCGACCGAACGCACGGTGGCGGGGTCCTCAAGGTCACGCCGGGTGGCGGTGTCCACGAGCAGCAGGTGGTGCCGTACGAGAGCCGCGAGTACGGCGACGTCGTCACGGTCGAATCCGATCCTCGCGGCGACATCGCGCGCGATGATCTCGCCGGCCACCGAGTGGTCACCTGGCCAGCCCTTGCCGATGTCGTGCAGCAGCGCGGCGACGAGCAGCAGGTCGGGACGGTGGACGCGCCTGGTGAACTCCGAGGCGCGTACGGCCGTCTCGATGAGGTGCCGGTCGACGGTCCAGATGTGCACGGCGTTGCGCTGGGGACGGCAGCGGACCCGCTCCCAGTCGGGCAGCAGCTGGGTGATCATGCCCTCCGCCTCCAGTGCCTCCCAGACGTCGATCGTCGGGCTGCCTGAGCCGAGCAGCGTGACCAGCTGTTCACGCGCCTCGGCGGGCCAGGGCGTCGGCATGGGGCGCACATGGGCCGCCATGCGCCGTACGGCGTGCAGGGACAGCGGGAGTCCGGCCTGCGCGGCGGCGGCCGCGGCACGCAGCGGCAGCACCGGGTCACGGTCGGGGCGTGCGGCGCGGGCGAGCACCACCTCGCCGTCCTGCTCGACGACGCCCTCCGCCAGAGGCGACCTCTCGGGCACCGGCTTGCCGCCCCCGAGCATGGCCCGCAGCCTCGGCCGCACGGCACGCGACCTGAGCACGCGCCCGACCTCACGCCAGGTGACGTCACTGGCGTACGAGATGACCCGCGCGGCCTCGTAGACCTGCCGCAGGAGGGTGTCGGCGTCCAGGAGGCCGAGTTCGGCGGCGACCTGGTCCTGTTCCTGGAGCGCGAGCCTGTCGGTCGCGCGCCCGGTGGTCAGATGCAGGGCGTCCCGGACGTCGAGCAGTCGGCGCCGGGCGTCGTCGAGGCCCTCGCGCGGAGCGTCGGCCAGCCAGGAGGCGGCGACGGCGCGCAGGGCGGTGGCGTCCCGGAGGCCACCGCGGGCCTCCTTGAGGTCGGGTTCCAGGAGGTACTGCAGCTCGCCCTGGCGCTCGGCGCGCTCGGCGCACAGCTCCTGGAGTTCGGGGAGGCGCTTGGGCGCCTGGTTGCGCCAGTCGGCGAGGACCGCGGTGCGCAGGCCTGCCGTCAGTCCCAGGTCACCGGCGATGTGACGGGCGTCCAGGAGACCGAGTTGGACTTTCAGATCCTCCCCGGCCGTCTTACGGGCCTCCGCAGGCGTGCGCACGGAGTGGTCGAGGGCGAGACCCAGATCCCACACCGGATACCAGATCCGGTCGGCCAGGGCGGCGACCGCGTCCGAGTCGCTGCCGTCGTGCAGCAGGACCAGGTCCAGGTCGCTGCGTGGGGAGAGCTCTCCGCGGCCGTAGCCGCCGACAGCGATCAGGGAGACCCCGCGCAGCTGCTCGGTGCCGGCGGTGAACAGCCCCGAGAGCCAGTCGTCGGTCAGGTCGGCAAGAGCGGAACGGCGCGGCGGCCCGGACCGCGCCTCCTCCTGGAGGAGGCGCAGCCGGGCCGCCGCGTAGCCGCTGGGTCCCGAGTCCTCTACGTCCTTGTGCACGTCCGTGCTCGTCACCCAGCAGCTCCTGTTCTGTTCTTCGGTCAGAGCGCGTCCGGGCCGCGCTCGCCCGTCCGGACCCGTACGGCGGTCTCGACCGGGATGGACCAGACCTTGCCGTCACCGATCTTGCCGGTTCGGGCGGCCTTGACGATGACGTCGATCAGACCCTCGGCGTCGTCGTCCTCGGCGAGGACCTCGATGCGGATCTTCGGGACCAGGTCGACGGTGTACTCGGCACCGCGGTAGACCTCGGTGTGGCCCCGCTGACGACCGTAGCCGCTCGCCTCGGTGACCGTCAGGCCGTGGACACCGAATGCCTGGAGGGCTTCCTTGATCTCGTCGAGCCGGTGCGGCTTGACGACGGCGGTGATGAGCTTCATGCGTCCACCTTCTTACCGGCGTCGGCGGTCGGGGCCGTGACGGAGGTCCGGGCGGCACCGCCACCCGCACCGCTGAAGTCGTATGCGGTCTCGGCGTGCTCGGCCTGGTCGATGCCCGAGATCTCCTCGTCCTCGTCGACCCTCATGCCGATCGTCTTGTCGAGCAGGAAGGCGAGGATCGCGGAGGCGATCAGGGAGTAGGCGAGGACCGCGAAGACACCGGCGCACTGCTTCCAGAGCTGGTCCGCGTTGCCACCGTAGAAGAGGCCCTTGACCTCGGACTGGCCCTTGCCGCTGGCGAAGAAGCCGATCAGCAGGGAGCCGACGACACCGCCGACCATGTGGACGCCGACGACGTCCAGGGAGTCGTCGTAGCCGAACTTGTACTTCAGGCCGACCGCCATGGCGCACAGCACACCGGCGATGGCACCGACGCCGATCGCGCCGATCGGGGTGACCGCACCACCCGAGGGGGTGATGGCGACCAGACCGGCGACCGCGCCGGAGGCGGCGCCCAGCGTGGTGAACGCGCCGTGGCGGATCTTCTCGTAGGCGAGCCAGGCCAGCATGGCGGCGGCGGTGGCGATCTGCGTGTTGACGAACATCAGCGAGCCGACGCCGTCGTCGTTGCCGAGCCACGAGCCGGCGTTGAAGCCGAACCAGCCGAACCACAGCAGACCGGCGCCGAGCATGACCAGCGGGAGGCTGTGCGGGCGCATCGGGTCCTTCTTGAAGCCGACGCGCTTGCCGATGACCAGGATGACACCGAGCGCCGCGGCACCCGCGTTGATGTGGACCGCCGTACCACCGGCGAAGTCGATCACACCGAGCTCGAAGGCCCAGCCACCGGTGCCCCAGACCCAGTGGGCGACCGGGAAGTAGACAACCGTCGCCCAGAGCGCGACGAAGAGCGCCCAGGCGGAGAACTTCACGCGGTCGGCGATCGCGCCGCTTATCAGGGCGGGCGTGATGATGGCGAACATCATCTGGAAGACGGCGAAGGCGAGGACCGGGATCGTGTACCCGGACCAGATGTCTCCCTTGTCGATGCCGGTCCATCCGAAGAAGTCGGATTCCCAGCCGATGAGCGATCCGTGGTCCGTACCGAACGCCATGGAGAAGCCGTACACCACCCACAGGATGGTGACGATACCCATGCTGATGAAGCTCATCATCAGCATGTTCAGGGTGCTCTTGACGCGGACCATGCCTCCGTAGAAGAAGGCGAGACCGGGGGTCATGATCAGCACCAGAGCGGAACAGATCAACATGAAGCCTGTGTTGGCCACAGACAGCTTGTCTGCGGCGAGCGTGATGGCTGGTGCCATCGGCGTCTCCTCGTCGTAGGTACGGCCCCGTGCGGGCGAAGCCAGAGCGGATTCAGGGGTGGGCCGGTTATGCGCCATGAGATTGGCGCAGCGCGGTTTCGGTGGGAGCCCCTCGTTGTTTCGCCGCCGTGACGAAGATGCCGCGTGTGTTACGCGTCGATGAACTGGCAGATATGGGCCGAGTCGATCGTTATCGTGGCGCAACCTTCGATGAAGGGGTGGGACCGGCCGCGGTCGGCCTTCCGATGACCTGGCATGGGGGAGCCGAGTCGGGCAGTTCGGGAGGGCCGGCCGCGGCCGGGGCTCAAGGGATTCAGACGGCTTCCGCGGTCTCCGGGAGTTCCACGGCGAGCTTGTCGGTGAGATCGACGACCTCGGCGAGATCACCGAAATCGCGTACGGCCGTGTCGACCGTCTTTCGGATACGAGTGTTCACGCGCTCGGAGCGCACCTTCTTGGCGATGTGCATGGCTTGTTCCGCCAGTACGGTGCTCTGCTCGGGCTCGCGCCGCAGCAGGTGCACGGTGGCCATGCCGATGAGATTGAGGGTGTACGACCGCTGGTGCTCGCCGTCCTTGGAGAAGAGCTCCACGGCCCGCTGCATGAGGGGCTCGGCGAGCGAGGCGTAGGTCGGGCTGCGACCGGCGACGTAGGCCAGGTCGCGGTAGGAGTGGGAGTTCTCGCCGTACAGCTCGGCCTCGGAGAAGAAGCGGATCCAGTCGGGGTCCGGGTCGTCCCAGTCGTCGGCGTCGGCGAAGGTGTCCTCGGCCATCCGGACCGCCCGCTTGCACTTGCCTGGCTGCCCCATGTTGGCGTAGGCGCGCGCCTCCATCGCATACAGCATCGACTGGGTGCGCGGGCTCGCGCAGTCCCGGCTGCCGTACTGCGCGAGGTGGATCAGCTCCAGGGCGTCCTCGGGCCGCCCGAGGTGGATCATCTGGCGGCTCATGCTGGACAGCACATAGGAGCCGAGCGGCTTGTCGCCGGCCTCCTTGGCCGCGTGCAGGGCGAGGACGAAGTACTTCTGCGCGGTGGGCTGGAGTCCCACGTCGTACGACATCCAGCCCGCGAGCTCGGCCAGCTCGGCGGCGACCTTGAACAGCTTGCGGGTGGTGGTCTCGGGCTGGGGCTCCTGGAGGAGGTCCGTCACCTCATGCAGCTGACCGACGACCGCCTTGCGGCGCAGGCCACCGCCGCACTGGGCGTCCCACTGGCGGAACATCGCGGTCGTCGACTCCAGGAGGTCGAGCTCCGGCTTGGAGAGCCGGCCCGCGCGGCGGGCGGCGGCCGGGTCGGGCTCCCGGTGCGGGGTGCCGGCGGGGCCGGGGACGAGCCAGCGCTGCATGGGCTCGATGAGGGACGGGCCCGCGGACAGGGCCAGCGAGGTCCCGAGGAAGCCGCGCCGCGCCAGCATGAGGTCGCTGCGCGAGAACTCGCTGAGCAGGGCCACGGTCTGCGGGCCCGTCCAGGGCAGGTCGACCCCGGTCGCGGACGGTGACTGGCGGGCGGTGCGCAGTCCGAGGTCCTCGACGGAGACGACACATCCGAACCGCTCGGAGAACAGTTCGGACAGGATCCTGGGGATGGGTTCACGGGGGTTCTCGCCGTCCAGCCAGCGGCGCACCCGGGAGGTGTCGGTGGAGATGTGGTTGGCCCCCAACTGGCGGGCCCTGCGGTTGACCTGGCGGGCGAGCTCACCCTTCGACCAGCCGCTGCGCACGAACCAGGAGGTGAGCAGTTCGTTCGGGCGCTTGTCGGCCGGAGAACAGCCCTGCGCAGCGCTCCCGGCGCCCGTCTCGCTCCCGCTGATGCCGCCCACTGGAACGCCCCCATCCCTGAGACCACTTGTCGCCGAGTACGCCAAGCCTTATCAGAATGCCGGTAAATACGGCCGTTCGTCCGGCGGTTGTCAGCCTTCGAACGGGGAACCGACTTGCCTCCGGCATACCCACAAGTGCATGTGCCCCCAGGACTCGTGCACTCAAAGTAATCCTACGATCACTGGTCCTGCCATGGCGATCCCGGAAACGCCACCTTTCGCCACCCCTTCGAATGAACTCACGGTCGCCTTCACACGATTCACTTGACATAGACCGAGCGGGGTGGGCGGAGCGGTGCACTCAGGGGCGCACATGACCCAGCGCACCACCCGTGGCGCTTCCGAGCGCCGCCATCGCCCGGAAGTGGAAACGGAGAGTGACTGGCCGCGTCCGTCTCGTAACCACCGGCGCGCTGGACCCGTTGGAGGGGGCATGGGCTTCACGATCGGCGGCATTCGGGAGATTCGTTCCGGCACGCGCAGGCGCAGCCGCTCCTCGGAGTGCACCGCCGTGGCCGAGTTCACCGGGCTCTGGGGCTGGGACGTCGTCCCGGGCGCACGGGCTTCGGCCGGCGCCTGCTCCTGCGGCCATGCGGACTGCCGTCACCCCGGCGCCCACCCCCTCGACTTCGCGCCCCCGGTCCCGGCCGGGGCCACGCTCGACGAAGTGACCAAGGCCTGGGCGGAGTCCCCCGGCGCCTCGGTGATGCTGCCGGTGGGCCGCGCCTTCGACGTCGTCGAGGTGGCCGAGTCGGCCGGGCGCCGTGCGCTGGTCCGTCTGGAGCGCATGGGCCTGCCCCTCGGTCCCGTGACGGCGACCCCCGAGGGCCGCGCCCAGTTCTTCGTCGCCCCCGGCGCCGCGGCCGACCTGACCGAACTCCTCTACCGCATGGGCTGGGACGACGCGGCCTCCCTCGACCTGCGTGGCCTGGGCCCCGGCACCTGCATCACGGCTCCTCCGTCGGACCGGGGCGGCCTGGGGCCGGTGCAGTGGCTGCGGTTACCTTCCCTGGACACGGCCACCAAGCCGCCGGCGGCCCGCCTGCTGCTGGGGACGCTGGCGTATGTGGCACATCGGTCACGGGCATAGACGTACGCAGCGAAGTGCCCCGCCACATCTGCACCATGCGGCGGGGCACTTCTTTTCGCCACTGACGAGCGCAACCATCAATTGAGGAACCACGGCGGCGAGCACCCCGTCCGCGAGAGCGGCGCCGGTTCAGGCGCACAAAGGAGCAGCGCCCGCTCCCAACTGCACCTTGGGGGCGGGCGCTTCTTCGCGTACAGGGCTTCTCACTCGCCGATAAGTGCATCCACGAACGCTTCCGGCTCGAACGGCGCCAGGTCGTCGGCACCCTCGCCGAGCCCGATCAGCTTGACCGGTACGCCCAGCTCCCGCTGGACCGCGACCACGATGCCGCCCTTGGCGGTGCCGTCGAGCTTGGTCAGGACGATGCCGGTGATGTCGACGACCTCGGCGAAGACGCGGGCCTGCACCAGGCCGTTCTGTCCCGTCGTGGCGTCGAGGACCAGCAGGATTTCGTCGAGCGGTGCCTGCTTCTCCACAACCCGCTTGACCTTGCCGAGCTCGTCCATGAGACCGGTCTTGGTGTGCAGGCGGCCGGCGGTGTCGATGAGGACCACGTCGACCCCCATCTCCTTGCCCTCCTTCACCGCGTCGAAGGCGACGGAGGCGGGGTCCCCGCCCTCGGGCCCGCGCACGGTGTGGGCGCCGACCCGCTCGCCCCAGGTCTGCAGCTGGTCGGCGGCGGCGGCGCGGAAGGTGTCGGCGGCACCGAGGACGACCGTACGGCCGTCTGCGACGAGCACGCGCGCGAGCTTGCCGGTGGTGGTGGTCTTGCCGGTGCCGTTGACGCCGACGACCATCACGATGCCGGGCTTGCGCTCCTCGGGCTCGGTCTTCACCGTGCGGTCGATCTCGGTGCCGACCAGCTTGAGCAGTTCCTCGCGCAGCAGCCCGCGCAGTTCGTCGGGGGTGCGGGTGCCGAGCACCTTCACCCGCTCCCGCAGTCCGTCGACCAGCTCCTGGGTGGGGGCCACGCCGACGTCGGCGGTGAGGAGGATGTCCTCGATCTCCTCCCAGGTGTCGTCGTCGAGGTGCTCACGCGACAGGAGGGTCAGCAGCCCCTTGCCGAGCGCGTTCTGTGAGCGGGAGAGCCGGGTGCGCAGCCGGACCAGGCGTCCGGCGGTGGGTTCCGGGATCTCGATCTCGGTCGGGGGGAGCTCTTCCACGACGGGCGGCGCCGAGCCGTCCGGGAGGTCCACCTCCTCTATGGTCCGGCGCGGTTCGTCGCGCGGCGTCTCGGCCTCGTCGCCGACGTGCGGCTCGGCCGGAGGGGCGGTGATGTCGGGCGCGGCGGGGGGCGGCGGGGGCAGCGGCTTCTTGCGCCGGCTGCCGACGACGAGCCCGCCGAGCACACCGAGCACGACCACGGCGATGACTACAGCAAGGATGACGGTTTCCATAACCCGTCCAGTATCCATCCCTGCCTCGTGAGGGAGACTGCGCAGCTCTGTCCGTGGCGTACGGGCGGGCGTCGTCGTACTGCCGATGCTTCTCATGGGCATGGTCATGGCGTCCGCAACCCCGGACCTGGCCTCCGCCCCTGACTCAGCCTCCTTCCTCGGCGAGGCCCTCCTGGACACGACCGGCACCGGCGCCTACTGGTACCGGGCCGGGTTCAACCCCGCCGCGGTCACGGCGGGGCGGCGGGCCTCGGCGCGGGGCTCTGTTCACCACGTCCGACTGGTTCAGGGGCCCGCTCGGGTGCTGCCGAAGCCGGCGGTCCCCGTACCCGTATCCGACGAGCCCCCGACCATGGCCATCTGACGTACCGTCAGCTACCGTCCCCCTCCACCGTCACCGTGTGAAGGGGGACCTCCCATGCCCGTCACGGTCGTCCGTTTCAACCTCGTCGAGCCCGACGCGACGCCCGCCTCCCTCAGCGCCCGCTACCGGGCCGCCCTCGACATGGCCGCGTACGCCGACGAGCACGGGATCACCACCGTGCAGACCGAGGAGCACCACGGCGTCGACAACAACTGGCTGCCGTCGCCGTTCGCCTTCGCGGGCGCGGTGTTCGGGGCGACGAAGAGGATCGCGGTCACCGTCTCCGCCGTCATCGGCCCCCTCCACGACCCGCTCCGCCTGGCCGAGGAGATCGCCGTACTGGACCTGCTGAGCGGCGGCCGCCTGGTGACGGTCGCCGGGATCGGGTACCGCCCCGAGGAGTACGCCCTGTTCGACGTGGAGTGGCGGCGCCGGGGCCGCATCCAGGACGAGCTCCTGGAGACCTTGCTGAAAGCCTGGACCGGCGACGAGTTCGAGTACCGCGGTCGTACGGTACGGGTCACCCCGCGCCCCTTCACCGACCCGCACCCCCTCCTCCTGGTCGGCGGCTCCTCCAAGGCCGCCGCCCGCCGGGCCGCCCGCCTGGGCCTCCCGTTCTTCCCCAGCGCCCATCTGCCGGAGCTGGAGGCGTACTACAAGGAGCGGCTGGTGGAGTACGGCACGGAGGGCTGGACCATGATGCCCACCGCCGAGACCCCGCTGCTGCACATCGCGGAGCACCCGGACGAGGTGTGGGAGCGGCACGGGCGGCACTTCCTCCACGAGGCCCGGACGTACGCCTGCTGGCAGTCCGGCGACATCCGCTCGGCGGTGCGGTCGGCCGCGACGAGCGTGGAGGAACTGCGCGCGGAGGGCGTGTACCGGATCCTGACGCCGGAGGAGTGTGTGGAGCAGGGGCTCGACAACCTCGTCCTGCATCCGCTGGCGGGCGGGATGCCGGTGGAGGAGGGGTGGCGGAGTCTGCGGTTGTTCGCGGAACGCGTGCTGCCGGCCCTGACCGGCTGAGCCGGGCGATAGCCGTTGGCCGTGGCCGACTCGGCGGTGCTCCGCTGAACCCATGAGTCGTGGCGTACGACGCTATGGGGATCGGAGTTCGTGCGCTTCCTCGGTGCGCGCTTCCTGCCGGTGCCGGCCGAGGACGACCTCCATGTCGAGGCCGAGGACGTGCAGGAGTTCCGGCGCGAGGTGGCGCTGCTGCGCTCCCGTCTCGACGAGGTCGCCCACGGCACGGAGCGGCCACGGGCGGTCGAGGAGCATCGGCACCAGACCGAGACCCGGCTGCGGATCATCGAGGAGAGCTGCCGCAAGGCCCTGGAGATCGGCGGCGGCGTCCTCATCCGGTGACCCACGCGTACGACACCGCAGCCCCCGGTCCAGGCGGTTGCCGGACCGGGGGCTGCAGAGGGTTCGGGGAGAAGGGCAGCGGGGTGTTGGCCCCTCCCCCCGGGCTCGTGGGCGGGCCGTCAGCCCATCTCCTCCAGCGCCTTGCCCTTCGTCTCCTTGACGTACTTGAGGACGAACGGGATGGAGAGCGCGGCGAAGACCGTGTAGATCACGTACGTGGCGGAGAGGTTCCAGTCGGCCAGCGACGGGAAGCTCGCGGTGATGGCCCAGTTGGCGATCCACTGCGCGGAGGCGGCGACGCCCAGCGCGGCGGCGCGGATCCGGTTCGGGAACATCTCGCCGAGGAAGACCCAGACGACCACACCCCAGGACAGGGCGAAGAAGAGGACGAACACATGGGCGGCGATCAGCGCGGTCCAGCCCTGCGCGGCCGGCAGCTTGCCGTCGACCAGGTCGAAGGAGAACGCCCAGGCCTCCAGCGCCAGACCGATCACCATGCCGACCGAACCGATCAGGGCGAGCGGCCGGCGGCCGATGCGGTCCACGAAGATCATCGCGATCACGGTGCCGACGATGTTGATGATCGAGGTCGTGAAGGAGTAGAAGAACGAGTCCGTCGGATCCACACCGACCGACTGCCACAGCGTCGAGGAGTAGTAGAACGCGACGTTGATACCGACGAACTGCTGGAAGACCGACAGGCCGATGCCGACCCAGACGATCGGCTTGAAGAAGAAGGAGCCGCCGAGCAGGTCCTTGAAGGTCGACTTGTGCTCGCTCTTCATCGCGCGCTCGATCTCGGCGACACGGGCGTTCAGGTCGATCTTGTCGCCCTCGACCTCGGCGAGGATCTCCCGGGCCCGCTCGTGCTTGCCGACAGAGATCAGGAAGCGCGGGGACTCGGGGATGGCGAAGGAGAGCAGACCGTAGAGGACGGCCGGGATCACCATGACGCCGAGCATGACCTGCCAGGCCTCAAGACCCATGAGCTTGCCGCGCTGGTCGCCGCCGGCGGCGTTCAGCAGGCCCCAGTTGACCAGCTGCGAGATGGCGATACCGATGACGATCGCGGCCTGCTGGAAGGAACCGAGACGACCGCGGTAGGCCGGCGGGGCGACCTCGGCGATGTAGGCGGGGCCGATGACCGAGGCCATACCGATGGCGAAGCCGCCGACGATCCGCCAGAACGCCAGGTCGTACAGCGCGAAGGGCAGCGCCGAACCGACGGCGCTGATCGTGAACAGGACCGCCGAGATCTGCATGCAGCGGATACGGCCGATGCGGTCCGCGATACGCCCGGCGGTCGCCGCGCCGATCGCACAGCCGATCAGTGCGATGGCGATGACCTGCGCCAGGGCCGCGGAGCCGATGTCGTAGCGGCCCCGGATGGCCTCGACGGCGCCGTTGATCACGGAGCTGTCGTAGCCGAAGAGGAAACCGCCCATCGCGGCCGCCGCCGCGATGAAGATGACGTGCCCGAGATGATCGGGGTGAGCCGTCCCGGCTCCTGACTTCTGCGTCTGCGCTGTGCTGGTCACGTTCAACTCCTAAGGCCATCGGCAACGCTGCCTGAAGGCAAAAACAACGATGCCGACCCTATGTCTTCAAGTTCCGAAGTCAACAGATGGGACCGTGTGAGAAAACAGGCACCGATGAGGACGTTGAGTTCAAGGAATGAAGGAATGGAAACGGGGTAGACGAACGGACTAGCGCAGCCGCTGGCTGATCACCTTGGACACACCGTCGCCCTGCATGGAGACGCCGTACAGCGCGTCGGCGACCTCCATCGTGCGCTTCTGGTGCGTGATCACGATGAGCTGCGAAGCTTCCTGCAGCTCCTGCATGATCCGGATCAGTCGCTGAAGATTGGTGTCGTCGAGCGCCGCCTCGACCTCGTCCATGACGTAGAACGGGCTCGGCCGCGCCTTGAAGATCGACACCAGCAGAGCTACGGCGGTGAGCGAGCGCTCGCCACCGGAGAGCAGTGACAGCCGCTTGACCTTCTTGCCCGGCGGCCGCGCCTCGACGTCCACACCCGTGGTGAGCATGTTGTCGGGATCGGTCAGGATCAACCGCCCCTCACCGCCCGGGAAGAGCCGGCTGAACACGCCCTCGAACTCCCGGGCCGTGTCCCGGTAGGCCTCGGTGAAGACCTGCTCGACGCGCTCGTCGACCTCCTTCACCACTTGAAGCAGGTCGGCGCGGGTCTTCTTCAGGTCCTCCAGCTGCTCACTGAGGAACTTGTGCCGCTCCTCCAGCGCGGAGAACTCCTCCAGGGCAAGCGGATTGACCTTGCCGAGCTGCTGGTACGCCCGCTCGGCCGCCTTGAGCCGCTTCTCCTGCTCGGCCCGGTGGAACTGCTTCGGCTGGTTGCGCGGATGCTCCGGGTCCTCGGGCAGCTCCTCGCCCTCGGCCGGCAGGGAGGGCGGGACGAGCTGGTGAGGGCCGAACTCCTCGACGAGACCAGCCGGTTCGACCCCCAACTCCTCCAGCGCCTTGGTTTCCAGCTGCTCGATCCGCATCCGCTTCTCGGCACCGAGCACCTCACCGCGGTGGACGGAGTCGGTCAGCTTGTCGAGCTCGGCCTTGAGGTCACGCCCCGTGTTCCGGGCGGCGGCCAGCTCCCGTTCCCTGAGCGCCTTGGCGGCATCGGCGGCGGTCCGCTCCTCGTCCGCGCGCGCGAGGGACACCTCGACATGCGCGAGCAGTTGCCGGGTTCCGGCGGCGACGGCCTCCGCCACGGCGGCTTCGTGCCGCAGCCGCGCCCGCCGCTGTTCGGCACGCGCGCGTGCGTCTCGCTCGGCGCGGGCGGCACGGTCGAGGGAGTCGGCCCGTCCGGCCAGTCCCTTGACCCGCTCCTCATGGGTACGGACCTGGAGGCGGGCCTCCATCTCGGTCTGCCGCGCGTTGGCGCCGTCGGCGGCGAGACGGTCCCGTACCGACGTGTCGGGCTCCTCCTCGACCGGCATCTCCTCGGCCACGGCCAGGCGTTCGGCGAGTTCCTCGACCTCTTCGAGGGCCTTCTCCAACGCGTCCTGCGCTCGTGCGGCCGCCGCGGTGGAGCGCTCCGCCTCACCGGCGGCGCCCTTCGCCTGGCCGGCGAGTCGACCGAGCTGCTGGGCCACGGACGACTTCTCCCGGTCCGCGGCCCTGCGCCGCTCTCCGAGCTCCTCGACTCGGGCGGTGCATTCCTTGCGGTGCGCGACCGCCGTGTGCTGTGCCTCGGTGAGCTGCTCGCACTGCACGGCCAGCTCTTCGAGTTCGGCGGCGGCCTGGTCCACGGAGGCTTGTACTTCGAGGAGGCTCGGGGCGCCTGCGGAACCGCCGTGGGCGAAGTGGGCGCCGAGGAGGTCGCCTTCGGCGGTCACTGCGGTGAGGTGGGGGTTGGCGTAGACGAGGTCTTCGGCGTCTTCGAGGGTGTCGACGACGACGATGCCGTGGAGTAGGCGTCTTACTGCGGGGAGGAGGTCGGAGGGGGCGCGTACGAGATCTGCCGCGTGTTGATGAGTGGCGTCTGCGGGTCCGTTGTGGCTGGTCGCGCCCCCGAGGGGCGCCTCCGGTGACCCGGCAAGCAGCAGTGACGCCCGTCCACCATCCTGCTTGCGCAGGAGGCGGATCGCGTCCGCCGCCGCCGACGGTGAGGTCATCGCCAGGGCGTCCGCCGCCGCACCGAAGGCCGCCGCCAGAGCCACCTCGTGGCCCGGTGTCACCGTGAGCAGTTCCGCTGCCGGGCCCAGCAAGCCGGTCAGCCGGTCCTTCGCCCCCAGCAGTGCGCCCGTCCCGTCCTTGCGGCGCAACCCCATCGCCAGCGCCTCATGCCGGGCCTGCGTCGCCGCGCGCCTGCGTTCCGCCGCCGTGGCCGCCTCTCGGGCAGCCGTCAGGGCGGACTCGGCCTCGGCAAGCTCTTGTTTGGCCCTGTCATGCTGCTCGGCCAGCTCCGCGTCGCCCGCGTCCAGGCCGTCGACCTCGGCCTTGAGGGCCTCGTACTCCTCCTGTGCGGCGAACGCCCGCTCCTGGGCCTCGTCCCTCGCGGCGGCGAGACGGTCGATCTCGGCCTGGGCGGAGGCGGCGCGGGAACGGGCCGCGTTGACCTGGCCGTTGAGCCGGGCCAGACCCTCGCGGCGGTCGGCGATGGCGCGGGCGACGTCCTTGAGGCGCCGTTCCTCCTGGGTGAGCCCGCGCTCCAGTTCGGCGCGGTGCGCGACCGTGTCCTCCAAGGCGTGCTCGGCCGCCTCCAGGGCTGCTTCGAGCTCGGCCTCCTGCTCACGGATGCGGGCGGCCTCGCGTTCCATGTCCTCGGGGTCACGGCCACGGCGCTCCTCGGGCGGCGCCGAGGTGGCGCTCTTCACGCGCGCTTCGGCCAGCGAGATCGTGCCGCGTACCCGTTCGGCGAGCTGGGAGAGGTCGTACCAGGTCTGCTGGGCCCGCTGGAGCCGGGGCGTGAGCTGGCGTACCTCGTCCTCCAGGAGCGCCTCCCTCTGGAGGGCCTTCTTCAGTTCCTGCTCGGCGGCTTCCTTGCGCTCCTTCAGCGCGGCCTCGTCCGCGACCTCGGTCTGCAGCGCCTGCCGCAGTCGTACGAGATCGTCGGCGAGCAGACGCAGACGCGCGTCCCGCAGATCCGCCTGGATGACGGCGGCCCTTCTCGCGACCGCCGCCTGGCGACCCAGGGGCTTCAGCTGGCGGCGCAGCTCGTCCGTCAGGTCCTGCACGCGCGCGAGGTTGGCCTGCATCGCGTCCAGCTTGCGGAGCGCCTTCTCCTTGCGCTTGCGGTGCTTGAGGACGCCGGCGGCCTCTTCGATGAAGGCGCGGCGACCGGTGGGGTCGGCGTGCAGTACGCCGTCGAGCTGGCCCTGGCCGACGATGACGTGCATCTCGCGGCCGATGCCGGAGTCGGACAGAAGGTCCTGGATGTCAAGGAGACGGCAGGTGTCGCCGTTGATCTGGTACTCGCTGCCGCCGTTGCGGAACATGATCCGCGTGATGGTGACCTCGGCGTACTCGATGGGCAGGGCGCCGTCGGAGTTGTCGATGGTCAGGGACACCTCGGCGCGACCCAGCGGGGGACGCCCGGTGGTGCCGGCGAAGATCACGTCCTCCATCTTGCCGCCGCGCAGCGACTTGGCGCCCTGCTCGCCCATGACCCAGCTGAGGGCGTCGACGACATTGGACTTGCCCGAGCCGTTCGGCCCCACGACGCACGTGATTCCCGGCTCGAACCGGAGCGTGGTCGCCGAGGCGAACGACTTGAACCCTCGGAGGGTCAGGGCCTTGAGGTGCACGCCGCTGGACTCTACCTTCCGGGGGTGTCTCACTCCATGAACGCGCTGTTTCCCGCGGTTTCACCCTTGAATATGCAGGGCACACCAAACGTTAAAGACAGTGAAAGAGTGCGCGGGCAAGAAAGAAGGGACGCCGAAGCGTCCCTTGCAGACTCTGACAACTTAGCGGTTGATACAGGCCGCCCGATCACTGCTTGAGCTGTCGTGGAGCGATGCAGTGATCAGGTGAGCGCAGGCTCCGCCTGGTGTGCGTCGATGCTCTCCAGGAGACTTTCGTGAGAAGCGGCAGCCGCGAGCGCGTCGTTCTCCGCCTGGATCCGTACGAGCTCGGATTCCAGGTCCTGTACGCGCTGCTGGAGCCGTCGCATCTCGGCGAGGAGTCGAGGGTCGGAGCCGCCGACGTAACCGAGAAGCGCCTTTGCCATGATGGATGGTCCTCCACACTGAGTGACCGACCGAAGCGGTGTGGGTCGTGAGGGATTCGCACCCGCGGTGCTTGACACTCTTGAGTTCGTGCTGCCGTTCATCCATGCCAAACAGCTAAGGTGCGCGGGGTGCTTTCAGCGTCTCACCAAAAAGTTTGACGGTCAACACGATCACGCCCCGTATTGGTGGGCAACCGGGCCTGCGCGGCTTCGGAACGGCGGCGCTGTGGCTCCCGCGGGCCCCCCGGGGCGTGACGATCATTCTTAGCTGCGGAGCCTGCCACGGCACGCGCTTCTTGGCAACCACCAGCACCTTTCTGCTCCGGGCAGGTGCCAGTGGCATGTCCCTCCGCTTCCGCCTGGGCCGTTTTACAGAAACGGCTCATCGGACGGCGAAGCCGTCGTAGCCCCCGCGCGGTGTGTCCCAGATCTCGGTGACACCATCAACGCGGCCGGGCGTGTCGTCACCCTGGAGCCAGTCGAGGAGTCCCTGACATCCCTTGCGCGGCCCCTCCGCGACCACTTGGACGCGTCCGTCGTCCAGATTGAGAGCAAAACCACTCAGGCCGCCGATCTCCAGGGCCTTGGCCCGCGTGAACCAGCGGAAACCCACACCTTGGACGCGTCCTCGCACCCAGGCGACCAGTCGCACATCCTCGCTCATGGGTGCAACCTAACCGGCCAATGTCTCTCTGGGCACTCCCTCCCCTGCCGCCATGCGGTACTGTCCGCTGCCAATGAATCTCATAACGAAACTCACTCGATCGTGTGAGTTTTGTGACTTTGGTTGGCCGGGGGGACGCGTCGACCTCACGAACAGACGAGGAAGGCAAGGACATGGGACGCCACCGACGCTCCGCCGCCGGCCGCGCCGCCACGGGCCGCGCCACGGGGGTCACCGAGACATACAGCTCCCACGGGAGCGGCTACGGCCCACAGGACTCGTACAACTTCGCCTCGGTGGGCACCGCGACCTACCCGGGCCAGGAGGAGCCGGACCCTCACGCGCGCAGTGATGCCTACCTGTTCGCGTCGGAGGAGGAGTACGCGCTCTACCGGGGCGAGGCCTACACGCCCGCCGACGGCCCCCGGCGCGGCGGCTCGCACCGTCGGCGCAAGAGGAACCTCGTGACGCCGGTCAAGACCGGTCTGCTCGGGGTCTCCGCGGCCGTCGCGATAGGCACGGTCGCGGTGGCCACCGGCGTGGTGCCCGGCCTGGACAACTACAAGCTCGGCGGCGGCGCCAACACCGGCGGTGATGTGCAGGCGGCGAGCTCGCCGACCAACTCCCCAGCCGAGCAGGGCGGCACCTCCGGCAGCGCCGAGAGCCACGAGGACGGCTCGTCGACCAGCCGGGACGCCGACCGCGCCTCGTCGCCCTCGCCGGCCCCCTCGACCTCGACGGCCACACCGACCGAAAAGCCGACGGAGAAGCCGGCGGCCACACCGAGCAAGAAGCCGAAGACGACTCCTTCTCAGAAGGAGCGCGAGCCGGCGAAGAAGGAGACCACCACGCCGGTGGAGGTCTCCGCGGAGGCCGCGGCCGCCGCCGAGGTACTGCAGCTCGTCAACGTCGAGCGGGCGAAGGTCGGATGCAGCCCGGTCGCCGCCAACAGCGCGCTGGCCGAGCTGGCCACGGCCTTCAGCAAGGCCATGGCCGAGCAGGGCTTCTTCGACCACACCGACCCGAGCGGCGCGACGCCGTGGGACCGTGCCGCACAGGCCGGGATAACCAACCTCGGCGGCGAGAACATCGCCCGGGGCCAGTCGGACCCCGCGGCGGTCATGGAAGCCTGGATGAACAGCCCCGGCCACAAGGCCAACATCCTGAACTGCGACTTCAAGACGCTGGGCGTGGGTGTGGTCTCCGGTTCGGGCGGTCCCTGGTGGACGCAGGACTTCGGGTACTAGGGGAACATCGAGACAGGTTGCACTAACTTCTGGTTAGTGCAACCTGTTGGTTAGTGCTGTCTTCCAGTACGCTCGTGATATGGACACCACTCAGCAGCCCCTGGAGGCGCAGGACCTCCCGTACGACGTGTTCGCCAAGGCCTGCCCCTCGCGCGGCACCCTGGAACACGTGACGGGCCGCTGGGGCGCGCTCACCCTCGGCGCCCTGTACGAGGGCTCGCTGCGCTTCAACGAGCTGCGTCGCCGGGTCGACGGCGTGAGCGAGAAGATGCTCTCCCAGACGCTCCAGTCGCTGGAGCGCGACGGCCTGGTGCACCGCGAGGCCCAGCCCACCAACCCGCCCCGGGTCGACTACGAACTGACCCCGCTGGGCCGCGAGGTCGCCGGGCGGCTGCTGGGCCTCATCCACTTCGTCGAGGGCCGCATGGACGACGTCCTGGCCGCCCGCGAGCGCTACGACGTGACGCGCGGCGCCCGCTGACACCTCGGGCAGAAGTAGCTGGACCGGTTCATCCAGGGCCGTCGGCGCATCGGCGTACCGCACCGCTTGCACGGCAGCCCCTCACGGCCGTACGCGTCGAGGGACCGGTCGAAGTACCCGGACTCGCCGTTGACGTTGACGTACAGGCTGTCGAAGCTGGTGCCGCCCACGTCCAGGGCCTCGTTCATCACATCCCTTACGTGGCCGAGGAGTTCGGCCGTGCGCGGGCGCGTGAAACCCGCGGTGGGGCGCTCGTAGTGGATACGGGAGCGCCAAAGGGCCTCGTCCGCATAGATGTTGCCGACTCCGCTGATCAACGACTGGTCGAGCAGGGCCCGTTTGATGGTGCTGCGCTTGCGGCGCAGGGCCTGGTGGAAGGCGTCGTCGTCGAAGAGCGGGTCGAGGGGGTCCCGGGCGATGTGCGCGATGACGTCGGGCAGGCCGTCGGGGGTGTTGTCGTGCAACGACAGTCCGCCGAAGGTGCGTTGGTCGACGAAGCGCAGTTCGGTGTCGACCTCGTCCGCGAACCTCACCCTGATCCTGAGGTGCTTCTCGTCGGGCGCCGCGTGCGGCTGGACCAGGAGCTGGCCGCTCATGCCGAGATGCGCCAGGACCGACTGGTCCGTGTCCTCCAGCGGCAGCCAGAGGTACTTCCCGCGGCGGCACGGAGTACCGACCCGGTGGCCCTTGAGGCGGTGCGCGAAGTCGTCGGCACCAGCGAGGTGACGACGGACCGCACGCGGGTGCAGCACCTCGGCCTCGGCGACCGTACGGTGGGCGACCCACCGCGCCAGGCCCCGCCGTACGACCTCGACCTCGGGCAACTCGGGCATGGGGCTCCCCTGTCACGGACCGGTGTATGAGCAGAGCGCCTGCCCCGGTGTCCAGGTGCAGGCGCTCGGCTGCGGTGTTCTTCCGGACGCCCCGTGCTTGCGGGCGTCCGGCCTCAGGCGGAGACGGACGACGGACCTTCGTCGTCGTCCTCGACAGCTTCGACGGCTTCGACGGCTTCGACGGCTTCGACAGCCTTTTCGGCCGCCGCCTTGGCGCGCTCGTCCGCGGCGGCCCTGATGGACCTCCAGGCGGACTCCGCGGCCTGCTGCTCCGCCTCCTTCTTGCTGCGGCCGGTGCCGGTGCCGTACGAGACGCCTCCGACGCGGGCGGCAGCAGTGAAGGTCTTCTCGTGGTCGGGACCGGTCTCCGTGACCAGGTACTCGGGCACGCCGAGCCCTTCGGTCGCGGTGAGCTCCTGGAGACTGGTCTTCCAGTCCAGGCCGGCACCGAGGTTGGAGGACTTCTCGATGAGCGGGTCGAACAGGCGGTGCACCAGTTCGGAGGCCGCGTCGAGGCCCTGATCGAGATAGACCGCACCGATCACCGCTTCAAGGGTGTCGGCGAGGATGGATGCCTTGTCCCGGCCACCCGTGCCCTCTTCACCACGGCCGAGCCGGATGAAGGAACCGAGTTCTAGGCCGCGACCGACCTCCGCCAGCGCACGCGAGTTGACCACCGCGGCCCGCAACTTGGCCAGTTGGCCTTCGGGCAGGTCGGGGTGGGTGGTGTACAGCGTGTCCGTGACCACGAGCCCCAGCACGGAGTCCCCGAGGAACTCCAGACGCTCATTGGTCGGCAGACCGCCGTTCTCGTACGCGTACGAGCGGTGGGTCAGCGCACGCACCAGAAGGGCGGACTCGAGCTTGTACCCGAGCCGCCCTTCCAACAGTGTGTGGGACGAGGCCTGATTTTCGCCCGAGTTCTTCTTCGGCGTGGACACAGTGCCTCTCACCAGCCGCTCAGACCTCGAGGACCTGGCGCTTGTTGTAGGTGCCACAAGCGGGGCACGCGATGTGCTGCAGCTTGGGCTCGTGGCAGCGCTCGCACGCAACCAGGGTGGGGACCGCAGCCTTCCACTGCGACCGGCGGTGGCGCGTGTTGCTGCGCGACATCTTCCGCTTCGGAACAGCCACGGCTACTTCTCCTGCTTCTCGTCGACGCCCGCTTCCGCGTCAGCGCCGCTCATCTCGTCCTTCTCGCCGTCTTCGAGTGAACCGGCGAGTCCCTGCAAAGCCGCCCAACGGATGTCGACGGCGTCATGGTGGTGGTCCGGGTCGTCCGTGAGTCGCGCCCCGCACTCGGAGCACAGGCCCAGACAGTCGTCCTGGCACACCGGCTGCATCGGCAGTGCGAGCACCACCGCATCACGCAGCACTGGTTCGAGGTCGAACAAACCGTCCTCGATGAAGAGCCTGTCCTCGTTTTCTGCGGATTCCTCGGCGTCGACGGCCGGTTCCGCTTTCACACGGCCACGGTCGTCGGCGTCAGGGTACGAGAACATCTCCTGGAAGTCCGCTTCGAGCGCCAGCTCAAGCGGCTCCAGACACCTTACGCACTCCCCCTTCGCCTGTGCACGGGCGGTGCCTGTGACAAGCACCCCTTCCATGACCGACTCAAGGCGGAGTTCGAGCTCCACCGGCGCGCCTTCCGGCACTCCGATGACTCCCTGGATCCCGAGATCCTTGGGAGCGTCGATCTCACGGGTCAGGCGCTGCAGCGCGCCAGGACGCCGCCCCAGCTCGTGTGTGTCGAACACGAGAGGGTTGCGGTGGTCGAGGCGGGCGTTCAGAGCCATTCCTGCTTTCGATCTTCGAGCTCAGAGGGACGCTGCCCTTCGGTGTTCCCGGGCAGCGTTGATCGCGGACGTACACGCGACCGAAGAGCCAGGATACTGGACCTTTCGCTCACGGCCCAATCCGGTGGTCCCTTACTGGCCGCGACCCCGCTCGTACGCCCTCAGTTGCTCCGGCGTGATCATGCCGGTGTCGAAGAGGCTGGTCTCGTCGAGGGCGTAACTCTGCTGGGGCTGGTGGGCCTGCTGTGCCTGCTGTGCCTGCTGTGCTTGCGGGTCGTACGCGGCCTGCTGCTGGTCGTAGCCCTGGTAGGCGTACGGATCGGCCTGCTGGTAGCCGTACGGGTCCTGCTGGGCGTAGGGATCGGTCTGCTGCTGATAGCCGGCGTAGGCGTCGGTCTGCTGCTGGTAGCCGTACGCCGGCTGCTGGGCGTACTCCGGCTGCTCGGCCGGGGCCGGTACCCGGGCCGCGGCCTGGTTGTCCTGCTCGGCGAGGGCGGCGAGGTCGGCCAGGTAGTCGGCGTCGCTGGAGTGCTGGACGGTGGAGGTGTCGTCGGCGAGGGCGCCGAGGTCGTCCGAGGCGATACGGCCGTGCAGCTTCTGGCGGCCGCGGCCGACCGCCTCCAGGGTCTTGGCGAGGACCGCCTCGAAGGCGCCGAGCTTGGAGTCGACGTAGGCGTCGGCGTCCTTGCGCAGGGTCTCGGGGTCATGGCTGCGCTCGGGGGCGTCCTCGTCCTCGTAGCCGTTCTCGTCGAGGCCGGGACCGGTGCCGAGGAGCTTCTCGCGGCCGCGGCCGACCGAGCCGAGGGTCTTGGTGAGGACGACCTCGAAGTTGGCGAGCTTGGAGTCGACGTAGTCGTCGGCCTCCGCGCGGACCTCCTCGGCCTCCTGGCGGGCCTCGTTCAGGATCCGGTCGGCCTCGGCCTGGGAGCGCCGGGCGACCTCGGTGTCGGAGATCAGGGAGCCGCGTTCGGCGTGCGCCGTGGAGATGATCCGGTCGGCCTCCTGGCGGGCCTGCTCGACCATCTGCTCGCGGCCGCCGATCAGCTCCTGGGCCTGTGCGAGGGAGCCGGGCAGCGCCTCGCGCACCTCCTCAAGCAGCGCGAGCAGTTCGGCGCGGTTGACCATCACCGAGGCCGACATGGGCATCGACCGGGCGCCGGAGACCGTGGACACGATCTCGTCGAGCTTCTTCTGCACGTCCACCTGTGCTCGCCACTCTCTACAGCTGTGTTGGAGACGGACGGGACGACTGTAGCCCCATCAGTCCTTGCGCAGGCGCTTGTTGAGTGCCTCCAGGACCAGCGGCGGAACCAGGTGGGAGACGTCTCCGCCCCAGGTCGCGACCTCCTTGACGAGCGAGGAGGACAGGAAGCTGTAGGTGGGGTTGGTCGGGACGAAGAGGGTCTCGACGCCCGAGAGGCCGTTGTTCATCTGGGCCATCTGAAGCTCGTAGTCGAAGTCGCTGACCGCGCGCAGGCCCTTGACGATGGCCGGGATGTCGCGCTCCTTGCAGTAGTCGACGAGGAGGCCGTGGAAGGCCTCGACGATCACGTTGCCGTACTCGGCGGTGACCTCGCGGATCAGGTCGATCCGCTCGTCGATCTCGAAGAGGCCCTTCTTGGACTTGTTGATCATCACCGCGACGTAGACCTCGTCGTACAGCCTGGAGGCGCGGGAAATGATGTCGAGGTGTCCGTTGGTGATCGGGTCGAACGACCCGGGACAGACGGCGCGGCGCACTTGAGATCCCTCGCTCTCCGGTCCGGTCATCGTGCGTCTTCGCACGTAGAGGCGGCGCGACCGTACCAAAACGTTCCCTCGCCGTAGCGACGGGCCTTGACCGCGTCGAAACCGGGCGGCCACTGGAACTCTCCACCTCTGGTGCTGCGCTCAACGGTGACCAGGGCCTCCGGCGCGAGCCAGTGTTCGGCGCGGAGTGTGAGGAGAATCTCGCGAAGATCGTGATCTGTGACTCGGTAGGGCGGGTCGAGGAAGACGATGTCGTACGGCTGCGTCGGCGCCGATTGTTGAATGATCTGCTCCGCTTTGCCCGCCCGTACCTCGGCGCCGGGGAGGCCGAGGTTCTTGACGTTCTCGCGGATGGTGCGGGCCGCGCGGGCGTCGGCCTCGACCAGGAGCGTGTGGCTCGCGCCGCGGGAGAGGGCTTCCAGGCCCACTGCGCCTGAGCCCGCGTAGAGGTCGAGGACGCGTTCGCCTTCCAGGGGGCCACCGAGGAGGGACTGCCAGGTGGAGAGCAGGCCTTCTCTGGCACGGTCGGAGGTGGGGCGGGTGCCGTTGCCCGGGGGGACGGCAAGGCGGCGTCCGCCGGCCTTGCCGGCGATCACGCGGGTCATCTTCGGTCCTTGGTTGTGGGCGGCTTCAGGTTCATTGTGGCTGGTCGCGCGGTTCCCCGCGCCCCTGGTGAGTTTCCCTCAGCCCTTTTCCAGGTACTGCTCCCTTTCCTCGTCCAAAAGCGCGTCCAGTGCCGTGCGCAGGCCTGGAAGAGCGGTCAGCTCCGGGTCTGCCGCCACCACCGACGTCGCCTCCTCCCTCGCCTCCGCGATGATCTCCTCGTCCTCGATCACGGCGAGGACCCTCAGAGAGGTTCGGGCGCCCGACTGGGCCTGGCCGAGGACGTCCCCCTCGCGGCGCTGTTCGAGGTCGATACGGGAAAGCTCGAATCCGTCCAACGTCGATGCCACCGCGTTCAGGCGCTGGCGGGCCGCGCTCGCCTCCGGCATCTCCGTGACCAGAAGGCACAGGCCCGCCGCCGAGCCCCGGCCCACCCGGCCGCGCAGCTGGTGGAGCTGGGAGACGCCGAAGCGGTCGGCGTCCATGATGACCATGGCCGTGGCGTTCGGGACGTTGACGCCGACCTCGATGACCGTGGTGGCGACCAGGACCTGGGTCTCGCCCGCGGCGAAGCGGCGCATGACCGCATCCTTGTCGTCGGGGTGCATGCGGCCGTGCAGGACCTCGACGCGGAGGCCGCTCAGAGGACCCTTGGTGAGCTGGTCGGCGATGTCCAGGACGGCGAGCGGCGGGCGCTTCTCGGCCTCGTCCTCCGGGGACTTCTTCTTGCCGGACTTCTTGGGATCGTCCTCCTCGTCGCCGATGCGGGGGCAGACGACGTAGGCCTGGTGGCCGTTCTCCACCTCCTCGCGGACGCGTTCCCAGGCGCGGCTGAGGAAGTGGGGCTTGTCGGCGGCGGGGACCACATGGCTGGCGATCGGGGAGCGGCCGGCCGGGAGCTGGTCGAGTACGGAGGTCTCCAGGTCGCCGAAGACCGTCATGGCGACCGTGCGCGGGATGGGGGTGGCCGTCATGACGAGGAGGTGGGGCGGCTGCTTGCCCTTGCCTCGCAGGGCGTCCCGCTGCTCGACCCCGAACCGGTGCTGTTCGTCGACCACGACCAGGCCCAGGTCATGGAACTGCACCTTGTCCTCGATCAGCGCGTGGGTACCGATCACGATCCCGGCCTCGCCGGTGACCAGGTCCAGCATCGCCTGCCGGCGCGCGGCCGTCCCCATCGAACCGGTGAGCAGCACGACCTTGGTGGCGTGCTCGGATCCGCCGAGCATTCCGCCCTCGGCCAGCTCGCCCATCATCTCCGTGATCGAACGGTGGTGCTGCTGGGCGAGCACTTCGGTGGGGGCCAGCATGGCGGCCTGCCCGCCCGCGTCGACCACCGCCAGCATGGCGCGCAGGGCCACCAGGGTCTTTCCCGATCCGACTTCTCCCTGGAGCAGCCGGTGCATCGGATGGTCCGTCGCCAGGTCGTCGAAGATCTCCTTCGAGACCTTCTGCTGGCCTTCGGTGAGGGTGAAGGGGAGGCGGTCGTCGAAGGCCGTGAGGAGGCCGTCGGGGGCGGGTTTCCGCGGGACCGCCGGGAGTTGGGCGTCCGTGTGCCGGCGGCGGGCCAGAGCCACCTGGAGGACGAAGGCCTCGTCCCACTTGAGACGGGCGTGGGCGTCGTCGATGTCGGCCTTGGTGTGCGGGCGGTGGATCTTGAGGAGGGCCTCGGGGAGGGTGACCAGGCCGCGGCCCTCACGGAGGGTCTCCGGGAGGGGATCCAGTGCCTCCTGGGCGCTCGGCAGCACCGTCTGGATCGCCTTGCCGATCTTCCAGGACTCCAGCTTGGCGGTGGCGGGGTAGATGGGGATCAGCGCGCCGGCCCAGGTCTCCACCGTCTCTTCCGCGTCTCCGCGCAGCAACTCGTAGGCCGGATGAGCCAGTTGGAGGCGGCGATTGAACAGGGAGACCTTGCCGGCGAACATCGCACGGGTGCCCGGCAGGAGCTCCTTGTGGGGTTTGTGAACGCCGTTGCCGAAGAAGACCAGTTGGAGGCGGCCGCTGCCGTCCGTGATGGTGACCTCCAGGCGCTGCCCCTTGCCGCGCGGCGCCTTGGTGGAGGCGAAGGTGTGCAGGCGGGCGTCGGCGACCTGGGCGACCACGGTGACGTGCTCGTCCATGGGCAGGTCGGCGAGGTGGGTCAGCTGCCCCCGCTCCTCGTATCTGCGCGGATAGTGGTGCAGGAGGTCGCCGACGGAGTGCAGGCCGAGATGCTCGGCCATCACCTTCGCGGTGGCGGGGCCGAGCACCTTCTTCAACGGTTCTTCCAGTGCGGGCACGAGATCCATTGCACACCACGCCACTGACATTGCCGTATACATACCGGGAAACCCCTGGTCAGACGGCTGGTTGGGGACTTAGGATGGCGCGCTCCGGCCATCCCCGCGGTCACCGCCCCATCCGGGACCGCCCGACCCCGCGCCGCGAACGCCCCCACCGGCGCTGTGATGATGGATTCCCAGACCTCACAGTCATCCCAGGCACCCCAGGTCCCTCAGCAGCCTCACACGTTCCAGGTCGACCTGCGCGGTCTGGTGGACCTCCTCTCCTATCACCTCTACTCCAGCCCCAAGGTCTATCTGCGCGAGCTGTTGCAGAACGCGGTGGACGCGATCACGGCCCGGCGGGCCGAGCAGCCCGACGCCCCGGCCAGAGTGCGGTTGTACGCCGAGCAGGGCGCCCTGAGAGTCGAGGACTCCGGGGTCGGGCTCACCGAGGCGGACGTGCACAACCTGCTGGCCACCATCGGACGCAGCTCCAAGCGGGCCGAGGGACTTCAGGAGGTCCGCTCCGACTTCCTCGGGCAGTTCGGCATCGGTCTGCTCGCGTGCTTCGTGGTGGCCGAGCGGATCCGGGTCGTCAGCCGCAGCGCCCGTACCCCGGACGCGCCGCCGGTGGAGTGGACGGCGAGCGACGACGGTTCGTACCGGGTGCGGACGCTGCCGCACAACGCCCGTCCCGAGCCCGGCACCACAGTGCACCTGGTCGCGCGGGCGGGCGCCGGCGAGTGGCTCGCGCCGGAGCGGGTTCTCCAGCTCGCGCGGGACTTCGGTTCGCTGCTGCCGTACGACGTCCGGGTCGGCGACGAGGCGGTCACCGATCTGCCCGCGCCCTGGGACCGGCCGTACCCCTCCCCCGCCGCCCGCAGGGTGGCCCTGGCCCGGCACTGCCACGAGCTGTTCGGTTTCACCCCCTTGGACTCGATCGAGCTGAACGTGCCGCTGGCCGGGATCCGCGGGGTGGCGTACGTGCTGCCGTCGGCGGTGAGTCCGGCGCAGCGGGCCACGCATCGCGTGCACCTCAAGGGGATGCTGCTGACCGAGCGGGCCGAACAGCTGCTGCCGGACTGGGCGTTCTTCGTGCGCTGCGTGCTCGACACGGACAGCCTGCGGCCCACGGCCTCACGCGAGTCGCTGTACGAGGACGAGACACTGGCCGCCGTACGGGAGGCGCTCGGGGAGCGGATCCGGTCCTGGCTGACGGGGCTCGCCGCCGGTGATCCGGAGCGGCTCGCGGCCTTCCTGTCCGTGCACCACCTGGGCGTGAAGTCGCTCGCGCGGCACGACCGGGAGATGCTGCGCACGATGCTGCCGTGGCTGCCCTTCGAGACGACCGACGGACGGCTGTCCCTGGAGGAGTTCGCGCAGCGGCACGCGGTGGTGCACTTCACTCGGACCGTCGAGGAGTACCGGCAGGTCGCGCCGATCGCGTCGGCGCAGGGCGTCGGGGTGGTCAACGGCGGTTACACCTACGACAGCGACCTGGTCGAGGCGCTGCCCTCGGTGCGCCCGGGGACGGTGGTCGCCGAGCTGGACGCGGACACCGTGACCGCACACATGGACCTGGTCGATCCGGCCGAGGAGCTGGCGCTGTCCGGCTTCCTGGCGGCCGCGCGGGCCAGGCTCGATCCGCTGGGCTGTGATGTCGTCCTGCGTGCCTTCCGGCCGCTGTCCGTGCCCGCGCTGCACCTGGACGACCGGGACGCCCGGCACGAGCAGGCGCGGGCGGAGGCCGAGGGGCAGGCCGACGACCTGTGGGCGGGCATCCTGGGCTCGCTGCGCGGGAGCGCGCCACGCGCGCGTCTCGTGCTGAACCATCTCAATCCGCTGGTACGGCGGATCGGTTCGCTCGGCGATCCGGAACTGATCGGCACCGCCACCGAGTCCCTGTACGGGCAGGCGCTGCTGATGGCCCAGCGCCCGCTCAGGCCCGCGGACTCCGCGCTGCTGAACCGTGCCTTCATAGGCCTGCTGGAGTGGGCCACGAACGGCGAGGAGGCCCCCTGATGAGCGGAACCGACGGGAGCGCCGCCTTCGACGCGCTGCGCCGGGCGATGGCGGAGAACGCCGAGGAACCGGAGGGGCCCGCCCGCAACGCGCGCGCGGAGCAACTGCTCACCGAGGCGGAGAAGCTGAACATCCCGCTCGCGGTGATCGAGGCCCTCGGACACCAGCTGAAGGTCTACAACTACAGCTCCGAGAAGGCCAAGATGTTCGTCCCCTTCGCGCGCCTGCTGCGCATGTGGGACGAGCACCCCGAGGACTTCGACGAATACGAGACGCATTCGCTGCACTGGGTCTTCAAGTGGATGACGACCGGCATGCTCGCCCAGCCGCACATCCCGCTCGCCGCCATGGAGAAGTGGCTCGGCGAGATGGAGCACCGCTACCGGCTGGCCGGGCACTCCGAACGGGCCGTGCGCAGCGCCGAGTACAGCGTGGCCGCGCACATCGGGGACCTGGCACGGGCCGAGCGGGCGTACACCGCCTGGCTGGCCGCCGACCGGGACGCCATGGCCGACTGCCACGCGTGCGAACTGCACGAACAGGGCTGGTGGCAGTCGCAGCGCGGCCGGGACGAGGAGGCACTGGAGCTGTGGGCGCCGGTCCTGGCGGGCGAGTTCACCTGCGCCCACGAACCGCACGCGGCCCTGGCGTCCTCCCTGGTGCCGTTGCTGCGGCTGGGGCGCCCCGACGAGGCGCGCGCCAACCATCTGCGGGGCTTCAGGCTCGTGCGGTCCATGGAGAGCATGCGCGGTGCCTACGCCGACCATGTCGAGTTCTGCGCCCTCAGCGGCAACGAGGCCCGTGGCCTGGAGCTGCTCGCGGAGCGTCCCGCGTACTTCACGGACGACGGTCATCCGCGCAGCAAGCTGGACTTCATGGCCGTGGTGACCCTGCTCATGGACCGGCTGACCGAGCTGGGCCTGGGCGAGCGGTCGGTGCCGGGGCCCGCGGGCCGGTCCTGGACCGCGGCCGAACTCGCCGTCCACGCGCGCGGGGAGGCCCTCGCGCTGGCCGCCCGCTTCGACGAACGCAACGGCACGGCCCATGTCAGCGAGCGGGCACGCGCGCGTATGGCGCAGCGACCGCTGGTGGAGCGGCTGCCGCTGGGCGTGCGCGCGGCCCGGACGGTCTCCGCCCCCGTGGTGGCGCCGCCGGCCCCGGTGACCACTCAGGAGCCCGACCTGCCCACACTGATCGCCGAGGCGCGGCAGCTGTCGGACACCCTCCAGCCGAACGCCGTGGAGGCGTGGGCGGCGGTCGCGCGGGCCGCACAGGGCATGGAGCTGGACCCGCGCGACCGGGCGGAGATCGCCGACCACGAGGCGATGGACCTCGGCCCCGAAGGGATCGAACTGTTCGAGCAGGCCGCCGAGTTGTACACCGAGGCGGGCGACCCCGGAGAGGCACTGGCGGCACGCACGCGTGCGGCGTACGTACGCGCGCTGACGGGTGAGGTGGACGAGGCACTCGCGGCGGTCGCCGGGCCGTACGACGACATCCTCGCGCTCTACGCCGTGGACGGCACAGGCGTGCCGCAGACGGCGTCGGTACTGATGTCCCGGGCGCGGATCCTGATGCGGCGGGTGCACGAGGGCGAGGACGAGGCGTTCCTGTCCGACGCCGAGTCGGCCGTACGGGAGGTGCTCGCGCTCGTCGAGGGGCGGACCGGGGACGACGTACAGCTCGCCGCGCGGGTCGCCGAGGCGCAGGCGATGCTGGCGGAACTGGCCGCGCGGACCGGGGACTTGGAGACGGCCGCGGAGCTGTTCGCATGGGCCGCGGAGGGGTTCGTGGACGCGGGGCTGCCGTGGTTCGCCGTGGAGTACGAGGCCCGGCTGGCCGGACTCAGGCACCACCTGGGCGACCCGGCCGGTACCGAGCGGGCGCTGCGGGCGGCCCTGGAGCACGGCGGACCGCACCTGGAGGCGGCCGGGCGGGCCCAGCTGCACCTCCAGCTCGCCGAGGTCGTCGGCGGCAGAGGACTCGCCGAGGAGGCCGCCGAGCACGCCCTGGAGGCCGCGCACTGGGCCGACGAGGCCGGGCAGGGCCGGACGCTGGGGGCCTTGGCCCGGCACCAGCTGGGCGGGTTCCTGCTGCGCCTTTGCCGGTGGGCCGAGGCCGCGGAGGTGCTGGAGTCGGCGCTGCCCGACCTGAGTGCCGAGACGCACGGCGACGGGGCGGTCGTACAGGCGCAGTGGTGGCTCGGCGACTGTCTGAGCGAGCTGGGCGAGCACCGGGAGGCGGCCGAGCGACGCCTGCAGGCCGCCGAGATCGCCCGGCACTGGCCCGAACAGCACGACCACGCGACCCTCGCCCATCTCGCCGCCGAGTCCCTCGGGGCCGCCGGACTGCCCGCCGAGGCGGACCAGGCGTACACGCGCGCGGGAGACCTGTGGCGCGGGCTCGGCAACGTCCACGGCCTCATCCGTTCCCTGCGAGCCCGCGCGTGGCTCGCGCTGCGAGCGGACGACGGGGCGGGCGCGGCGCGGGAGTTGATGGCGGACGCGGTCCGGGAGTGCGAGGCCGCGGTGGCCGACGCCGCGGCGGACGAGGAGGCGCGGCAGCGGCTCGTCTCCGAACTCGGGCACAGCCACCGGCAGTTCGGCGACCTGCTGGCCCGTTCCGTGGCCGAGGACGCCGAGGACGACTCGATCCGGGCGGTGCTGGAGGAGGCGCTGGCCCAGGTTGCCGAGGCGATCGTCGTGTTCACCTCGCTCGGCGACAGCGCCCTGGACGCCCGGACCGGCGCCGAGCTCGCGGCGGGCTGGCTGGCGGCCGACCTGAGCCGTCCCGCGGAGGCGGCGGCACGCGCGCGTGCGGTGCTCGACGCCTACGGGGCTGCCGGGGCGGCGGACGGCGGGACGGCACTGTTCCGTCGTGACGTGGACGGCGGGACGGGACAGGCCCGTCGTGACGTGGACGGCGGGACGGGACAGGCCCGTCGCGACGCGGACGACGAAACGGCACAGGCCCGTTGTGCCGAGGCCGAGCAAATGCTCGCGCTCATGGAGGAGCAGGAGGACTGATCCCCGCTGATTCCCCTGAGTCTCCGGGCTCCGGGCTCCGCCCTCCGGGCCCTACTCGACCCCGATGAGCAGGAGGGCCCCTTGCCGCCCGCCCCGGTACACCACCGTGTCCACGGCGAGGTACGACTCCCGTACCCGCGTCTCCAGGCGGTCGGCGACGGCCTCGGGGGCCTCGTCGCCGAGGACGAGGGTGACCAGCTCGCCGCCGGCCGAGAGCATGCGGTCGAGGACGGCCTCGGCGGTGACGGTGACGTCCGAGCCGATCACGGCCACGTCCCCGTCGATGAGGCCGAGGACGTCACCGGCCTGGCAGATGCCGGCCATGGTCCAGGACTGGCGTTCCGCCACGGCGACCTCGGCGTAGCGGGTCGCGCCGGCCGCCGAGGTCATCTGGACGACGTCCTCGTCGAACCGGCGCTCCGGCTCGTGCACGGCCAACGCGGCGATGCCCTGGACCGCGGAGCGCGTCGGGATCAGCGCGACCCGGATGCCCTCCGCGCGGGCCTGCTCGGCCGCGGCGGCCGCGGTGTGCCGCAGGTCGGCGTCGTTGGGCAGCAGCACGACCTCGCGCGCGTGGGCCCGCCGTACGGCCTCCACGAGCTCCCCGCTCGCGGGCGGCTCCCCGGGACGCGCGAGCACGGTGGTCGCGCCGGCCTCGGTGTACAGCCCGGCCAGGCCCTCGCCGGGCACCACGGCGACGACGGCCCGCTGGGCGCGCTCACGGGGCGGCCGTTCGCCACCGGTGGTGTGCACGTCGCCGATGCCGAAGTGGGTGATCCGGATCCGGTACGGCCGTCCGGCCTCGACTCCCGCCTCCACGGCGGCGCCGGCGTCGTCGACGTGCACATGGACGTTCCACAGCCCGTCGCCGCCGACCACCACGAGGGAGTCACCGAGCCCGTCGAGCCGCTCCCGCAGCCGGGCCACGGCCGTGTCGTCGGCCTCCAGGAGGTAGATCACCTCGAAGGCGGGGCCACCCTCCGCCAGCACATCGGCGCACTCTTCGGAGTCGTCGAGCGAGGCGGTGACTGAGGCGGCAGGTGAGGCGCTGTCACCGGCGGTCGGGGGAACGGGCGAACCGCCCTCCACGCGCGCGTGCGGGCCGGGGACCGCGGCGACCGTCTCCCCGGTGAACGTCTCCACCAGCGCCCCCAGCACCGCCACCAGCCCCAGTCCGCCGGCGTCGACCACGCCCGCCCGCTCCAGGACGGGCAGCTGGCCGGGTGTCGCGGCGAGGGCGGCACGTGCGCCGTCGTAGGCGGCCCGTGCGACCGTGCCGCAGTCGCCCTCCGCTCCCCCGGCCGCGTCGGCGGCGGCCGTGGCGACCGTGAGGACTGTGCCCTCGACGGGGTGGGCGACCGCCTGGCGCGCGGAGTCGGCCGCGTGCCGCAGGGCGAGCCTGAGACCGTCACCGTCCGTGTGAGCCGTCTCCCCGTCGGCGGCCAGCACCTGGGCCATGCCGCGCAGGAGCTGGGCGAGGATCGTGCCGGAGTTGCCGCGGGCGCCTATGAGGGCTCCGTGCGCCATCGCGCGCGCGGCGTCGGCGAGTGTCGGTTTCCCCGTTCCATGGGCGCCGTGGGCCGCGAACACGGCTTCCACGGCCGCGAGCGCCGACTCCGCCGTCAGATACAGGTTCGTGCCGGTGTCCCCGTCGGCGACGGGGTAGACGTTGATCGCGTCGATCTCCTCGCGCGCCCGCCCCAGGGCCCGCAGCGCGAGACCGCTCCAGGTGCGCACCGCGAGAGCATCGAAGAATGTCTGCGGCACCTGCGCCACCTGCGCCTCCTCGGGCTGCTGGACTGGACGCAGCGTAGACCCCGGGCGGGTGTCCACCGGAAGAGGGCCGGGAGCGGGGGCCTGATCAGCCATGGTAGTTTCGTTCTACTGGCGCAGTCGTTGTATGCTGCTCCGGTTGCCCGATGCAGATCGGGCCATTCCCCTGGCAGCGCCACTCAGATCTCTGATCCTACGATCTCGATCCCGGCCCGCCGGGATCCGACCGTAAGTGCATCTGAAGTCTTTGGAGTGACCCGTGGCTGCCAACTGCGACGTCTGCGGCAAGGGGCCGGGCTTCGGCAACAACATCTCGCACTCGCACCGCCGTACGTCCCGTCGCTGGAACCCGAACATCCAGCGCGTCCGTACCGTGGTCGGCGGGACGCCGAAGCGCGTGAACGCTTGCACCTCGTGCATCAAGGCCGGCAAGGTCTCGCGCTGACGCAGAGCTGAAGCGCGCGGCCACTGCTGGTTCGCTGTGAAAAGCCGGTCCACCCGAGGGTGGACCGGCTTTTCGCTGTACCTGACAAGCTACGCACCGGCCAGCTGGACACCTGACAAGCTGAGCGCATGCGCTTCGGCATCCTGGGCCCCCTGGAGGTACGCACCGACGACGGCGCCTCCGTCGACCCCGGCGGCCCCCGCCCTCGCGCCCTGCTCACCCTCCTGCTCCTCTACGCGGGCCGCCCGGTCTCCGTGGAGCGCCTCACCGACGGCCTCTACGGCGCCGAGCCGCCCGCCGGAGCCGCGGGCGCCCTCCAGTCGCAGATCTCCCGCCTCCGCAGACGCCTGGCCCCGCACACGGAGATCGAGGCGACCCCGGCCGGCTATCGCATCGCCGTCACCACCGACTCGACGGACGCCCACCAGTTCGAGGAGCTTGCCGCAGCCGGACGGACCGCTCTTGCCGCCGGTGATCACCAACGGGCCGCGGCCACGCTCCGGGACGCGCTCGCCCTCTGGCGCGGTCCCGCCCTCCCCGACCTCCCGGACACGTATGCCGAGCGGGTCAGGCTGACCGAGCTGCGGCTTGCCGCCGTACAGGACCGGATCGACGCGGACCTGGCGCTCGGCGGTGGCCCCGAACTCGTACCGGAGCTGCGGACACTGCTGTCCACCCACCCGCTGAGCGAGCGGCTGTACGGGCAGCTGATGCGGGCCCTGCACGCTGGCGGGAGGCCAGCGGAGGCGCTCACGGTGTTCGAGGAGGCCCGGCGGACGCTCGCCGACGAACTGGGCGCCGATCCGTCGGCCGAGCTGTCCGCGCTGCACCTGGAACTGCTCCAGGGGCAGCGCCCCAAGCACCGTAGGACCGTCCCCGCCCAGCTCACCCGCTTCATCGGCCGGGAGGCCGAGCTTGCCCGGATCGCCCAGGCGCTGTCCGAGGCACGGCTGGTCACGCTGACCGGCCCAGGCGGCGCGGGCAAGACCCGGCTCGTGATCGAGGCCACCCAGGCCCACGCGGACGCGTGCTTCGTCGAACTCGCGCCGCTCACCGACGGCACCCAGGTCCCGTACGCCGTCCTGACCGCCCTCGGGGTGCGCGACGGCTTCCGCACCCCGGCCGCGGACGGCACGGACCGGCTGCTGGCCGCCCTGGAGGACCGCGAGCCGCTCCTGGTGCTCGACAACTGCGAGCACCTCGTGGCGGAGGCCGCCGAACTCACCGCGCGGCTCCTCGCGTCCTGCCCGGGTGTGCGCGTGGTCGCGACCAGCCGGGAGTCCCTCGGCATCACCGGCGAGGTCGTGGTGCCGGTGATGCCGCTGCCGCCGGAGCCCGCGGTGCGGCTCTTCCTGGACCGCGCCCGGTCCGTCCGCCCCGGATTCGAGGGCCACGCGCGTGTGCCTGGCATCTGCGCGGCCCTCGACGGACTGCCGCTGGCGATCGAGCTGGCGGCGGCCCGGCTGCGCACTCTCACTCCGGACGAGTTGGCGGACCGCCTCCACGACCGGTTCCGGCTGCTGTCCCGCGGGGACCGCTCCAAGGCGCCCCGGCACCGCACCCTGCGGGCCGTCGTGGAGTGGAGCTGGGAGCTGCTGGACGCCGAGGAGCGGGAGCTCGCGGCCCGGCTGACGGTGTTCCCGGGCGGGGCTGACCTGGAGGCGGTCGAGGCGGTGTGCGCGACCCCGTACCCGGAGGACCTGCTGGCCTCGCTCGTGGAGAAGTCGTTCCTGGAGGTGTCCGAGGGCCGCTACCGGATGCTGGAGACAATCCGCGCGTTCGCCGTCGAGCACGGCTCCCGGTCGCTGCGGGACTCCCATGCCGCGTACTTCCTGAGGCTGGCCGAGCGTGCCGAACCGGCTCTGCGCGGTGGCGGTCAACTCCCCTGGCTGGCCCGTCTGGACGCCGAGCGGGACAACCTGGACGCCGCCCTGCGCCATCTCGTCGGCACGGCCCCCGAGGACGGTCTGCGGCTGATGGCGGCCCTGTCCTGGTTCTGGCGGCTGCGTGCCCCGCACGGCGAGCAGGTGCCCCTGGCCCGCGCCCTGCTGGCGGCGGTCGGCGAGACACCGCCCGCCGGGCTGACCGAAGAGTACGCACTGTGCCTGATGAACACGGTCACCGGCCGGGGCGACGATCCCGGCGAATCCGACCGCATCGCGCGCGTGGCCGCCCTCATGCACGCCCTGGACGACCCTCTGCGGCTGCCGTTCACGATGGTCCTGTGGTCGCTGACGAGCGGCCCGCTGTACGCGGTGGACGACGCCCTGCTCGCCGTCCAGGTCGGCGACGAACCGTGGGGCCGCGCCCTGCTGGACCTGGGGCTCGCCTACCGGGCGCAGTTCACCGGCGACCCCACCGCCTCCGAGGCGGCCTTCGCGCGCTCGCTGGCCGGTTTCCGTACGACGGGTGACCGCTGGGGCATGGCCAACTGCCTGGATCCGCTGGGCGGTTTCGCGGGCCGGCGCGGCGAGTACGACCGCGCCCTGGAGCTGTTCGACGAAGGCCTGGCGTACGTCCGGGAACTGGACGCACCCGAGGAGACCTCCGACCTGCTGCGCTCCCGGGCCACCGTGCTCCTGTACCGCGGCGACACCGAGGAGGCCGCGGCGCATTACGAGCGCGCCGCCGACCTGGCCCGCGCGGCGGGCGCCCCGGACAAGGTGGCCGCCGCCCGACGCGGGCTCGGGGACACGGCCCGTCTGTCCGGGGACAAGGACCACGCGCGTGTGCTCTACGAAAGCGCCCTGGAGGCCTGCGCCGCGAACTGGTTCAGCGTCGGCGAGACCGTCCTGATCCTCATCGGCCTGGGCCGCACGGCCGCCGCCGAGGGCGATCTCGACCAGGCCGGCGACTGGTTCGAGCAGGCCCGCACACACGCCCTGGACGTTCCCGACACCCTCGCCCTGGCAGCCGTGGCCGAGGCCCTGGCCACCGTCGTCCCGCGTCCCGAACAGGCGGCCGAACTCCTGGGCGCCGCCGAGGGGCTGCGCGGCGCGTCGGCCGAGGGCGACCCCGATGTCGTACGGACCAGGAAGGACGTACGGGAGAAGCTGTCGCCCGAGGTCTACGACAAGGCCTTCGAGCAGGGGCGCGCCCTTCGGTCAGCGGCGGTCAGCACGCGGTAGGAGGACGGTCAGCGGTCCCGTCGAAGCTGCCGTGCATGACGAACAAGACGCACGACCTCAGCCACCTGACCGTCCTGATCTCCGGCGCCAGCGTCGCCGGGCCCGCGCTCGCGCTGAACCTCCTGCGGTACGGCGCCAAGGTCACCGTCGTCGAGAAGGCCCCGGAGCTGCGCGGCGGCGGCTTCGCCGTCGACTTCCGGGGGCACGTGCACCGCAAGGTGCTCACCGAGATGGGCATCTGGGACGAGATCCACGCCCGCCAGACCCATATGGGCCGCCAGATCGTCGTCGACGCGGACGGCGCCCCGAAGGTGGACCTGCCGTCGGACATGATGAGCGGCGATGTGGAGATCTTCCGCGGCGAGCTCGCTCACATCATGTACGAGCGCACCAGGGATCACGTGGAGTATGTGTTCGGCGACTCCATCGCCACGCTCACCGACACCGCTCACGGCGTCGACGTCACCTTCGACAGCGGCGAGCCCCGGCGCTTCGACCTGGTGATCGGTGCGGACGGCCTCCACTCGAACACCCGCTCCCTCGTCTTCGGCGACGAGTCCCGCTACCTGCGCTTCTTCGACCATTACGTGGCCGGCTTCGGGGTCCCCAACGACCTGGGCCTGGACCGCACCGGCCGGGTCTACAGCGAGCCCGGCCGCGCGATCGCCCTCGGCAACTACGACGGCGACCCGGACCGCGCGGGCGCACTGCTGGTCTTCCGGTCCGAGCGGCTGTCGTACGACCGCCGGGACCTGGGCCAGCAGAAGCGGATCGTCACCGAGCGGTTCGCGGGGATGGGCTGGGAGGGGCCGAACGTCCTCAAAGCCCTGGAGGCGGCCGACGACGTCTACTTCGACGCGATCGCCCAGATCCATGTCGACCGGCTCACCAAGGGGCGTGTGGCGCTGCTCGGAGACTCCGGGTACGGGGCCACGATGGGCGGGATGGGGACCGGGGTGGCGATCGTCGGCTCGTACGTGCTCGCCGGTGAGCTCGCCCTGGCGGGCGGGGACCACCGTACGGCGTTCGCCGCCTACGAGGCGCGGATCACGGACTTCGCCAAGGGCTGTCAGAAGACCTCGGGCAACGCGGGCCCGTTCTTCGCGCCGGCCACCGAGCGGCGGATCCGCAGTCGGGACCGGATGTACCGGCTGCTCGCCTCCCGCCCGCTGTCGGCGTTCTTCAAGCGGCTCACCGAGAAGTCGGCGACGAACATCAAGTTGCCGGAGTATCCCGCCGTGTGAGAGCCCAGCCGTGGTCCACGGGCCCGATCCCGCCGCCGAGCGCGAACCCGGCGGCGATCGCCCCGGTGACGTACTCCTTGGCGGCCGTCACCGCCTCCGGCACGGTCTGCCCCTTAGCGAGCTGCGACGCGATCGCGGAGGCGAGGGTGCAGCCCGTGCCGTGCGTGTGCCGGTTGTCGTGGCGGGGCGCGCGCAGCCAGTGCTCCTCGGAGCCGTCGGTGAGCAAGTCCACGGCGTCGCCGGGGAGATGGCCACCCTTGATGAGCACCCACGTCGGTCCGTACGACAGGACGGCCGCGGCAGCCTCGCGCAGCTGCCCCTCCGACTCGACCTGTACGCCGGTGAGTTGGGCCACCTCGTCGAGGTTCGGCGTGGCGACGGTGGCGACCGGGAGCAGCCTCCGCCGCACGGACTCCAGTGCCTCCGAGGCCAGCAGGGAGTCGCCGTGCTTGGAGACGCCGACCGGGTCGATCACGGCCGGGACGTCCGTGGCACCGACCAACTCGGCCACGGCTTCGACGAGTTCGGCCGAGGCGAGCATGCCGGTCTTCACGGCCTGGACGCCGATGTCGTCCACGACACTGCGGTACTGGGCCCGCACCGCCTCCACCGGCAGTTCCCAAGCGCCCTGCACGCCAAGGGAGTTCTGCGCGGTGACCGCCGTGACGACACTCATGCCGTGCACTCCGAGCGCGAGCATGGTCTTCAGGTCGGCCTGGATTCCGGCGCCTCCACCGGAGTCGGAGCCCGCCACCGTGAGGACGAGCGGCTTCACGACCCGATGCCCCTGCCTCACGATCCGATGTCCCCGCGTCACGACTCGATGTCCCCGCCGAAGTGGTCCCAGCCGCCCTTGCTGGTCCAGGGCTCCCCGTCGACGGTGACCCGGGGCAGCGCCGAGGGGTTGAGGACCTCGCCGATCACCTTCCAGCGGGCCGGGAGCTTCACGTCCGGCGAGAAGGTCGCCACGATCGCGTGGTCCTCTCCCCCGGTCAGCACCCACTGCAGGGGGTCGACGCCGACTGCCTGCCCGATGTCGTTCATCTGCGAGGGGATGTCGATCGCGCCGGAGCAGATGTCGATCCGCACCTTGCTTGCCTCGGCGATGTGCCCCAGGTCGGCGATCAGCCCGTCGCTCACGTCGCACATCGCGGTCGCGCCGAGCGCCGCGGCGGCCGGGCCGGCGTGGTACGGCGGCTCGGGGCGCCGGTGCGCCTCCACGAAGGCGCGGGGCGAACGGAAGCCGCGGGCGAGCACCGCGTACCCGGCCGCGGACCAGCCCAGCCAGCCGGTCACCGCGACGAGGTCGCCGGGCTGTGCGCCGGCCCGGGTGACGGGCTCCTGGCCTCGCAGATCGCCGAGCGCGGTGATGGAGACCATGATCGTGTCCCCGCGTACGACGTCCCCGCCGACCACCGACGCTCCGGCCACCTGGCACTCGTCGCGCAGGCCGTCCATGAGCTCCGAGGCCCATGTGACGGGGAGTTCGGCGGGCACGACCAGGCCGAGCAGCAGGGCGGTCGGTACCGCACCCATGGCGGCGATGTCCGCGAGGTTCTGCGCGGCCGCCTTGCGGCCCACGTCATAGGCCGTGGACCAGTCACGGCGGAAGTGCCGGCCCTCCAGAAGGATGTCGGTGCTCGCCACGACCCTGCGGTCGGGCGCGGCGACCACCGCGGCGTCGTCGCCGGGGCCCACCCGGACCGCCGGGGTGGTGGTGAGACGGGAGGTGAGCTCCCTGATGAGCCCGAACTCCCCGAGCTCACCAACAGTGCCCTTCATTGCCCTTACGCCCCTTCTGTGCCGTGCCGTGCCCGGTCGCGCGTCATCAGTGTCCTCGATACGGTCGAGGGGACCGTCAACTTCTTCCGTGCCCGCACCCCGGCTCGGGCGTCCGCGCCCCCATGGGTCTCCCCGCGGCGAGCGACTACGCGATACCGTGGCGTTCCTTTTCCCCACATGATCCTCGTGGCCGCCCTGGAGGTTCCGTGGTACAGGCGTACATCCTGATCCAGACGGAGGTCGGCAAGGCGTCGACCGTCGCCGAGACGATCAGCAAGATTCCTGGAGTCATCCAGGCCGAGGACGTGACAGGACCGTATGACGTGATCGTCCGTGCACAAGCCGACACCGTAGACGACCTGGGCCGCATGGTGGTCGCGAAGGTCCAGCAGGTGGACGGCATCACCCGCACCCTGACCTGCCCGGTGGTCCATCTGTAGCCCCCGTCTAACCTTGGCCGGTGAACTTCTTCCGCCACCGGCGCCGTACCGTCGTCGGGCCGCCCGCGCTCGCCCTGCTGATCGCGGTCTCGGGCTGCTCCTCCGCAGACGACAGCGCGTCGGCGGCGGTTCCCTCGCCGGGGGCGGGCGGCACGAAGCTGTGCCGAGAACTGGACCGGGTACTGCCGGCCGAGGTCGACGACCAGGACCGTCGGGATCCCGAGCCCGCGTCCGCACTGACCGCGGGCTGGGGTGACCCGGCGATCATACTGCGGTGCGGTGTCGTGCGGCCCTCGAAGATGGACGACCCGGAGGCCGACGGGGTCGAGGTCGACGGGGTGGGGTGGCTGCTGGAGAAGCAGGACGACGGGTCGTTCCGGTTCACGACGACGCTCAGGAAGGCGTACGTCGAGGTGACGATCCCCGAGGGGCGGACGGCGGATGGCATGGCGCCGTTGGTGGACCTGGCGCCTGCCATCAAGAAAGCGGTGCCGGAGGGGATCGCCGACTAAGCGCCGCAGGACTGCGCCACGTCGTTCGGCTGCGCGCCGCCCGTGGCTTGTCGCGCAGTTCCCCGCGCCCCTGGGTGGGTCACCGCAAGCCCGTCGACCTGCGCAGTGCCGCATCGATCAGCCTGCTCACCAGCTCCGGGTAGCTGATGCCGCTCGCCTGCCACATCTGCGGGTACATCGAGATCGGTGTGAAGCCGGGCAGCGTGTTGATCTCGTTGATCACGAACTCGCCTTCCTCGGTGAGGAAGAAGTCCGCGCGGACCAGGCCCTCGCAGGAGGCCGCGTCGAAGGCGTCGACCGCGAGCCTCTGGACCTCGGCCGTCTCCTCGGGCGTGAGCGGCGCCGGCACGATGCCCGGGGTCGAGTCGATGTACTTCGCCTCGAAGTCGTAGTACGCGTGCTCCTGCGGCGGCGGGATCTCCGCGGGGACCGACGCGCGCGGGCCGTCCTCGAACTCCAGGACTCCGCACTCGATCTCGCGGCCCCGCAGCGCCGCCTCGATGAGGATCTTCGGGTCGTGGCTCTGCGCCTCGGCGATCGCCTCGTCGAGGCCGGAGAGGTCGTCGACCTTGGTGATGCCGATCGACGAACCCGCGCGCGCAGGCTTCACGAAGAGCGGCCAGCCGTGCTCGCCGGCGAAGTCCACGATCTTCTTGCGGGCGGCGGACTCGTCCCGCTCCCACTCCCGCGGCCGGATCACCACGTACGGTCCGACCTTGAGCCCGAAGGAGGTGAACACCCGCTTCATGTACTCCTTGTCCTGGCCGACGGCCGAGGCGAGCACACCCGAGCCGACGTACGGGACACCGGAGAGCTCCAGCAGGCCCTGGAGGGTGCCGTCCTCGCCGTAGGGGCCGTGCAGGACGGGGAAGACGACGTCGACCTCACCGAGCGCCTTGGGCACCGATCCGGGCTCGCTGTAGACGACTTCGCGGTTCGCGGGGTCGACCGGGAGCACCACGCCGCCCTCGTTCGACTCGGCGAGCTCCTCGACGCTCGGCGTACGGCGCTCGGTGATCGCCATGCGTTCCGGTTCGTCGGCGGTGAGCGCCCAGCGGCCGTCCTGGGTGATGCCGATCGGCAGGACGTCGTACTTCGTCCGGTCGATCGCCCGCAGTACGGCGCCGGCGGTGACCACGGAGATCCCGTGTTCGGAGCTGCGCCCGCCGAAAACGACGGCCACGCGCGGCTTGCGAGGCGGCTGCTCAGGGCTCTGGGAGAGGTTCTCGGTGCTCATATCGCGTTGAGAGTACCCGGTGGTAGGACCCTGATACAGCACGCCTCAGCCGGGTTGCTCAGCGTCGTTCGGGCTTCGCGCTGCGCGACATCAGCTCCTTGACGGCGACCACCGGCGACTTGCCCTCGTGCACGATGCCGACGACCGTCTCGGTGATCGGCATGTCGACTCCGTGTCTGCGGGCCAGATCCAGCACCGACTCACAGGACTTGACGCCCTCGGCGGTCTGCTTGGTGACCGCGATGGTCTCCTGCAGGGTCATGCCCTTGCCGAGGTTGGTGCCGAAGGTGTGGTTGCGCGACAACGGCGAGGAGCAGGTCGCCACCAGGTCGCCGAGACCGGCGAGTCCGGAGAAGGTGAGGGGGTCCGCGCCCATCGCCAGGCCCAGGCGGGTCGTCTCCGCCAGACCGCGCGTGATGAGCGAACCCTTGGCGTTGTCACCGAGGCCCATGCCGTCCGCGATGCCGACGGCGAGACCGATGACGTTCTTCACGGCTCCACCCAGTTCGCAACCCACCACGTCCGTATTGGTGTACGGGCGGAAGTACGGCGTGTGGCAGGAGGCCTGGAGACGCTGGGCGACCGTCTCGTCGGTGCAGGCGACCACGGCGGCGGCCGGCATCCGGGCGGCGACCTCGCGCGCGAGGTTGGGTCCGGTGACCACGGCGATGCGGTCCTGCCCCACCTTGGCGACGTCCTCGATCACCTCGCTCATCCGCATGGCGGAGCCGAGTTCGACGCCCTTCATGAGGGAGACGAGGACGGTGTCGGGCGCGAGCAGCGGAGTCCAGTCGGCGAGGTTGGCGCGCAGGGTCTGCGAAGGGATCGACAGAACGGTGAAGTCGGCGCCCGCAGCGGCCTCGGCGGGGTCCGTGGTCGCCCTGACACTCTGCGGAAGCTCCACGCCGGGAAGGTAGTCGGGGTTCGTGCGGGCGGAGTTGATGGCCTCGGCGACCTCCGGGCGACGCGCCCACAGAGTGACCTCGCAACCTGCGTCGGCGAGTACGACACCGAAGGCCGTACCCCATGAACCGGCGCTGAGAACCGCCGCTTTGACGGGCTTGGTCACTTGCTCTTCTCCCCCTCGTGGCCGGTCTCGACCTCGGTCCGGCGTCGCTGTTCGATCCGCTCGCGGCGCGGGTCGTACGCCGCCGCGGGTGCCTTCTCGCCGCGGATGTTCTCCAGTTGCGCGGTGACGGCGGCCATGATGACCTCGGTGGCCTCCTTCAGGAGCTCCGGGGTCATCTCCTTGTCGTAGAAGCGCGACAGGTCCACGGGCGGGCCCGCGAGGACCTGCGAGGTCTTGCGCGGAAGGACGTTGAGCTTCTTGGCGTACGGCGGCAGCAGTTCGTTGGCGCCCCACTGCGCGACCGGGATCACCGGGCACTTGGTCTGCAGGGCCACGCGCGCGGCACCGGTCTTGCCGGTCATGGGCCACTGGGCGGGGTCCCGGGTGATGGTGCCCTCGGGGTAGAACGCTACGCACTCGCCGCGCTCCACGGCGTCGATCGCCGCCCGGAAGGCGCTGAGCGCGTCCGTGGTCTCGCGGTAGACGGGAATCTGTCCCGTGCCGCGCATCATGACCCCGATGAATCCCTTGTTGAAAAGACCGCTCTTCGCGAGGAATCGCGGAACGCGGCCGGTGTTGTACTGGAAGTGCGCGTACGCGAAGGGATCGATGTGCGAATTATGGTTGACCGCGGTGATAAATCCGCCGTCGGCCGGAATGTGCTCCATTCCACGCCAGTCCCGCTTGATCAGAACCATGAGCGGCGGTTTGGCGATCACCGCTGCCAAGCGGTACCAGAAGCCGATTCTGCGGCGGGGCACGCGGACACCTTCCTCTAGGGCCTGGGGGGCCGCACAAGTGTCGCCCCAGGCCGCCGGTCTGTCGAGAACACCGTACGCCCCGCCACCGACACCGCCAGATGGGCCGCATGACGACTGAGTGACAATGGCCGCGACAAGACAAGGACGGAACGCTCGTGCAGTGGACGTTGGTCATCCCGCTGAAAGCCCTGTCGCGGGCCAAGAGCAGGCTCTCGGACACCGCCGACGACGGGGTGCGCCCGGGGCTGGCCCTCGCCTTCGCCCAGGACACCGTGGCGGCCGCGCTGGCCTGCCCGGCGGTCAGGGATGTGGCGGTCGTCACGGACGACGCCCTGGCCGGCCGCGAGCTGGCGGCTCTGGGCGCCCGCATCGTCCCCGACGAGCCCGCGGGCGGCCTGAACGCGGCCCTGGCCCACGGAGCGGCCGGCGTACGGTCTTTGCGCCCCGAAGCCCCCCTGGCGGCCCTGAACGCGGACCTGCCGGCCCTACGCCCCCTGGAATTGGCCCGCGTCCTGGACGCGGCGGCTGAATTCCCCCGCGCTTTCCTCTCGGACGCGGCGGGGATAGGGACCACTTTGCTGGCTGCGTCGGGCGACAGGGAATTGCTGCCCGCCTTCGGCGCAGATTCCCGCTTCCGCCATCACGCGTCGGGCGCCGTGGAACTCCGGCTCATCGATGTGGACTCCGTACGCCAGGACGTGGACACCGGCGAGGACCTGCGAGCGGCGCTGGCGCTGGGAGTGGGCCGATACACGGTGACGGCCTCGGAAGGACTGCTGGAAACCCACCCAGGGGCGCGCGGCTGTATCGACATGCGGCTCCGCCGCGCGGGCGCGACCAGCCCCCACCGGCCCGCACCCGACAACGAACCAGGCACTACCCTGACCGCCATGCAGGCCACCGCGTACACATACGACCCCGAGACCCGCAGCGGCCAGGTACTCCTGGACGACGGCACCCCGATGCCCTTCGACGCCCCGGCTTTCGACGCGGGAGACCTCAGGCTTCTGCGCCCGGGCCAGCGGGTACGCATCGAAGTCGAGGACTCCAAGATCACCCTGGTGACCCTGCAGACCCTCTGACCCCCGAACACACGCCGCGGGCCGGACTCCGTATCGGAGTCCGGCCCGGCGCGTGAGTGCCTCTGTGCCCTTACCTCTTGCGGGCCGTGGCCTTCTTGGCGGTGGTGGTGCGAGCCGCCGACTTTTTGGCGGGCGCCTTCTTGGCGGTCGCCTTCTTCGCCGGGGCCTTCTTGGCCGTCGCCTTCTTGGCGGTGGTCTTCTTCGCGGCGGTGGTCTTGGCGGTCGCCGTCGTCTTCTTGGCGGGCGCCTTCTTCGCCGTGGTCTTCTTCGCGGCGGCCGTGGTCTTCTTGGCCGTCGTCTTCCTCGCGGTGGTCTTCTTCGCGGCGGTCTTGGCGGTGGTCGCCTTCTTCGCGGCCGCCTTCTTGACCGTGGCCGAAGCCCCGCCGGTCAGGCTGCCCTTGGGCGCCTTCTTGACCGCGACATCGTTCTTCGGGAGCTTCTTCGTGCCGCTCACCAGGTCCTTGAAACCCTGGCCCGCGCGGAAGCGCGGAACGGAGGTCTTCTTGACCCGAACCCGCTCGCCCGTCTGGGGGTTACGGGCGTAACGGGCCGGCCGGTCGACCTTCTCGAACGAACCGAAGCCGGTGACCGAGACCCGGTCGCCCGCCACCGTCGCGCGGACGATGGCGTCCAGGACCGCGTCGACCGCGTCGGCGGCCTGCTGGCGGCCGCCGACCTTGTCGGCAATCGCTTCTACGAGCTGCGCCTTGTTCACGTCTTCCCCTTCGGAGACATTGCCCGAACGAAAGTGTTCAAGCTTTTTCGCACGTTAGGCAGATATATACCGCAAATCAAACACGAAACGGGCTTATCACCCTTGTGCCGCAACGAACTCGGCTGCTCTGGACTTGTTCAGCGTTCCTCTTCCGGGATTCGACCCGCGTCGAGGTCAGCGGTGAACCGCTCCAGACGCCTTGTCGCTTCGACAACGTCGTGCTTGGCCGCGGCCGTAATGACCAGCAGCTTCCGGGTCAGCGCCATCCGTACGCCCTCCGGGACTTGCAGTGCGCGCACTCTTGTGTGCGCTTCCTTGAGTTGGTCCGCGACTGCCGCGTAGAGCTCGAGTTGGCCGTCGTGTTCCATGCACAGATTGTGCCATCTGGGGCGAGTTGTCGCCTGCTAGGGGTGCAACTGCCGCCCCAAACGGCCTTCCGGGCACATGCGGAAGCCACGGCTACAAGGCACGCGTACCCCGACAACACCCGTCGTAACGTGGGAAGTTGAGCGGGCGTGTCGCAGCGCGCGGGGCCGCCCGGACGCAGACACGGCCGTACCCCCGATCGGGCTGATCGGGGGTACGGCGGGGATGTTGGGTGGCCGAAACTCGACCTGTTCAGTTGCTCCGAAGGAGGGGCGCCGTCACGCCTGGAGCGTCCGCGGCTTGTACGAGGGGCGCTTGGCCTCGTACGCGGCGATGTCGGCCTCGTTCTGGAGGGTGATGGAGATGTCGTCCAGGCCGTTCAGCAGCCGCCAGCGGGAGTTCTCGTCCAGCTCGAAGCTTGCGGTGATCCCCTCGGCGCGCACCTCGCGGGCCTGAAGGTCGACCGTGATCTCCGCCTCGGGGTCGTTCTCCGAGAGCTCCTGCAGCGCGTCCACGATCTTCTGCTCCAGAACCACCGTGAGCAGGCCGTTCTTGAGCGAGTTGCCGCGGAAGATATCGGCGAACCGGGAGGAGATGACGGCCTTGAAGCCGTAGTTCTGCAGCGCCCACACCGCGTGCTCACGGGAGGAGCCGGTGCCGAAGTCCGGGCCTGCGACCAGGACGGTCGCACCCTTACGCTCGGGCTGGTTGAGGATGAATTTCCCGTCCTTGCGCCAGGCCTCGAAGAGTCCGTCCTCGAACCCGTCCCTTGTCACCTTCTTGAGCCAGTGAGCAGGGATGATCTGGTCGGTGTCGACGTTGGAACGGCGCAGCGGGACGGCCCGGCCGGTGTGCGTGGTGAATGCTTCCATGACTCTCAGACTCCAGCGGCGACAGGGGCGTCGGACAGGTCGGCGGGCGATGCCAGGTGGCCGAGCACGGCGGTCGCGGCCGCGACCTGCGGCGACACCAGGTGCGTACGACCGCCCTTGCCCTGCCGGCCCTCGAAGTTGCGGTTGGAGGTCGACGCGGAGCGCTCACCGGGGGCGAGCTGGTCGGGGTTCATGCCCAGACACATCGAGCAGCCCGCGTGCCGCCACTCGGCGCCGGCCTCCTTGAAGACGACGTCCAGGCCCTCGGAGACGGCCTGCAGACCCACGCGCGCGGAGCCGGGGACGACCAGCATCCGTACGCCGTCGGCGACTTTGCGGCCCTTGACGAGCTCGGCGGCGGCGCGCAGGTCCTCGATACGGCCGTTGGTGCACGAACCTACGAAGACGGTGTCCACCTTGATGGAGCGCAGCGGCTGTCCGGCCTCCAACCCCATGTATTCCAGGGCCTTTTCGGCGGCGAGGCGCTCCGAAGCGTCTTCGTACGAAGCGGGATCGGGGACGTCCGCCGAAAGGGGCGCGCCCTGGCCGGGGTTGGTGCCCCAGGTGACGAACGGCGACAGCTCGTCGGCCTTGATGACGACCTCGGCGTCGAACTCGGCGTCCTCGTCCGTCTTCAGCGTCTTCCAGTACGCGACGGCCGCGTCCCAGTCCTCGCCCTTGGGGGCGTGCGGACGGCCTTCGAGGTAGTCGAAGGTGGTCTGGTCGGGGGCGATCATGCCCGCACGGGCGCCGGCCTCGATCGACATGTTGCAGATGGTCATGCGGGCTTCCATCGAGAGCTTCTCGATGGCGGAGCCGCGATACTCCAGCACGTAGCCCTGACCGCCGCCGGTGCCGATCCGGGCGATGATCGCCAGGATCAGGTCCTTGGCGGTGACACCCTCGGGCAGCTCGCCGTCGACCGTGATGGCCATGGTCTTCGGGCGGACCAGCGGCAGCGTCTGGGTGGCCAGCACGTGCTCCACCTGGGAGGTGCCGATGCCGAACGCCAGGCCGCCGAAGGCGCCGTGCGTGGAGGTGTGGGAGTCGCCGCAGACGACCGTCATACCGGGCTGGGTCAGACCCAGCTGCGGGCCGACGACGTGCACGACACCCTGCTCCACGTCGCCCAGCGGGTGCAGACGCACACCGAAGTCGGCGCAGTTCTTGCGCAGCGTCTCCAGCTGGACCCGGGAGACCGGGTCGGCGATCGGCTTGTCGATGTCGAGGGTCGGGGTGTTGTGGTCCTCGGTGGCGATGGTCAGGTCGAGCCGGCGCACCTGGCGACCGCCCTTGCGCAGACCGTCGAAGGCCTGCGGGCTGGTCACCTCGTGCAGCAGGTGCAGATCGATGAAGAGGAGGTCGGGCTCGCCCTCGGCGCGCCGGACGACATGGTCGTCCCAGACCTTCTCCGCGAGTGTCCTACCCATCGCTTTCCCTCCGGTCGGCCAAAGGAGCACCGACCCAACTAGAAGATCTTGTGGAGGCGACGCCCATGGCCCCTGTTCCCGGGCACCCGCCGCCAGGCCCGTTGATCCGCGGGCCACTGTGCCTACAAGGGTTGCGCGTCTCACGAAAAAAGGAACTTGCGTTTCACAGAGTGAGACGTGAGTATCGTTTCATGGACAACAGTAGCGGCGTCGGCGTTCTGGACAAGGCAGCCCTTGTTCTGAGCGCTCTGGAGTCCGGACCCGCCACCCTCGCAGGACTGGTCGCGGCCACCGGACTGGCACGACCCACGGCTCACCGACTGGCCGTGGCTCTGGAACACCACCGCATGGTGGCACGCGACATGCAGGGCCGTTTCATTCTGGGCCCTCGTCTCGCCGAGCTGGCCGCGGCCGCCGGCGAGGACCGCCTCCTCGCGACGGCAGGCCCGGTGCTCACGCACCTCCGTGACATCACCGGCGAGAGCGCGCAGCTCTACCGCCGCCAGGGCGACATGCGCATCTGCGTCGCCGCGGCGGAGCGCCTGTCCGGCCTCAGGGACACGGTCCCGGTCGGCTCGACGCTCACGATGAAGGCGGGCTCCTCGGCCCAGATCCTGATGGCCTGGGAGGAGCCGGAGCGCCTGCACCGGGGTCTGCAGGGCGCCCGCTTCACGGCGACGGCCCTGTCGGGCGTACGGCGCCGCGGCTGGGCCCAGTCCATCGGCGAGCGCGAGCCGGGCGTCGCGTCCGTCTCCGCGCCGGTCCGCGGCCCCTCCAACCGCGTGGTGGCCGCCGTCTCGGTCTCCGGCCCCATCGAGCGCCTGACCCGCCACCCGGGCCGCATGCACGCCCAGGCGGTCATCGACGCGGCGGCCCGACTCTCCGAGGCACTGCGCCGTACGGGCTGACGGCGCGTATCCCTGTCGGAACAAGACCGGCCTCAACGCCGCGGCAGGTCTTGGAACGACGGGGAGTGAATCGCCGCCCAGGGGCATCCCCAGCCCCGACGGCGCACCATCTGCCCCCACTGGTCGTCCGCCGTCCGACCCACCGTCGTGGCTGGCCGCGCAGTTCCCCGCGCCCCTGGGCAGGTCACCTGCTCCCGGCCCGATAGGCGAACCTCTCCTTCGCGTACCGCCCGCGCGCCGCGACCGGTACCTGACCATGCGCCGCCGCGAGACCGAACGCCGGCATGTCGGCGTAGATCGACTCGTGCGACCCCTCCGGCACCACGTACGCCTCGTGCCACAGCCCCACGTGCCGGCGCGTCTTCCCCGCCTTCTCCTTGCGGTTGATGATCGCCCACGCCCGTCGGTGGAGCGCGTCCTGCGCATGCGCGTACGCGTACAGCTTCTCCTTCGACTCCCAGTACTGGACGACGTAGTACGTCCGCGGCGAAGCCGTCAGCAGTACATGGGAGAGCAGCCCCCGCTCCGGCGCCCGTGACAGCTCGCGCAGCATCCTCGGCATGGCCACGAAGACCGGGAACCAGTGGTGCACGGCCCAGAAGTGGTTGATGCGCATTCCGATCAGCAGGACCACCGCGTCCCCTTCCACGGATGCCGTGGTGCGGCCTGCGGTGACTTTCTTCCCGAACATGGGACCCTCCTGGTTGGCGAGCGGCACTATCCGAGTGCGGCATGTTTGGATAGTGCCGGTATCCGAGAGGGGGCGCAAGAGATGCGGCTGGCCGAACTCAGCGAGCGCAGCGGTGTGTCCACCGCGACGATCAAGTACTACCTGCGAGAAGGGCTGTTGCCGCCCGGTCGGCAGATCAACGCCACGACGGCCGAGTACGACGAGGAACATCTGCGGCGGCTGCGGCTGGTGCGGGCGATGATCCAGGTGGCCGGGGTGCCGGTGGTGAAGGTGCGCGAGGTGCTCGGGCATGTGGACGACGACTCCCTGGGCGGCTCGATCCGCCTCGGCGCGGCCCTGTGGGCGCTGCCGCAGGTGCCGGAGCCGGACGAGGACGACGAGGACCTCCGGGCCGCGCACCAGGAGGCCACCGCACTCCTGGACCGGCTCGGCTGGGAGAACGCCAAGCAGCTCACGACCATCTCCCCCGCGTACCGCTCACTGGTGGTGGCGATGGCCGCGTTCCGTCGGCTCGGCTATGACTGGGGGGCCGAACAGCTCGCCCCGTACGCCGAGTTGATGCACCGGACGGCCGTCCTCGACCTGGACAACATGGAGACGTACCCGTCGCAGGCGGAGCGGGTCGAGTTCGCGATCCTGGGGGCGATTCTCAACGAGCCGCTGCTGCAGTCGCTGCACCGGCTGGCCCAGGAGGAGGAGTCGACGCGGAGATACGGTTTCCAATGACCCCAGGACACAGCGAAGGCCCTCCACCGAAGTGAAGGGCCTTCCTCTACGTACCCCCGACCGGATTCGAACCGGCGCTACCGCCTTGAGAGGGCGGCGTGCTAGGCCGCTACACAACGGGGGCGTGGAGCCTGCATGCGTTGAGTACTACACCGCCGCAGGTCCGAGCTGGTCTACCTGGACTCGAACCAAGACTAACTGAACCAGAATCAGCCGTGCTGCCAATTACACCATAGACCAATGTGGTTTAGACCAGTTCCGTACCCCCGACCGGATTCGAACCGGCGCTACCGCCTTGAGAGGGCGGCGTGCTAGGCCGCTACACAACGGGGGCCCTAGCGATCCCGAGTTGATCGAGATCAGTACCCCCGACCGGATTCGAACCGGCGCTACTGCCTTGAGAGGGCAGCGTGCTAGGCCGCTACACAACGGGGGCGATGCAGATGAGCTCTGCGAGCTGGCCTACCTGGACTCGAACCAAGACTAACTGAACCAGAATCAGTCGTGCTGCCAATTACACCATAGGCCACTGGAACGCAAGCCCCGGAAGGGATCTTGTTCTAGTTTGCTCCTCCGGTTCCGGACCTTTCGGCCCGCTCCCCGGCGGCGCAGGAAGAACATTACCCGAAGGTGGACGGGGCTCCAAAACGGGTATCCGCGCCGAGGATCGCGGGGAGTTCGGCGAGTGAGGCGATCCGGTGCGGTCCAAAGGACGCGGCGGTACCGGCGTGCACACCGCCGTCTCGATCGATCCAGACCGAGAGCAGACCGGCTTCGGCGGCGCCCCGGCCGTCGATCTCCGGGTGGTCCCCGACGTACGCCACCTGGTGCGGGGCCAGCTCCAACGCCTCGCAGGCCGCGAGGAACGCACCGGCGTCGGGCTTGGAGACGCCCAGCTCGGCGGCGCACAGGATGACCTCGAAGCGGTCGTGCACACCGAGGACGCGGAGTTTGTGGTCCTGGACGTGGATGCTGGAGTTGGACAGCACCGCGTGCCGGTGGCTGGCGGCGAGGGCGTCCAGGGCGGGCAGGACATCGGGGAAGAGCGCCCAGGCGGTCTCGTAGTGCGCGATGTACCGCTGGAACCAGGCGTCGGCCTCCGCGTCGGTCAACTCCTCGCCCAGGAACACCCGCACCCGGTCCCGCCGCTGGCCCTGGAAGTCGACCTCGCCCGCCGAGAAGCGCGCCCACTGGGTGTCGGTGACCGCCCGCCAGCGCGCGATGGCCTGCTCGACGCTCTCGTACGCCGTCATAAGCCCCTCGGCCGTCAGATGCAGCCGCATGCCGATGCGGTCGGCCCCCGTGTAGTCGAAAAGAGTGTCGTCGACGTCCCAGACCACCGCCCGAATGCTCATGTGCCGACCGTAGCCTGCGGCAGGCGCTGGCACACTGGGGCCATGAGCGAGTACCGCGTCCAGTTCACCGTCGAGGCCCGGGAGGCGTACGACGCCCTGCCGCCCTCACGCCAGGCCCACCTGGACAAGGCCGTGCGGATACTGGCTCGCGACCCGTTCCGGAAGCACTCGACCGCCCCGCTGGGCCCCGACGAGCATCTGCGCAAGGCGTACGTCGCCCCCGGCGTGATGCTGGAGTACATGGTGGCCGGCGCGATCATGGTCGTCGTCGTGCTGGAGATCTTCGACGAGACCGCCTACCTGATCGACGAGGCCGACGCGCAGTGACCGACACGTGGAGGGGCGGTACCCGGAATTCCGGGTACCGCCCCTCCACGCAGTCGTGACTTACGCGGCCAGCTTCGCCAGCGCCGCGTCGATCCGGGCCAGTGTCGTCTCCTTGCCCAGGACTTCCAGGGACTCGAAGAGGGGCAGGCCGACCGTGCGGCCGGTGACGGCGACGCGGACCGGGGCCTGGGCCTTGCCGAGCTTGAGGCCGTGGGTCTCGCCGGCGGCCAGGACGGCCTCCTTCAGGGACTCGGGCGAGGTCCAGTCGGCCGAGTCCAGCTTCTCGCGGGCCGTCCGGAGGAGGGCGTCCGAGCCCTCCTTCATCGCCTTCGTCCAGGAGGGCTCGTCGAAGACCGGCTCCGGCAGGAACAGGAAGTCGACGTTGTCGGTGATCTCGGACAGGACCTTCAGACGGGTCTGGGCGTGCGGGGCGATCGCCTGCCACTTCGTCTCGTCGAAGTCCTCCGGCGACCAAGGAGCGAACGGGGCCTTCAGCCACGGCGCGCAGCGCTCCGTGAAGTCCTTCACGTCCAGCAGGCGGATGTGGTCGGCGTTGATCGCCTCGCACTTCTTCAGGTCGAAGCGCGCCGGGTTGGGGTTCACGTCCGCGATGTCGAAGGCCGCGACCAGCTCGTCGGTGGTGAAGATGTCCTTGTCCGCCGAGAGCGACCAGCCCAGCAGGGACAGGTAGTTGAGCAGACCCTCGGGCAGGAAGCCGCGCTCCCGGTAGAGGTTGAGCGAGGCCTGCGGGTCACGCTTGGAGAGCTTCTTGTTGCCCTCGCCCATGACGTACGGCAGGTGCCCGAAGGCGGGTACGGACTTCGCGACGCCCAGCTCGATCAGCGCCTTGTACAGGGCGATCTGGCGGGGGGTGGAGGAGAGCAGGTCCTCGCCGCGCAGGACGTGGGTGATCTCCATCAGGGCGTCGTCGACCGGGTTCACCAGCGTGTAGAGGGGCGCCCCGTTGGCTCGTACGATCCCGTAGTCCGGCACGTTCTCCGGCGTGAACGCCAGCTCGCCGCGGACCAGGTCCGTGAAGGTGATCGTCTCGTCGGGCATACGGAAGCGGACGATGGGCGTACGCCCCTCGGCGACGTACCCGGCGACCTGCTCTTCGGTCAGGTCGCGGCAGTGGCCGTCGTAGCCCGAGGGCTTGCCCGCCGCGCGGGCGGCCTCGCGGCGGGTGTCCAGCTCCTCCTGGGAGCAGTAGCAGTGGTAGGCGTGGCCGGCTTCGAGGAGCTTGGCCGCCACTTCCTTGTAGAGGTCCATCCGCTGCGACTGGCGGTACGGCGCGTGCGGGCCGCCCACCTCGGGGCCCTCGTCCCAGTCGAAGCCCAGCCAGCGCATCGAGTCGAGCAGCTGCTGGTACGACTCCTCGGAGTCGCGGGCCGCGTCGGTGTCCTCGATGCGGAAGACCAGCGTGCCCTGGTGGTGGCGGGCGAAGGCCCAGTTGAACAGGGCGGTGCGGACCAGGCCCACATGGGGGTTACCGGTGGGCGAGGGGCAGAAACGTACGCGGACGGGTGCGCTAGCCACGCTTGACAACCTTGTTGGTGAGAGTGCCGATGCCTTCGATGGTGACGGCGACCTCGTCGCCGACGGTGAGCGGCCCGACGCCTGCCGGGGTGCCCGTGAGGATCACGTCGCCGGGGAGCAGCGTCATGGCCTCGGTGATGTTGACGATCAGATCCTCGATCGGGTGGATCATCTCGCTGGTGCGGCCGAGCTGGCGTTGTTCGCCGTTGACGGTGAGCTGGATCGTCAGGTCGGAGGCCGTCTCCAGGTCCAGGTCGGTCTCCACCCAGGGGCCCAGCGGGCAGGAGGTGTCGAAGCCCTTGGCCCGCGCCCACTGCTTCTCGCGCTTCTGGACATCGCGCGCGGTGATGTCGTTCGCGCAGGTGTAGCCGAAGATCACGTCCTTGGCGCGCTCGCGCGGGACCTCGCGGCACATCCGGCCGATGACGACGGCCAGTTCGGCCTCGTGGTGGACGTCCTCGGAGAACGAGGGGTACTGGATCTCGTCGCCGGGGCCGATCACCGAGGTGGAGGGCTTGAAGAAGGCGAACGGGACGTCCGGTACCTCGTTGCCGAGTTCCTTCGCGTGGTCGGCGTAGTTACGGCCGTACGCCACGACCTTGTTGGGGAGCACCGGCGGCAGCAGCCTGACCTTGCTGAGCGGGACCTTCGTACCGGAGAGCTCGAAGTCCGTGAACGGGATGCCCTTGATGATGTCGAGGACGAGCTCGTCCGGCCTGTCGCCCTCGACCGCGCCGAAGGCGACGTTCCCGTCGATGGAGAATCTGGCGATGCGCACGGGATCCTGGCGCCCCTCTACTCGACCGGCTGGAGTCTGACGCTCCAGGCTAACGCGGGGAGGGGTGCCCCGAGGCTGTGGCCGGACCAGGGACCGACGACAAGACGGCCAAGCGCCGTGCCGGACGCGGGGAACCCGGTTCAGAGCCTCGGGGTGCCCTTATGGGCCCCCGCGTCGCTCAAGGCACACCCCCGATGGACCGTGCCTCGCGCAATACGCCCGGGCCACCTGCCCGAAGGGCGGTGATCCGGGCGCGCTACGGTTACTCGGCCGCGGAGACCGGGATCTCCATCAGGACCGTGCGCCGCGGGTTGGCGGTCTGGGCCGGAAGGTCGAGCGAGTGCTCCGGCCGCTCCGGGGCCGCCAGTTCGCCGGCGTCCTGGAGGTGCACCAGCGTCGTGCGCCGCGGGTTGGCAATGTTGCGGAACATCATCGTCGTCTTCACGGTTGTACTCGACCTCGGATGTCGTGGGTTTGGACAGATGCAGCACTCTTGTAAAGCGTCAGGCTAAACATGCCATTCCCCTCCGAAGCCGCGAAGACCTCATGATCAGCGTGTGAGTTTGCTCACTGAGCTGCGGGCAAACCGGACAATTCCGAGCCTCAACTCACCCCAACGAAACGGACATTGACTCCCTGAAGCCCTCATTCCGCTCCTGATCATGGCGACTGGGACACCTGTCACCACCGGGCGACTCGCGGGCTTATGCCCGTTATTGACGAGAACGCTTTCCACGCCCGGTGACACGACCCTCACGTGGTGTCACGTAGGTCACGGTCTGACCCACGGACCTTGTTGGAGATCCTGCACTGTGCTGGAATTCCACGGACCGCCGCGGGATCCAGCCGGCGCACAGGGGGCGCAGAGAAGCGCCGAGCGGCGGTGAGAAGGGGGAGCCAGCGCCGGTCACTCACGACCACCCGGGGCGCGTATTCAGGGCGCTCCCCACAACGCCGACACCGTGCTCCGCCGTTCTGCGGAGGAGCGCCTGGTCCAGAGGTTGCGACGCTAGTGCAGGGACGTTTCAAGAGGGATGGCAGCGCTTCGGCCGAGCCGGAGCGGCACGGCGGGACTGGCCCCAATGTCGGCAGTTCCTCCCCCCAGCACGCCCAGAACCCGGGCTCGACCCCGTCCGCCGACGGCGGTTCCGGCCCCGGGCGCCTCGGCACGTCGGCGTCCTCGGGCCCGGCGGCCGCGGCCACGCCGACGGTGAAGCCCCCGAAGGGCCCGAGCGGCCCGGGATCGCGAGTAGCTCTGCGTAACTGGCGTATCTCCACGCGCCTGGTGTCGCTGCTCGCGCTCCCCGTGGTGGCGGCCACCTCGCTGGGCGCGCTGCGCATCAACGACTCCATGGACGACATCCAGCAGCTCGACAACATGAAGCTGCTGACAGAGATGACCAAGCAGGCCACCGAACTGGCCGCCGCGCTCCAGGAGGAGCGCGACCAGTCGGCCGGCCCGCTGGCGCACGACTCCACGGCGAGCACCATCACGGTCAAGGGCTACCGGGACAAGACGGACCGGGCCGCGACCAACTTCATCGCCGCCGCCGAGGACATCGACACCTCCAGCAAGGACGGCAACCTCCAGGGCGTCCGCGACAGCCTCGTCGGTCTCGTCCGCGACCTGGACACGCTCAGCAAGATCCGCAGCGACGCCTACGAGACCAAGCGCAACGCCACCCAGACGGTGGAGTCCTACCACCGTCTGATCACCCATCTGCTGGACCTCTCCCAGGACATGGCCGAGGCCACCAGCAACCCGGACATGATCCAGCGCACGCGTGCCCTGGCGGCCTTCTCTTCCGCCAAGGAGTACGCGTCCAGCCAGCGCGCGATCCTCGCGGCGGCACTGCCCACGTCCAACAAGACACCGGGCAGCCTCTCCGAGACCGACCGGCTGTACGGCCAGGGCGCGCTCGACAGTGAGGCGTCCGAGCTCAGCACCTTCCGCAGCATCTACGGCGACAACGACGCCGAGCAGCTCCTGCAGCCCATCGAGGACGGCAACTCGAACATCGAGGCCTCCGACCAGTACGCCAACCGTGCCTTCGGCCGGTCGGAGGGCCTTGCCGACCTGGACAAGCGCTCCTACAAGGACTGGATCGACGACAGCTCGACCAAGATCCAGCAGATGGGCAACATCGAGCACACGCTCCTTGAGGAGATGGAGCAGAAGGCCCGCGAGCTGCGCAACGAGTCCGAGCGCGAGGCGATCATCTCCGGTGCGCTGATCCTGCTCGTGCTCGGTGTCTCGCTGGTCGGCGCCTTCGTCGTCGCCCGGTCCATGATCCGCTCGCTGCGCCGCCTCCAGGAGACCGCCACCAAGGTCGCCCAGGACCGCCTGCCCGAGCTGGTCAAGCAGCTGTCCGAGTCCGACCCGCAGGACGTCGACACCTCGGTGGTGTCGGTCGGTGTGCACTCCCGGGACGAGATCGGCCGAGTGGCCGCGGCCTTCGACGACGTGCACCGCGAGGCGGTCCGCCTCGCCGCCGAGCAGGCCCTCCTCCGGGGCAACGTCAACGCGATGTTCACCAACCTCTCGCGCCGCTCCCAGGGTCTTATCCAGCGCCAGCTGTCGCTGATCTCCGAACTGGAGTCCCGCGAGGCCGACCCGGACCAGCTGTCCTCGCTCTTCAAGCTCGACCACCTCGCGACCCGCATGCGCCGTAACGGCGAGAACCTCCTGGTCCTCGCCGGTGAAGAGCCCGGCCGTCGCTGGACCCGCCCGGTCCCGCTGGTCGACGTGCTCCGCGCCGCCGCCTCCGAGGTGGAGCAGTACGAGCGCATCGAGCTGGCCTCCGTGCCGACCACGGAAGTCGCCGGTCGCGTCGTCAACGACCTCGTGCACCTGCTCGCCGAGCTGCTGGAGAACGCCACCTCGTTCTCCTCGCCGCAGACCAAGGTCAAGGTCACCGGTCACGCGCTGCCCGACGGCCGGGTACTGATCGAGATCCACGACACCGGTATCGGACTCTCCCCCGAGGACCTCGCGGCGATCAACGAGCGACTCGCCTCGCCGCCCACCGTGGACGTCTCGGTCTCCCGCCGCATGGGTCTGTTCGTGGTCGGCCGGCTGTCCCAGCGCCACGGCATCCGCATCCAGCTCCGCCCGTCCGACTCCGGTGGCACGACCGCGCTGGTCATGCTGCCCGTCGATGTCGCCCAGGGCGGCAAGAAGCCCCAGCCGAAGCCCGGTCAGGGCGCCCCCGGTGCCCCGGCCGCGGCTCAGGCCGCCGCCGGTGTGGCCGCGGCCCGTCGTGGCGGTCAGGGCGGCGGTGTCCTCGGCGCCGGTGCCCCCTCGGGCGGCCGGCTCAGCGCCGGTCAGGGACCGCGAGCCGCGCTGCCCGGCAGTGGCCAGGGCGGCCGTCCCGGTGCGCCGGGCGGACCGCGTGGACCGCAGGGTCCGGGTACGCCTCCGCAGGGCCGGCCTGCTCCGGCCGGCGCGGCTGCCGGGTTCGGCGGCCAGGCTCCGGGTGCCCCGCAGGGCCTGCAGGCCGCGGGCACAGGCGGACCTGGCCGGGACGCCTTCAGCGGCCAGGACGCCTTCAGCGGCCAGGACGCCTTCAACGGTCAGGACGCTTTCGGTGGCGGCCAGGACGCCTTCGGCGGCCGGGGTCCCGTACCCCCGCAGCCGCAGGCCCCGAACGCGGGCCAGGCTCCCGAGCCGGGCGGTCGGCGCCGTCGGCCGCAGCTGCCGGGCCGCGGTGGTCCGCGGGCCGAGCTGCCGGGCGGCAACCAGCAGCCGCGTACGCCCAGCTGGAGCGACGACAACGCGCAGCCGCCAGTGGCGCGTGCCTCGCTCGACGTCCCGCGCGGCCACGACGAGCAGGACCCGGCCGCCACGTCCCGCATGCCGCGGATCGACGACCTCCAGGGTCCGGCGACCACGTCCGAGTTCCCCCGCCCGGACTTCGACGCCCCGCAGAACACCGGCCAGTTCCCCCGCCCGGGTGCGAACGGCCCGCAGGGCGACTTCCCACGCCCCGGTGCGAACGGGCCGCAGAACACGGGTCAGTTCCCGAGGCCGGGTGCGAACGGTCCCCAGGACACCGGCGAGTTCCCCCGCCCGGACACGAACGCCCAGCAGAACACGGGCCAGTTCGTCCGCTCGGACATCTTCGGCACCCCGCCCCCCGGGCAGAACGGCAGCTCGCGGGAGACCGGGCAGTTCGCGACGCCGCAGGCGTACGACAGCGGCTCGACGGGCCAGTTCGCGATGCCGGGCTTCGACGGCAGCTCCACCGGGCAGCACTCCCTGCCGGGCCGCCAGGACCCGTCGTCCACGGGCCAGTTCGAGCGTCCCCAGACCAACGGCGCCGACTTCGGCACCCCCCGGCCGCCCGTGCCGCCGCGTCCGCAGCAGCGGCCGGTGCGGCAGGAGCCGGAGGCGCTGCCGCCGGCCTCGGGTCCCGGTGACGGCCGTACGCCGCTGTACGACACGCTGGAGACCAACTGGTTCCACGGCGTCGGCCAGCAGGGACAGGGGCAGCCGTCCAACGGCAGCTCCTCCCCCACCTCGGCCCCGCGGCCGCCCCAGCAGGCTCCCGCGGCCCCCCAGAACCCGGCAGCTGCTCCGCAACGGCCCGCGGCCTCCGCGGGCTGGCGCAGCTCGCCCAACGACGACCTCGTCCGGCAGGCGGAGCGGGTGCGCCAGCCGGCCGCGGGCGGTGTCACCACCTCCGGTCTGCCGCGCCGGGTGCCCAGGGCGAACCTCGTCCCGGGTACCGCTCAGCAGCAACAGCACCAAACCGGTCCGCAGGTCTCGCGTTCGCCTGACGACGTACGCGGTCGGCTGACCAATCTCCGTCGGGGTATCGCACAAGGTCGTCAGGTCGGCGGTAACGGCCAGACGGGCAGCTTCCCGAACCCCACTCACCAGCAGGAGCGTTAGTTGAGCCCGATGAGCCAGGCGGCACAGAACCTCAACTGGTTGATCACCAACTTCGTGGACAACACCCCAGGGGTGTCCCACACCGTCGTCGTGTCCGCCGACGGTCTTCTGCTGGCGATGTCCGAGGGCTTCCCGCGCGACCGTGCCGACCAGCTGGCGGCCGTCGCGTCCGGACTCACCTCGCTGACGGCCGGCGCCTCACGGATCTTCGAGGGCGGCAGCGTGGCCCAGACCGTCGTGGAGATGGAGCGGGGATTCCTCTTCCTCATGTCCGTCTCGGACGGTTCCTCGCTGGCGGTCCTCGCGCACCCGGAATGCGACATCGGCCTCGTCGGCTACGAGATGGCACTGCTCGTCGACCGCGCGGGCGCAGTGCTCACGCCCGATCTGCGAGCCGAGCTGCAAGGCAGTCTGCTTCACTGAACCACCCCGGATCCACCCGTCTCACGAAATCACCGTCCGGCCGCCACAATCCCCCCACCGGCCTCACCAGACGGCTTGCCAGACCGACTTGCTGTCCCGCCCGGAGGATTCATGACCCCGCCCACCGCCTCTCATGATCCGTACGCGGAGCCGTACGAGGATGAGGGCGACCAGCCGCTGGTACGTCCGTACGCGATGACCGGCGGCCGGACCCGGCCGCGCTACCAGCTCGCCATCGAGGCCCTGATCAGCACCACGGCCGACCCGGCGGCGCTCATGGGGCTCCTGCCCGAGCACCAGCGGATCTGCCATCTGTGCCGTGAGGTGAAGTCGGTCGCCGAGGTCTCGGCGCTGCTCGCCATGCCGCTCGGCGTGGCCAGGATCCTCGTCGCGGACCTCGCCGAGGCCGGCCTGGTGGCCATCCACCAGCCGGGCGGCGACGAGAACAACGGCGGCGCTCCCGATGTGACGCTGCTCGAAAGGGTGCTCAGTGGACTTCGCAAGCTCTGACGCGGGGCGGGCCACCACCTCCGCGAAGATCGTGGTGGCCGGCGGCTTCGGCGTGGGCAAGACCACCTTCGTGGGAGCGGTCTCGGAGATCAACCCGCTGCGCACGGAGGCCGTGATGACGTCCGCTTCGGCGGGCATCGACGACCTCACCCACACCGGGGACAAGACGACCACCACGGTCGCCATGGACTTCGGCCGCATCACCCTGGACCAGGACCTGATCCTGTACCTCTTCGGTACCCCCGGTCAGGACCGCTTCTGGTTCATGTGGGACGACCTGGTCCGCGGCGCCATCGGCGCGGTGGTCCTGGTCGACACCCGCCGTCTCGCCGACTGCTTCCCCGCCGTGGACTACTTCGAGAACAGCGGCCTGCCCTTCGTCGTGGCCCTCAACGGCTTCGACGGGCACCAGCCGTACGCTCCGGAGGAGGTGCGCGAGGCCTTGCAGATCGGCCCGGACGCGCCGATCATCACGACGGACGCCCGCCACCGGTCGGACGCCAAGAGTGCCCTGATCACACTGGTCGAGCACGCCCTCATGGCACGCCTGCGGTAACTTTCAAGTACCCGATGCCGTACGGCAGTTGTCGTAGATGTACCGGAGCCGGCTGTGGTCTTTGACACGGTCGGCCCCGGTGTTCATAACGTTTCGGCAGAGGAATCGGGTGGTACGGCCACGCGTGGTTGCCAACCGGTCTCGCTGCGCTCACAACAGCCCCGTCTTTTGACGGGGCTCGCTCTTTATGACCGTTTTATCTAGGTCTACATCACGTGGAATTTCCTCGTACCACTGTTTGGAGGTGCGCAGGCCGTCGTGCTGGAATGCCTGAACTGCCCAATAGTCAAAGACGTACTCACTAGTCGATGACGTACTGGGCTCTGAGAGACTGCGGCACAACGTAAGGTGCCGACCCCTCCGAGAGGTTGTTGGTCGAGTGAGGCGAAGCAAGAACGGTCCCGAGCCGTCGGCCCGGGGCAACTTCACCCCGCCGCCGCGCGGAGCGGCGCCCGCCCCTGTGCCCGGCCCGGAGCCGACGGCCGCGCCGCCGTCCGGCGGCGGCCGTTTCTCCCCGCGCAACTGGCGGGTGCCGACCCGGCTGAACGCGATCCTGCTCATACCCGTGATCGTCGGCCTCGTCATGGGCGGCTTCCAGGTCAAGAGCTCGATCGACACCTGGCGTGAGGCCGAGGACGCGGAGAACACCGCACGCCTCGTGCGCGCCTCCCTCAGCTACGCCGACGCCCTCTACCAGGAGCGCGACAGCACCGCCGCCCCGCTGCTGAGCGGCCAGGGCCAGAACAACGCCACGGTCGTCGCCGCCCGCAAGAAGACCGACGAGGCCGCCGACGCCTTCGACGCGGCCGCGCAGGACATGCCGCAGAAGGCGGGCCTGCAGCGCCGCCTCAAGGTGTTCCGGGACGGCGAGGGAAGCCTCCAGACGCTGCGCGCCGGCGCCTACACCTCCCCCAAGCTCACCGGTGTGAAGACCGAGGAGGGCTACACCCAGGTCGCCCACCCGCTGACGGAGTTCGCCAACGAGCTCGGCCTCGGCACCGGAAACATCACCAGCTACGGCCGTACGGTCTACGCCATCGAGCTCACCAAGGCGGCCCTGTCGCTGCAGCGCTCCATCGGCATGCACCTGCTGATCAAGCCCGGTCCCGGTCTGAGCAGCTTCGCCAGCCAGAAGGTCGCCCTCTCCTCGTACGCCTATCTGGAGGGCATCGCCGTCGAGGAGTACGTCGGCGGCGGCACCGAGGCCGACGCGGCGAAGCTCGACACCGCGAAGAAGCAGATCCAGACGGAGGGCACGGCGCTGGCCAAGGAGGCCGCCGCCAAGAACCCGAACTATGTCCCGCCGCCGTCCAACCCCGTGGCCATGGTCTCCAGCCTCGCCCAGCTCCCGTCGATGGACGAGAGCGCCCGTGAGTCGCTCGCCAAGGACGGCATCACGGCCGAGAACTGGTGGGCGGTCAACACCCTCAAGTACAACGCCTACCGTCAGATCGAGACGGACCTGGCCGACACCGCGGTGAACGAGGCCGCGAGCATCGCCGACGACGCCAAGCGCGACGCGTTCATCGTGGGTGCCGCCGTCGTGGTCGCCCTGCTCCTCGCGTTCATCCTGGCCGGTGCGGTCGCCCGCCAGATGTCCCGCTCGATGCGCCAGCTGCGCAACGCCGCCTTCGGTATCGCCGAGCAGCGGCTGCCGATGCTGGTCGACCAGCTCTCGCGCACCGACCCCGGCCGGGTCGACACCCGGGTCGTGCCGATCCCCATCACCACCAAGGACGAGATCGGCGAGGTCGCCCGGGCCTTCGACCAGGTCCACCGCGAGGCCGTACGACTCGCCTCCGAGCAGGCCCTGCTCCGCGGCAACATCAACGCGATCTTCACCAACCTGTCCCGGCGCAACCAGTCGCTGATCGAGGGCCAGCTGACCCTGATCACCGACCTGGAGAACAACGAGGCCGACCCGGACCAGCTGGAGAACCTCTTCCGTCTGGACCACCTCGCGACCCGTATGCGCCGCAACGGCGAGAACCTCCTGGTCCTCGCCGGCGAGGAGCCCGGCCGCCGCTGGGACCAGCCGGTCCCGCTGGTCGACGTCCTGCGCGCCGCCTCCTCCGAGGTGGAGCAGTACGAGCGCATCGAGCTGTCCGGCGTCCCGGAGGCCGAGATCCACGGCCGGGCGGTCACCGACCTCGTGCACCTGCTCGCCGAGCTCCTTGAGAACGCGACGACGTTCTCCTCCCCGCAGACCAAGGTCCGCGTCACCGCGACCCGTCTGCCCGACGGCCGCATCATGATCGAGATCCACGACAAGGGCATCGGTCTCACCGCCGAGGACTTCGCGGACATCAACCACAAGCTGGCCAACCCGCCGACCGTGGACGCCGCGATCTCCCAGCGCATGGGCCTGTTCGTGGTCGGGCGCCTCTCCGATCGGCACGGCATCCGCGTCCAGCTGCGCCCCTCGGGCGAGCAGGCCGGTACGACGTCCCTGGTCATGCTGCCCGACGCGATCACCCACGGCGGTGGCGGCGAGCAGCAGCCGGCCGCCGACGAGTTCACCGTCTCCCAGATCATCCCGGAGCAGCAGTACCAGGGTGAGGACTTCAACACCGGTCTGCCGATGCGTACGGCCGCGGAGCTCGGCTTCGACGACAGCCGCTACTCCGAGGTCCCGGACGACATACGCGAGCTGGACCCGGTCGGCCGCTCCCTGATGCGTGAGGAGCGCCGGGCGGCCCTGGAGGCCCAGAGCCACGACCAGCCCGCCGCCCTGCAGGGTCCGGAGACGTCGTACACCGACGCGTTCGACGCTCCCCACAACGCCCCGCAGACCGGCTACGACACCGGCCGGAACGGTTTCCCGGAGCAGCAGCCCTCCTCGTACGACCAGCAGACGTCGTACGAGGAGGCTCAGCAGGCGCCGTACGAGGAGCAGCGGCAGACGTCGTACGAGGAGCCCAAGCCCCCGGCGTACGACGAGCAGTACTTCGCGCAGAACGGCGGCCTGCCGCAGAACGACACCTTCTCGCCGAACGGCGGCGGCTACCCGGAGCCTGGGTATGCGGAGCCGGTCCAGGAGGAGCCCGCGGCGGTGCACGCCGCCGCCCCGGAGACCTTCTCTGGCTTCGAGGAGCGCCCCTACCAGGATGACTGGCCGCAGTCGGACGGTTACCGGAACGGCTACGCGGACCAGTACGCTCCGGAAGCGGAATCTGTGCAGGCCGCTGACGCGAGTGAGCGTGAGCGCGTAGGCTTCGACCGTCCGGGGCCGGCCCCCGCCACCGTGGGTCACGAACTGACCGACGCCGGGCTCCCCCGCCGTGGCTCCACCGGGAGCGGCGCGAACGGCTCGAACGGCACGCGGCACGCGACCCAGGAGCCACCGGCCTCCGCGCCGGAGAGCAACGGCGGCGGCGACATCTGGCGCACGGCCAACGACGAGCGGTGGCAGCAGGCCTCCCAGCTCCGGAAGCCCAAGGCGGGCGGGGTCACCTCCTCCGGTCTGCCGCGGCGGGTACCCAAGGCCAACCTGGTCGAGGGAGCCGCCGAAGCCACCCCCCAGGGAGGCCCATCGGTCTCCCGTGCTCCCGAGGACATCCGGGGCAGGCTGAGCAACCTGCGTCGCGGTGTGCAGCGGGGCCGCAACGCAGGCAGTGAAACGAACGGTCAGGGCTTCGGTTCTGACAGCACCTACAACCAGGAGCGTTAGTGTGAGCCCGATGAGCCAGGCGGCGCAGAACCTGAACTGGTTGATCACCAACTTCGTGGACAACACCCCGGGGGTGTCCCACACGGTGGTGGTCTCCGCCGACGGACTCCTTCTGGCGATGTCCGAAGGCTTTCCGCGCGACCGTGCCGACCAGCTTGCGGCCGTCGCCTCCGGTCTGACCTCGCTGACCGCGGGTGCCTCGCGCATCTTCGAGGGTGGGGCGGTGAACCAGACGGTTGTGGAGATGGAGCGGGGATTCCTGTTCATCATGTCCGTATCCGACGGTTCGTCGCTCGCGGTTCTCGCACATCCGGAGGCGGACATCGGTCTCATCGGGTACGAGATGGCTCTTCTGGTGGACCGTGCCGGTTCGGTCCTGACGCCCGATCTGCGTGCGGAGCTCCAGGGCAGCCTGCTCAACTGACAGACAGACGGTGCGTTTTGGCGTCCCGGGGCCGTAAGGTTTCGGGACGCGGCTCCACACAGCGTGATGGGTGCCCCGGCACAGTCGGAGGAGGAGAGAAAGTGGCAACACCCCCAGGTGGTTCATCTGGCAATTGGTCGTACGGCCCTGGCCAGGGTCAGAACGACGGTTCCCAGAACCCGAACCGCTACAACTTCCCCTCCGCACCCAGCCAGCGGCGTCAGCAGCCGTATGCACCCCAGGGCCCGCAGGGTCCCGGGCCGTCGCCGTACGACCAGCCGCCGGCCCCGCGCATCCAGCCCGTGCAGCCGCAGCGACGCTCTGAGCCGGCGCCCGCGGGGGCGTCGAACAACCCCTTGGTGCGTCCGTACGCCATGACCGGCGGCCGGACTCGCCCGCGCTACCAGCTCGCCATCGAGGCGCTGGTGCACACCACCGCGCAGCCGCACCAGATGCAGGGCCAGCTGCCCGAGCATCAGCGGATCTGCAACCTCTGCCGGGAAATCAAGTCGGTCGCCGAAATCTCCGCGCTTCTGACGATTCCTCTCGGCGTGGCCAGGATCCTCGTCGCCGACTTGGCGGAGGCGGGCCTGGTCGCCATCCATCAGCCCGGCGGCGACGAGAACGCCGGCGGCCAGCCAGACGTGACACTGCTCGAAAGGGTGCTCAGTGGACTTCGCAAGCTCTAGCGGCGGTCCTTCCCGCTCCACCACCTCGGCGAAGATCGTGGTGGCGGGTGGCTTCGGCGTGGGCAAGACCACGTTCGTCGGGGCCGTCTCGGAGATCAACCCGCTGCGTACCGAGGCCGTGATGACGTCCGCTTCGGCGGGCATCGACGACCTCACCCACACCGGGGACAAGACGACCACCACGGTCGCCATGGACTTCGGCCGCATCACCCTGGACCAGGACCTGATCCTGTACCTCTTCGGTACCCCCGGTCAGGACCGCTTCTGGTTCATGTGGGACGACCTGGTCCGCGGCGCCATCGGCGCGATCGTCCTCGTCGACACCCGCCGTCTCGCCGACTGCTTCCCCGCGGTCGACTACTTCGAGAACTCGGGTCTCCCCTTCGTCATAGCCCTCAACGGCTTCGACGGCCAGCAGCCGTACAACCCGGACGAGGTGCGCGAGGCGCTCCAGATCGGCCCGGACACCCCGATCATCACGACGGACGCCCGCCACCGGGCGGACGCGAAGTCGGCGCTGATCACGCTGGTGGAGCATGCGCTGATGGCGCGGCTGCGGTAGCTTTTTCGGGTTCTTTCACGGCCCTCGTTCCTCCTGTGGGAGGGGCGGGGGCCGTGAGTCGTTCGGTGGAGGGGGTACGGAAGTGAGCGCTGAGGCGACCGCGTTACGGCTAGGTACGACCGTGGCCCGGGCAGCGGCCCAGGCCTGGCTCGGCGGGAGGCGCCGGGAACAGGAGCGCCGGCTGGGCATGGCCGAGCTGATCCGGCTGCGGGTGCCGGGAATGCGGTTGCAACGAAGCGTGGAGCGGCAGTTCGAGGAGATCGCGGACGCCGTGTTCGACCGGCTGGCGCCGTTTCTGGAGCGGGAGTTCCGGGGGCTGGAGGAGAACGGCCGGCAGGCGGTGCTGGACGGGGTGTGCGACACCTTCGCCCGGGCCGACCTCTCGGATGAGGCGGTGCTGGCGGCGGACGCGAATCCGGCCGAGGTCGTCCGGCGGATCACCGGGGCGGTGCGGGCTCCGGTGGGTTTGAGCGAGGCCGAGTCCCGACTGTACGAGGTGCTGTTCGCGGAATGCTGCGAGTACTACGTACGGATCGTGCGCGGGCTGCCGGTGTTCGAGGAACGCGCGCTGACGGAGCTGCTGGCACGGACCACGTCGCTGGGTGCCGAGATCGCCCGGGTGTTGGAGCGGTTGCCGGACCGGTCGTTGTTCGCACCGGAGGGGACGGACCAGGACGGGGAGTTCCGGCGGCGGTATCTGGAACTGGTCAGTACGTCGCTGGACGAGGTGGAGCTGTTCCGCCGTACGTCCGACCGAGCGATGGCTCAGGCGCGGTTGTCGGTGGCGTATGTGAGCCTGCGGGCGACAGTCGACGACGGCAACAGGAGAAGGACCGGAGAGCGCGTTCTGCCCCTCCTGCGGCCCGATATGAGCGACTGGGAGGAGGCTGCGGGCGAAGGCGCCGGGAGGCGTGTCGAGTCCGCTCTCCAGGGCTCCAGACGGATCCTGCTGCGAGGCGAGGCGGGCTCCGGCAAGACGACTCTGCTGCGGTGGCTGGCGGTGACAGCGGCACGAGGCGCCTTCTCCGGTCGGCTGGCCGGTTGGAATGGGCTCACCCCTATATTCGTGAAACTGCGGGAGTACAGCGGCCGGCCCCTCCCGTCTCCGGCGGAGATGCCGGACTCGGTGGCCGGGCTCATCACAGGGGTGATGCCGAGGGCCTGGGTGGAACGGCAGCTGGCGCACGGCACGGTCCTGATGCTCATCGACGGCGTGGACGAACTGCTCGACGGCGAGCGCAGGAGCGTACGGGAATGGCTGCGAAAGCTGCTCACCGCGTACCCGGACGTACGGGCGGTCGTCACCTCGCGGCCCGCGGCGGCCGGCGCCGACTGGCTACGACGCGAGAAGTTCACGGCCCTACAACTGGACCGGATGACCCCGCCCGACCTGGCCGCGTTCGTACGGCAGTGGCACCTGGCGGTACGGGAGCTGGGCGACGCGTTGCCGTGCCAGGTGGAGGAACTCCCGCGGTACGAACAGTCGCTGCTGAGCAGCCTGAAGGACCGACCGCATCTGCAGTCGCTGGCGGGGACACCGCTGCTGGCGTCCATGATCTGTGCAATGCACCTCACCCGGGGCAGTCAACTCCCCCGGGACCGGATGGAGCTGTACCGGAGCGCCCTGCACACACTGGTCCACGATCGGGACGCGGACCGCAACGTCCCCAGCGCCGTGGACAGCCGGCTGAGTCTCGGCGACAAGCTGGTGCTGCTGCGGGACCTGGCGTGGCGGCTGTCGGACAACAACCGCAGCGAGATTTCGCTGGAGCAGGCTGGGACGTATGTCGGCCGCAAACTGGCGGGCATGAGGCATGTGGAGCAGCAGGACAGCGTCCTGGTCGTGGAGCGCTTGCGCGGTCGCTCCGGGGTGCTGCGCTCCCCTGCCGAGGGTCGTCTGGACTTCGTCCACCGGACGTTCCAGGAGTACCTCGCCGCAGAGGAGGCCACCGAGGAGGACCGGATCGGCAACCTCGTCGGTCGGGCACACCTGGACATCTGGCGAGAAACGATCGTCATGGCGGCCGGGCACGCCAACCGTCCGCAGCGTGAGGAACTGCTGGGCGGCATCCTGGACCGGGCGCGGGAGGAGCCTCGGCACGCCCGACGGCTACGGCTGCTGGCGGCGGCCTGTCAGGAGACGTTGCCGGAGGTCTCCGGCGAGTTGGCAGAGCGGTTGGATACCGCGGTGGACAAGCTGCTGCCCGCCCAGCGCCCGACCGATCCGCAGACTCTGGCCGCCGTGGGCACCAGTCTGTTGCGGAAGCTGCCGAAATCGCTCGGCGAGCTGACCGAGAAGGCCGCGGGACAGACCGTGCGCACAGTGGCGTTGATCGGCGGTGAGGAGGCGTTGTCCCTGCTGGCGGGGTACGCGGCCGATCCGCGGGCGACCGTGATCACGGCGCTCGTCGAGTCCTGGGCGTACTTCGACGCGGACGGGTACGCGGACCAGGTCCTGGCTGGGCTTCCGCTGCAGAATCGGATGGTCGCCCTGACCCATCCGGGGCAGTGGAACGCCGCTACCCGGTTGAGGTCCATCAACTCGCTGAAAATCGACTATCCGCTTCAGGACTTCGCTGCGCTGAGCGAACTTCCGGCGCTGAAAGACCTCGTCGTGGGCGGCCGCGTGGACACGACCGATCTCACCGCGCTCCGGGCCCATCCGGGGCTGCGCTTCCTCAGTCTGAGAGGCGACGGGCCGCTGAAGCAGTTGGAAGCACTAGGCGAGCTCCAGCAGCTGAGCTACCTCAGCCTCTGGTTGGCGGATGGGGCGGATCTGAGAGAGCTGAGCCTGGCACCGAGCGTCTCGATGCTCTCGCTCGTCCGCCTGGACGCCTCCACACGCCTGCACGGGCTCGCCCACTGCCCGGGTCTCAGGGACCTGGATCTGTGGGCCTTCAGGAGTTGCCTGCCCCTGGGCGTCGGAGTGGTGGGAAGCCTCCCCCTGCTGGCCCATCTGAGCCTTGACCGCATCGACCTGGCCGCCTGGATGAGGACGGCGGAGTTCCCGCCCCCGGCCCTCACACGGCTCGAACTGCAGCACTGCGACCTTCCCGAGGAACCGGGCGCCCTGGAATTCCCCGGCGTCGAAGTCACCTTCCGCAAACAGCGGACGGCCCCGCCCTCCCCTAGGAGAACAAGGCCGTAGACGCTGAAGAAGTCAGTGCCAGCTGTGCGGTGCCCGGAAGCCGCCCTCGCGCTCCAGGCGGCGCCAGCCGGCCTTGGGGCGGCCTCGGTGGGCCGGGGTCTCGGAGGGCTGGGCTGCCGCGCGGGCCAGGAGGATCGCCGTGATGGCGGCGACTTCCTCGGGCTCGGCGTGGCCCTTCTCGACGCGGATGTCAGGGGTGCTCATAGGTCACAGTCTCCGTGAGAGAGGTTTCCGCGGGGTTACTGCGGAGGGTTGCCGTGCTTACGGGAGGGCAGGTCGGCGTGCTTGGACTGGAGCATCGCGAGAGACCTGATCAGGACCTCGCGGGTCTCCACCGGGTCGATGACGTCGTCGACCAGGCCGCGCTCGGCCGCGTAGTACGGGTGCATGAGCTCGGACTTGTACTCCTTGACCATGCGGGCCCGCATGGCCTCGGGGTCCTCGGCCCCGGCGATCTGCCGCCGGAAGATGACGCCTGCGGCACCTTCGGCACCCATCACAGCGATCTCGTTCGTCGGCCACGCGAAGGTGAGGTCCGCACCGATGGACTGGCTGTCCATGACGATGTAGGCCCCGCCGTACGCCTTGCGCAGGATCAGGGAGATCCTCGGCACGGTGGCGTTGCAGTAGGCGTACAGCAGCTTCGCGCCATGGCGGATGATTCCGCCGTGCTCCTGGTCGACGCCCGGGAGGAACCCGGGGACGTCCAGGAAAGTGACGATCGGGATGTTGAAAGCGTCACACATCTGAACAAAGCGCGCAGCTTTTTCCGACGCCTCGATGTCCAGGACGCCCGCGAGCGTGGAGGGCTGGTTCGCCACGATGCCGACCACCTGGCCGTCCAGGCGGGCCAGCGCGCAGATGATGTTGCGGGCCCAGCGCTCGTGGACCTCCAGGTAGTCGCCGTCGTCGACGATCTCCTCGATGACCTTGGCCATGTCGTACGGACGGTTGCCGTCCGCCGGGACCAGGTCCAACAGCACGTCACCGCGCCGGTCGGCGGCGTCCGTGGACTCCACCCGGGGCGGGTTCTCCCGGTTGTTCTGCGGGAGCATCGACAGCAGGTAGCGCACCTCTGCGAGGCACGTCTCCTCGTCGTCGTAGGCGAAGTGGCAGACACCGGAGGTCTCGGCGTGCACGTCGGCGCCGCCCAGGCCGTTCTGCGTGATCTCCTCGCCCGTCACCGCCTTCACCACGTCCGGTCCCGTGATGAACATCTGGGAGGTCTCGCGGACCATGAAGACGAAGTCGGTCAGGGCGGGGCTGTAGGCCGCGCCGCCGGCGCACGGGCCGAGCATCACCGAGATCTGCGGGATGACCCCGGAGGCCTTGGTGTTGCGCTGGAAGATGCCGCCGTAGCCCGCCAGGGCCGAGACGCCCTCCTGGATGCGGGCGCCAGCGCCGTCGTTCAGGGACACCAGGGGCGCCCCGGCCGCGATGGCCATGTCCATGATCTTGTGGATCTTCGTGGCGTGGGCCTCGCCCAGCGCGCCGCCGAAGATACGGAAGTCATGGGCGTAGACGAAGACCGTACGGCCCTCCACCGTGCCCCAGCCGGTGACCACACCGTCGGTGTACGGCTTCTTGGCCTCCAGGCCGAACCCGGTCGCCCGGTGCCGGCGCAACTGCTCGACCTCCTGGAAGGAACCCGGGTCGAGGAGCAGCTCGATGCGCTCCCGTGCGGTCAGCTTGCCCTTGGCGTGCTGCGCCTCGGTCGCCTTCTCGCCGGGGCCGGCCAGGGCCGTGGCACGGATCTCGTGCAGCTCGGCCACTCGTCCGCGCGCGTCCGTGGGCTCAGCCGTCGACTCACCCGGCGCCTCATCCAAAACGGTCATGTAGCGACCTTACGAAGACCCGCGAGGAATGCGAGCCGTTGACTCCGTACAGTCTCCGGCCCGTTTTCCTGGTGCCACTGAACAGAACCCTGGGGGCATGCAGGCGTTCCGACTGCTCAGAGGGCCCGCCGCTTGTAGGGGTCGTACAAAGTCAGGGTGTGAGAGCCACCTCACATTCATGTGGGGCACATGCCATCCCCGGAGTGACACGCAGGTGCAGCAGGCGGCCCGTGGCCAGCACCTCGACCGTGTCGTCGGCGCGTACGACCGAGCGCACCGGACGGCTCCAGACGATCTCCAGGGGTTCGCCCGTACGGGGTGGCTCGGGCTCGTCGACGCACAGCGTAGGTGCACGAGGCGCCCACGGGGTCGGCGCCTCTGCGGGTGGGGTGCGTGGGGGCTCTGCACCTGCGGCTTCACACAGGGGCACCTGCCACCACAGAGTCACCACGCCAACACTTTGCGGATGATGTTGAAAGTTGAACGGAATAGGTCTACGGTCGTCCGTGTTGAGTAGTTCAAGCTTCAACATCCTCACTCGAAGGAGTCTTGTCATGGCGAACACCGACCTGACCGCACTGACCGGCGACTACACGATCGACACGGCCCACTCCACCATCGGCTTCACCGTGCGGCACGCCATGGTCACCAACGTCAAGGGCAAATTCGTCGACTTCAGCGGCTCGCTGCACCTGGACGGCGGCGACCCGTCCGCGTCGACGGCCAGCATCGACGTCAAGATGGACAGCGTCGACACCGGGTCCGCGGACCGTGACGGGCACCTCAAGAGCGCGGACTTCTTCAAGATCGAGGAGTTCCCGACCATGACGTTCCGCTCCACCAAGGCGGAGGCGCTCGGGGACGAGGACTACCGCATCACCGGCGACCTGACGATCCTCGGCACCACCAAGCCGCTCACCATCGACCTCGAGTTCAACGGCGCCGCGAAGGACCCCTTCGGCAACGAGCGCGTGGGCTTCGAGGGCAAGGCGGAGATCAAGCGCTCCGAGTGGGGCCTGACCTGGAACGCGGCCCTGGAGACGGGCGGCGTCCTGGTCTCCGACAAGATCAAGCTGAACTTCGACATCTCCGCGATCAAGAACGCGTGAGCCTGCCGCTACGGCGCCGGTGAGTCCCTCGACTCACCGGCGCTTTCGCAACTCCGCGAGGGTCGAGGCGACTTGAGCGGTCCGACGCCGGGGGGTGCGAGCCCGCAGGAGGCCGAGCATCGTGAGACAGCGGTCGGTCCTGTCGAGCGCCTCGAAGACCGCCCTGGCCCACGGGTTCCGCTCCAGCACCGCGATCAGCTCCGCCGGAACCGCCGCTTCGCCGTGCGACTCGTACGCCGTTTCCCGTCGCCCGTCGCCCGTCGCCCGTCGGCCCAGGACAGCCTCCGTCCTACTCTGGGGCCGCCGGAGCCGAAGACGAAGGGGCTGTTGTTGTCAGTTCGATCGCCGGCATAGGACTCCCGTCCGTCCTGCGAACCGTGCACACGACGATGTGCGTCCCCGTTCTCCAGTGCCCCTCGCTTGTCCAGGAGGCGACTGTGAAGGTCGTCGGGTCGAAACCGTAATCCCTGGGGGGCACTTCACGCGCGCAGGCCGCGTCCGACCTGGTGCGTGCCTCTGCAAGGGAGACATCGTCACCCAGTCGGGTGAATCCCAGCACCTGCTCGTCGTGCGGTCCTGCGCAGGAGGCCAGCCGAGCGCCCCTGCTCGAAAGCACGTCGAGGCAGTCATCTCGCTGCATCGTCGCCGTGTCCGTGAAAGCGGAGCCGATCTTCCGATGGACATCGAGCGGCCCGTACACGGGACCGTGAGCGCCCAGCACCAGGCAGGCGGTACGACGGCCGGCCGCCTGGAAACTCTCCGGGGTCGGTACGAGGGCGAAGCTGCGTACGTCGGCGAGCTTCTCCCTGACCTCCTTGGTCCGCTGCTCGCACTGTTCGGGCCCCTCTCCCTCGGCCTGCGCAGCGTTCGCGGCGGGAACCACCGCGATGACCTGACCGTCGGGCGACCCAGCGCACGTGGGGTCCACCGTCACCTGCGGAACACCCTCGAAGCGCGCGGCCCCGGGCCAGTCGGCCATCACGCAGTCACCGACCTCGAGCGGTTCGGCAACGGTGACGACCGAGCCCAGCTCCTTCGCGGCCGACGGCCCCGACTCCGGTCGCCCCTGTGCCAGCACGGTCGCCCAGAAGCCGACAAGAAGGCCTCCCACGCCCAGCGCTCCCGCCAGCACGCCGACCAGCAGATGGAGCCGGCCGTTTGTCCGGGCCGGAGCGAGTGCGGGCGCCGGGAGGAGTTCGCCACGGGCTTCGCCGTTCGGCCGCGCGCGGAGGGCGGCGAGCGTCAGTTGCGGCACGAACAGCGGTTGGCGGCACTCGACGTCCGACCAGCCTTCCTCGCCGTCAGTATCCGGCCGGGACACCGGCGAAGGCCTGTCGAAGCCGTTCACCGCGCTCGCCAAAGGCACGCTTTCCATGCTGCGGGACACCGCGACGCGCTCCAGGGAAACGCCCAGCAAACCCGCCATCACTCGCCGGTGCAGTGGATAGTCCCCGAAGCGCGGGGCGGGAAGCGGCGCCTGGACCTCTGCCGTCGCGGAGACTCCGAAGAGCAGCATCATGACGCGCCGCCACAGGGCGGCCCTCACTGCCCGCCTCCGTGTCCTGTGGCCTCCAGCGGGGCCTCGCCCGGCGCGGTCCCGCCGCCGACAGGCGCCGGCGCAGAACCGGCGACGAACTGCGCGACCTGCGGTACGGCACCCAGGGTGGCCAGTACGGCCGGTGCACAGACGCCGAGTGCCACGGCCGCATAGGCTCCGCTGATCTGTCCGCTCGCTCCGAAGAGCAGGGCCGTGGTGGCACCAATGGACGCCCGCACGACAGCGAGGCATGCGTGAGCCGACAGGTCCACGAACTGCCGTAGCGCCGGAGGCTTCGCGCGGCGGCGACCGGTGGGGGTGCGGCGGGCGGCCTGCCACTGTGCACAGCCGCGGAAGACTGCCAGCAGTTCGACGCTCAGCCCCCCTCCCGCGCCCAACAGTCCGAACTGCCACCAGTTCATCGCAACCCCCGTCACCAACAGGCGCGCTGGTCTCGCACGACCTGAGTAGCCATCCAGCATCCCGACTCGGTGGGGCGCACGGGAGACGTCCCCGTACGAGACAGGACAATTACGCTGGACAGTGCGGCATTTGCAGTAGTCCGGTGGTGGCCGATTCGTGACGACGTAACCGACGGCCCCCGACCACGACCGTCACCTTGGCTGAATCACCCCCCTTGTGCGCGACTTCACAGGGTTCGCATAATCCATCAACAGATTTGACCGGCCCATGTCAGAACTTGGGCATTTTTTGGTGCGCCCGATTGGCATGCGCTCGTCAAGGAACCCCCCACCCTGGAAGGCATCACCTTGAAGAAACTTGTCACGGCCCTCAAGAGATGTCTGGCGGTCGGAGCCGCCGCGCTCGCGATCGCCAGTCTCCAGCCCCTCTCGTCCGCCCAGGCCGCCCCCGCGCCCGTCGTCGGCGGAACCCGTGCCGCACAGGGCGAGTTCCCGTTCATGGTGCGGCTCTCCATGGGCTGCGGCGGGGCGCTGTACACCCAGCAGATCGTGCTCACCGCCGCGCACTGTGTGAACGGGACCGGCGCGAACACCAGCATCACCGCCACCGCCGGGGTCGTGGACCTGCAGTCCACCACCGGGCGGGTGCAGGTCAAGTCGACGTACGTGTACCGGGCGCCCGGCTACAACGGGAACGGCAAGGACTGGGCGCTCATCAAGCTGGCCGCGCCGATCAATCTGCCCACGCTGAAGATCGCGACGACGACGCAGTACAACACCGGTACCTTCACGATCGCCGGGTGGGGTTCGGCCAGCGAGGGCGGGGCCCAGCAGCGGTATCTGCTGAAGGCGACCGTGCCGTTCGTGAGTGACGCGACCTGCCGGTCCTACAGCGGGTACAGCGGGCTGGTCGCGAGCGACGAGATCTGTGCCGGGTACGCGTCCGGTGGGGTCGACACCTGTCAGGGGGACTCCGGTGGGCCGATGTTCCGGCGGGACTCCGCGAACGCGTGGGTTCAGGTCGGCATCGTGAGCTGGGGCATCGGGTGTGCCCGGCCCAACGCGCCCGGGGTGTACTCCGAGGTGTCCACGTTCGCCTCGGCGATCGCTTCCGCGGCGGCCTCACTGTGAGGTGAGGGGCTTTTCGTAGTCGTACGGTCTTCCGCGGGTCCGGTGCCCTGTGCGCCGGGCCTGCGGTTTTCGCCCCCGCCGCCCCTACCCGTCCCGTCCTCCAGGGGGCGCTGCCCCCTTTGACCCCCGTTTCGGGGGCCGGCCCCCGGACCCCCGCTCCTCAAACGCCGGAGGGGCTGAAATACCTCAGAACCCGCCGCCCCCGAAGTCCCCTCCCCCGCCGAAATCGCCGCCGCCTCCGAAGTCCCCGAAGTCCCCCGCGCTGAAGTCCGCCCCGGACAGGTCGCCGCCCTCATAGCCGCCGGTGCCGAAATCGCCGTAACCGGAGCCGTAGTCGGCCGCGTACGCGGGCGTGGACATCATGCTGCCGAGGAGCGTGCCGAAGAGGAGGCCGGGGAGGATGCCGCCGCCGAAGTAGCCGCCGGCCCAGGGGCCGTAGGCCGGGCCCGCGTCCCAGTAGGGGCGGCGGCCCTGGTCGGTGTCGACCTCGCGCATCACCGGGTCGCGGCCGTCGGCAAGGCGGGTCGCGTCGGCGGCGCAGACCGGGACCTCGCGCGCAGCGCCGCCCGGCGGGGTCCAGGTGGCGTCGGTGGCGGAGGGGCCGTGGCGGGGGTCGAAGAAGCAGGGGACCCGGCGCTCCGGGAGGGGGCGGCCCTCGCGGCGGGCGGCGAGCTGGGCGAGGGAGAAGCGGCCGTCCTCCAGCGCCTGGGTGACCGCCCGTACGTCCTCGGGTCTGGTCGCGGACGCCATGAGCGACTTCGCCTGCTCGTACGCGTCGAGGGCACGCTCGTAGTCCGCGCGCATCGCGTCGTCGGCGCCCTTCTCTGCCGGGTGGAAGTCCAGACGGTCCAGTTCCTCGCCGAAGGCCGTGATGTCCTCGTCCACCACCACCCTCAGCTTCTCCAGCGCGGCCCGCTGCTCCTCGGCGTGCCGGCGCCGGTTGCGCCGCACCAGCGTGTACGCCCCCGCGCCACCGGCCACGAGCACCACGCCGACCGTGATCAGTGCCGTGGACGAGACCCCGCCGCCGTCGTCCGCGGACCGCCACGTCGACGGGGCCGAGCCGCCCATGTTGGTGAGCGCGGCGGCGGTGAAGTCGGTCAGCTGGGCGCGGGTGTCCTCGCCCTTCACGGTGGTCACCAGGTTCCGTACGGCCGCGCCCGGCAGGACCGCGGAGTCGGCGCGGGCGTCGAAGGCGTCGCCCAGGCGGACCGCGTACAGGCCGGTGATGCCGGTCGCGGTGCGCAGTTTCGTGAAGAGGTCCTGCTTCGGGAAGTCGGCGGGCAACACCGCGACGAACAGCGGCCTGTCCGCCTTCCTGATCCGGTCCGCCAGGGCGTCCGCATCCTTGGCGGACAGCTGTGCCGCGGCGGCCGGATCGACGTACACGGGGTTGTTCCGGAGGGCCTGGCCGATCGCCGAGACGCTCGTGGCGGTCGGCGCGGCGGCCGTCGTGGCGGTGGCGGGCGGGGCGCCCACCGACAGGACGGCCAGGGCCGCGACCACCAGGGCGAGAAGCAGCCCCGGAAGGCTTCGGGTCCGTACGACGGCCTGCGCGTCGGCCTTCATATCTCGACGCTACCCGAAGCCTCCCGGAAACGACCCTCGGCAGGCCTCTCAGGCGGCTCTGTACGCCTCCGTCAGCTTCGCCACCGCCTCTCCGTAGCGGCCGGTCAGCAGCAGGTGATCGGCGTCGGCGAAGGGCTTCGCGAAGGCCGCGCTGATGTCCTTCTGCTGGACGATCAGCCGGGCCTTCGTGACGAGCGCGCGGCCCGTCGCGTCGGCGCCGGCCCGTTCGGCGGCCCTGGCCGCGGCACCGAGTGCCTTGAGCGTGGCCGTCCCGCCGTCGGGGACCTTGGTGAGCGTCGTCAGGCCCCAGCCGTACGGGAACTGCGGGTCGTATGTCGGGTCGCCGACGTTGATCGGCAGCTGGGCCTCCGACCTGGGCCAGGTGACGGGGAGTTGGCCGGTGAAGGCGCGTTTGCCGTACAGGACGTCGGCGACCCCGTCGCCCTCCGTGCCGGGCAGCCAGGAGGCGACCAGGGCGTCGATCCCGCCGAGCCGGTCGCCGATCAGCTGTGGGCGCCCGGAGACGATCAGCACCGCGCACTTCATGGCCGCGCACACCTTGTCGACGGCTGCCTGGTCGGCGGCGGACAGCTGGAGGTCGTGGCCGTTGCCGACATCGCCGACGCCCTCGGCGTACGGGGTCTCGCCGACGACGACCACGCCGACGTCGTAACCGCTCGTCGGCTCGGACGCGTCCTTGGAGTACGTCAGCGACGAGGAGTTCTTCCGCATCGCCTCCAGGATCGTGGTGCCGGGGGTGATGTCGCCGGAGGAGCCCTGCCAGGTGACGGTCCAGCCGCCGCTCTGGTTGCCGATGTCGTCGGCGTTGGACCCGGCGACGTACACCTTCTGCGACTTCTTCAGCGGCAGGACTCCGCCGCTGTTCTTCAGCAGCACCTGCGACTCGGCGGCCGCCTTGCGCGCCACGGCCCGGTGCCCGGCGGAACCGATCTTCGAGGCGCCGCTCGTGTCGGCGTACGGCTTCTCGAAGAGCCCCAGCTTGAACTTCTGCGTGAGGATGCGCGATACGGCGTCGTCGACCCGCTTCTCGCTGACGCGCCCGGCCCGCACCTCCGTCACGAGCGCGGTGCGGAAGTCCCTGTAGGCGTACGGGGCCATGACCATGTCGACGCCCGCGTTGACGGAGGTACGGACGTCACTGGCGTAGTCGCCGGGGATCTGGTCGATGCCGTTCCAGTCGCTGATGACGAACCCGTCGAAGCCCAGGCGTTGTTTGAGCACGCCAGTGATCATGTCGGCGCGGGCGTGCATCTTGACCGGGCCGAGGCCGTCGCCGACCACGTCGAGCGAGGAGTACGACGGCATGACCGTGCCCACGCCACGGTCCACGGCGGTCCTGTACGGCGCCAGGTGGACGGCTTCGAGCTGCTGCCGGGTGACCGTGGTGACGCCCTGGTCGATGGTGTAGGTGCCGGTGGTGGAGGAGCCGTACGCGGTGCCGCCGTCCCCGACGAAGTGCTTGGCGGTGGCAAGGACCTTGTCGTCGCGGCTCAGGTCCTTTCCGCTGCGGGCTCCTTGGAGGCCCTGGATGACGGTCTCCATGGACTCGACGAGGGCCGGGTCCTCGCCGAAGGACTCGTAGGAACGGCCCCAGCGTTCGTCGCGGGTGACGCAGAGACAGGGGGCGAAGTCCCAGGGGACGCCGGTGGCCCGGACCTCTGCGGCGGTCACCGCGCCTGTCTGCTGGGCGAGTTGAGGGTCGCGGGTGGCCCCGATGCCGATGTTGTGCGGCATGACCGTGGCGCCGACCAGGTTGTTGTGACCGTGCACGGCGTCGACACCGTAGATGAGGGGGATCTGGAACCGGGTTGCCTGCGCCCGGAGTTGGAAGGAGTCGATCATCTTCGCCCAGGCCTCCGCGGTGTTGGGCGTGGGGGTGGAGCCGCCGCCGGACAGGAGCGAGCCGAGGTCGTACGCGGCGACGTCGGCCCCGGTGCCCACGGCGCCGCGCTCGGCCTGGGTCATCTGGCCGGCCTTCTCCTCCAGGGACATCCGGGACAGGAGATCGGCGACGCGCCGCTTCACCGGCAACTTGTCGTCGAGATACGGCAGTCCGTGCGCGTCGATGACGACCTGCGGGGTCTCGGACGGGGCCTTGGCGCCGGTGACGGTGAGCTTGAGGGGGATGGTCTCGGCGTTCTCCGCGGCGGTCCTGTCCTTGAGGGTGGCGACCCGGAGGGTACGGGTGGTGCCGGAGGCGGTGCCCGCGGGGAAGGTGAACTCGCCCTTGAGAGGGGTGTAGTCGGTGTCCGAGGCCGTGCCTCCGGCCGTCTCGTAGGCGACCGTCACGGGCTCGTCGATCGGGGCGGAGCCGGTGGTCGCGACGGTGACCTCGACCGTCGCGGTCCTGCCTTGCGCGACCGGGTAGACGGCGGAGTCGGTGGTGACGTTCGCGCGCAGCGACTGGTCGGCCTTGCCGTACAACTCGACGCCGTCCATGGCGAATCGACCGGGTGCGCCGACGGGGAGCGTGACGGCGTACCCCCACATCTGCGTCAGCCCGAGGACGTGGTCGATGCCGCCGACGGGCTGGTAGTCGGTGCGGTAGGCGAAGTCGGTGAAGGGGATCTCGATCTGTTTCCAGCCCGTGAAGTCGTCGGTGAAGGAGGTCGTCCACAGCTCGGAGGCCTCGCCGTTGGCGCCGCCGTCCTTGAGCTCGAAGGCGATCTTCTTACCGTTGTCCTGTCCTTCCCACCAGAAGCGGATGCCCTTGTGGGCGGACCAGTCGTGGGCGGGTTCGGCGAAGGCGAAGTCGTGCGTGAAGCCGCCGTAGCCGCTGATGTCGTAGGTACCGGTGAGGACCTGGTCGCCCTCGGGGGCGTCATCCCGGGGACCGAGCCCGAGCGTTGGCGGGTCGTCGGTGTCGCTGCCCCAGGTGAAGAGGCCGTTCTCCGGCGGACTCGCGAAGGGGACCTCGCCTTCGAAGCGGTCGACGGGGACCGGGGGCGGATCGTCGGCGGCCCGGGCAACGGCCAGGGGCAGCAAGGAGGTGAGCAACGCGGCGGAGACGAGCAGGGCGGTTCTTCGCATGGACCTTCCCTCGGCTCTCAGGTTTCACACAGGACTTATCTCACGGCGTGAGTGAACTGACAGCTCGTGCATCCGTCAAGACGCCACGTCGGTCATCGCGTCCCGGAGACGTTGTGGGACCGCGACGCGATCGGTGCGCAACGGTGGTCGTACGGCGACGCTTTTGTTGATGTGCTGGGGCGATGAGACGGGGTGTCATCGCGGTGGCCGGTGCGGTCGTCGCCGTAGGGCTGCTGAGTGGATGCGGGGCGGAGATCCTGCCGCTGGTCGCGGTGCGGGCGGACGGCGCGGGTGCGGTGGAGGCCGTGTTGCGGCCGTGCGGGGACGATCTCGTGCGGGGGCCCTCGCTGATCGGTGTGCCCACCGGTGAGGAGGAGTCCGAGCGGAACGTGTCCGGCTGGGAGGCGTCGGGCAGTCGGCGGCCCGTCGACGCCGAGTTCCCGCTGTTCTCCCCGCCCGCGAACTGGCATGTCCTTCCGGTGGGCGAACAGCGGCTGTTGCCCGGCCACACCTATCAACTCGCCTTCGGGAAGGACGAGTACAACTACGAGTACACCGGCATCGTCACCTTCACGGCGACCGATCTCGCCGCCCTGGAACCCGGTCAGGTCTGGGCCGACGGCCGGGCGATGAGCCTCGGCGAGTTCGAGGAGCTCGCCGAGGGTTCGTGCTGAGGACTCGTGCCGAGGACTCGTGCCGGGTGCGGCCGCTCGGTCAGTCCGTCGGCGCCCTGATCACGAAGTCGCACCACACGACCTTGCCCGGGTCCCGCTCCCGCACACCCCAGTCGTCGGCCAGCGCGGCCACGAGCAGGAGTCCGCGGCCGTGTTCCGACTCGGGCGTCGTGTCCGGGGTGCGGATCTCGCCCGGGCCGCTGTCGTGGACCTCTACATGCAGGACTCCGTCGGTGGTGAGGTCGAGGTCGAGTCGGAAGCAGCGGTTGGGCGGAACGCCGTGCAGGAGGGCGTTGGTGGCGAGTTCGCTGACGCAGAGGAGGACGTCGTCACTCCGCTCGGTCACGCCCCAGTCTGCGAGGGTGAGGCGCGTCAGATCTCTGGCCACGGCTACTGACCTGCGGTCGCGGGGGTAGAGGGCGGTGCGGGCGCGGAGGAGCTGGGCTTGAGGGTTCACGGGGCGACTGTCACAGGGAGTGACTATCGTGGGGCAGTGAGTGAGGTCGTAGTTCTGATTACTACGACCTCACTACGAGGACTTGGGGTGTGCGCGGGGGAAGGGGACGACCATGTCGAAGAAGGTCGGTTCGTGGCAGGCGGTCGGCGCACTCGTGGCGCACTTTCGGAAACAGGCCCATCTGACGCAGGAACAGTTCGCCGAGTCGGCGAGCATCCATGTCGACACGGTGAGGTCGATCGAGCAGGGGCGACTGGCACTCCAGCCGGACCGGGCGGAACAGTTCGACGAACTGCTGGACACGAAGGGGGCGTTGGCGCTGCTCGTGGAGCGGATGCCGGTGCGGGAGAAGGTGGTGCAGTTCGCGCAGTCGTTGGTGGATCATGAGCAGGAGGCGGTCAGTTTCTTGTCGTACGAGACTCAGTTGGTTCCGGGGCTGCTCCAGACCAAGGACTACTGCCGCGCCACCTTTGACTCCCGCTATCCCGCGCTCGGCACCGAGACGGCCGAGCAATGGGTGAACGCGCGCATGGAGCGGCAGTTGCTCTGGCAGCGGGACCGGCCGCCCGTGGGGCACTTCATCCTGGAGGAGAGCATTCTGCGGCGGCAGGTCGGCAGCCCTCAGGTAATGCGTGATCAGTTCTGCCAGATCCTGGAGTACACCGAGCCGCTCCACATGAGCTTTCAGATCATGCCCATGGACCGCATGCCGCACGCCGGTCTCGCCGGCCCCATGACACTGCTGGAGACGCCCAGGGACGAACGCCTCATCTACCTGGAAGTACAGCGCGCCAGCTTCCTCATCGAGGATCCTGACGAGGTCCGCGACTATCACCACAAGTATGGAATGCTGCGGTCACAGGCTCTCTCGCCCGACGAGAGCGTGCGCTACCTGCACGAACTGCTAGGAGACCGATGAGCACCGCACTTCACTGGTTCAAGTCCAGCTACAGCAGCAACGAAGGCGGCAACTGCATCGAGATCGCCACCCAGCCGTCCGCCATCCACATCCGCGACTCCAAGAACACCGGCCCCAACCTCACCGTCACCCCACGCACGTGGACCGGCTTCCTCGGTCTCGCGCGGGAGAGTCTCTCCGACTAGGGGCAGCCGATGGCCAACGGGGGATACAACTGGAGCGGTGACGGCGAGCGGGATGTCTACAAGGCCGCCGTTCTCGCCTGTCTCGACAACGCAAGACTCCGCGAACTGCTCACCCGGCGACCGTGGGTCACGGACGACGCCGCAGCGGAGGCGATGTGTTCCGCGCCGTACGTCCGCGACGCGCTGGGCCGCAACGGGCGGCGGCGGATGCACCTGTGGTACCGGATCTTCCGCTGGAAGAGCGACCCGTACCGCTGGGCGATGCCCACGCCGACTCTGCGTGAGTTCTGGGACTCACGGGGCTTCGGGCTCTGGTGGAAGTGGGGGCTCGCGGCTGTCTTCGGAGCAGGGCTGGCGGGAAACACACCCGTCCGCTGGTACGTCCTCGTCGCCGAGGTCCTCGTCCTGCTCGGTGTGCCGCTGCTCAGCTTCGCGCACCGCGTGGACCGGGCTCTGCCCGCCGTGGGTCCGCCTGCGCCACGGCGTTCCGCCGCCCGTGTCGTGCTGCTGGCCCCCGTCATCTTTCCACTGTGGTTCCTTGAGCGGGCCACCGAGCTGCTGTGGCTGAGGGAGCTGCAGCGCAACGAGCTCGGCAAGGTCGTGGAGAGAGCCGTCGAGGACCTGATCGGCGACGACCTCGGCACTCTTCTCCTGCCCAGCAGTCACGACGGACTGAGCTCCCCACGACAGCGCGAGTATTTCGTCGACAACCGCTCGGCGGAGGAACTGGCCCGCAAGATGGACCAGTTGGACGGCGGCACGATCGCCGTCAGCGGGCCACGCGGGGTGGGCAAGACCACGCTCATGGAACACGGTGTGGAGGAGCGGGACTTCGCGGTCTCCGCACACGCCCCGGCCACCTACGCCCCGCACGAGTTCCTGACCTCGCTGTTCGTCCGTGTCTGCCAGGTCTACATCGTCAGGGCGGGCTATGAGGCGCCGGAGTTCGTCAGGCTGTCGTATCTGCACAGCGCGGCACGACGGGTGGTGCGGCCGCTGAGGCGTCTGGCCCGGTGGCTCGCGTTCGCCGTCCCCGCGGGCGTACTCGTCACGCTTGGCCTGTTCGCCTCGGAACGCTCCTTCGAGAGCGAGCACGGCGCCTGGTTACGGCGGCACTTCGACTCCATGTGGGACCGGGGCACCGCGTTCGTCGGAGACGTCCTCGGGGGACGGGATCCGGAAGCCGCCCTGGCCCTGGTGCTGGCCGGCATGCTCATCTGGATTCTGCGCCGCCAAAGGCACGTCTTCCGACTGGTGACAAAGCCCGCCGACTTCCTGTGGGACCTCGCCCTCATCGCGATGTTCACGGGCCCTTTCATCTCGCTCCCCTTCGATCCCGGCATCCGCCACCACGTCGCGGCGGTCCTCTACTGGCCCGTGATCCTGCCCCTGCTCGTCTTCTTCATCTGGAGCCGGTACGACAACCCCACGCTGGGCCCGACCCTGCACGTCGGGCCGTGGAGCCTGGACAGAAAACGCATCTTCAAGCCCCTGACCACGCTGTTCGCCTTCGCCGGCGTGGGCCTGCTCGCCGCCGTCGACTCAACCCGCCCCCTTGTCACCGACAGCGAGAACCCGCTCCGTATCAGCGTGCTCATACTCGCCGTGTTCTTCAACGCGCTCGACGACCGCCCCTGGGCGTTCCTGCGCTCGACCCCGAAGCTCGTCGTCGACTGCCGCAACCACCTCTACCGGCTCCAGACCGTCCAGAGCGCGACCGCCGCCCTGACGTCGGGCGCCACCCAACTCCTGACTCTCGGAACCTCGCACACCACCGGACTGACCTCCGTGCCGCCCAACTATCCGGCCCTGGTCGGCGAGTTCAGAACACTGCTCTCCGCGATCGCGGAGGAGGAGCACGGCAAGGGCAACCGCGTCGTCATCGCCATCGACGAAGTCGACCGCCTCGGGACCGACACCCAGGCCCTCGCCTTCCTCCGCGAGATCAAGGCGATCCTCGGTGTACCCCACGTCCACTACCTGATCTCCGTCGCCGAGGACGTCGGCGCGGCCTTCGTCCGGCGCGGGCTGCCGAGCCGCGATGTGACGGACAGTTCCCTGGACGACGTTCTGCACATGCGCCGGTGCACGCTCGCCGAGTCCGAGGCGATCCTCAAGAAACGCGCACCCGGCATCGGCGAGCCGTACGCCCTCCTCGCCCACGCCCTGTCCGGCGGTCTCCCCCGCGACCTGATCCGCTACGGTCGCCGCCTCCTGGAGATCCGGCTGGCCACGGAACGTTACGAACTGTCGGACGTGGCGCTGACGTTGATCATCGAGGAGCTGTCGGAGACCCTCGCCGGGTTCCGGACGCTCCTCGCCAAGCAGCAGTGGACACCGCAGACGCAGGGCGTGCTGACGTCCTTCCGCGTCCTGGGCGCGCACCTGAGGGGCGCCTGCCCCTGCCCGGAGCCGGTGGACCAACTGCGCGGCGCCCTAAAGCACTTCGTGGCGTACGAGGTGACCGGCCTGCCCGACGAGTCCCGCGCGCTGATCGACGAAGCCGCCGCCTATGCCTATCTCTCCCTCACCCTGCTGGACATCTTCGGCGGACCGGGCTTCAGCCGGCGCCGAGGGGAGGCGCTCCTGCGGTCCCCCGACGGGAACCCCGACCTGCTGGCCGAGGCCCGCCAGGAACTCGCCGTGTCTCCCTACAGCGTGCGGCCCCTCGTGGAGGGCATACGCCGGGCCTGGCAGCTGGAGGCGGTGTCCGCCCAGGGACCGCACACGACGGTGGTGATCCCACCGCCCCGCAGCGCCGCGTGCGTGGGGAATCACTGAGAGGCGCTGTTACTCCGCCGGCTCGACGCCTGCGCGCAGCAGACCGTACGTGTACGCGTCCTCCAGGGCCTGCCAGGACGCCGCGATCACGTTCTCCGCGACGCCGACCGTGGACCACTCGCCGGAGCCGTCCGACGTGGAGATGAGGACGCGGGTGGTGGACTGGGTGCCGTGGACGCCCTCCAGGATGCGGACCTTGTAGTCGACGAGGTCCAGCTTGGCGAGCTGGGGGTAGATCTTCTCCAGGGCCACGCGCAGGGCGCGGTCCAGGGCGTTGACGGGGCCGTTGCCCTCCGCCGTGGCGACGATGCGCTCGCCCTTGGCGAAGAGCTTGACCGTGGCCTCGTTGGCGTGGGTGCCGTCGGGGCGGTCCTCGACGATCGCGCGCCAGGACTCGACGGAGAAGTACTTGAGGGGCTGGCCCTCGACCTCGCCCCGCAGCAACAGCTCGAACGAGGCGTCCGCGGCCTCGTACGTGTAGCCCTTGAGCTCGCGTTCCTTGACGCGCCCCACCACCCGGCCGACCAGTTCGCGGTCGCCGCCGAGGTCGATGCCGAGTTCCTTGCCCTTGAGCTCGATCGAGGCGCGGCCCGCCATGTCGGAGACCAGCATCCGCATGGTGTTGCCGACCGTCTCGGGGTCGATGTGCTGGTAGAGGTCCGGGTCGACCTTGATCGCGGAGGCGTGCAGGCCGGCCTTGTGGGCGAAGGCCGAGACGCCGACGTAGGGCTGGTGGGTGGAGGGGGTCAGGTTCACCACCTCGGCGATGGCGTGCGAGATCCTCGTCATCTCACGGAGCTTGCCCTCCGGCAGGACCTTCTTGCCGTACTTCAGCTCCAGGGCCGCCACCACCGGGAACAGGTTGGCGTTGCCGACCCGCTCGCCGTAGCCGTTCGCCGTGCACTGGACGTGGGTCGCGCCCGCGTCGACGGCGGCCAGGGTGTTCGCCACCGCACAGCCCGTGTCGTCCTGGGTGTGGATGCCGAGCCGGGCGCCGGTGTCGGCCAGCACGGTCGACACCACGGCCTGGATCTGCGCCGGGAGCATGCCGCCGTTGGTGTCGCAGAGGATCACGACGGAGGCGCCGGCCTCGGAGGCGGTCCGTACGACGGCCTTCGCGTACTCCGGGTTGGCGCGGTAGCCGTCGAAGAAGTGCTCGCAGTCGACGAAGACCCGGCGGCCCTGCGACACCAGGTACGACACCGTGTCGCGGACCATCTCCAGGTTCTCGTCCAACGTCGTCCTGAGCGCCAGCTCGACGTGGCGGTCGTGCGACTTGGCGACCAGGGTGATCACCTCGGTGCCCGCCTCCAGGAGGGCCTTGACCTGCGGGTCCTCGGACGCCTTGGCGCCGGCGCGGCGGGTCGCGCCGAAGGCGACCAGCTGGGCGTGCTTGAAGTCGATCTCCTGGCGGGCGCGGGCGAAGAACTCGGTGTCCCGCGGGTTGGCGCCGGGCCAGCCGCCCTCGATGAAGCCCACGCCGAAGTCGTCCAGGTGCCGTGCGATGGTCAGCTTGTCCGCGACGGTGAGGTTGATGCCCTCCCGCTGGGCGCCGTCGCGCAGGGTGGTGTCGAAGACGTGGAACTGATCGTCGAGTTCGCTGGTTGCGGTCATGGTCTCAAGGCTCCTGAGGATTGGATCTCGGTCGTACCGGAATGACCGGCTCCACCGCCCCCACATACTCCCTCGCGCTCTCGCCTCCGGCTGCGGGTGGGCCAGAAAAGCGAAAAACCTCTCGCGGGTGCGAGAGGTCTGCGCGCGGGTCGAGGACGACGGTGTCCGCCCGTACCTGGTCGTACGTGGCGGTCACTGCGGACCGGCGCGCCTGCTGCCAATAATCATGGCGAACGAGAGCACGGGGGCATTTTGGCACAACCCCCGTGCCTCGCTCACGGTTGTCTCAGGATTCGGTCGATCACTTCAGGTGACGGACGTAGACGTGGGTGGCGAAGTCGGTCTGCCCGGCGTCCTCGGGCACGAGGTCGTTGGCCCAGCTGCTGAAGGCGACCGTACGGCCGTGCCGGTCGATCACCGGGAAGTTCACCCCGTAGTCACCGACCGGGCCGCCCTGCACCGAGGGGCTGGCGAGCACCGTGCGACCGGTGCGCAGGTCGCGCACATACGCCTGGCGGGTGTGGTCGGGGTCCGCGTCCGCGATGTAGACGAGGTGCCGGCTGTCCGCGCCGATCTGCGGGTACGCGGTGTAGCCGGCCGGGTCGGCGGCGTCGATCCGGCGCACCTGTCCCGTCTTCAGGTCCCGCACGAAGACGTTGTCCCCCTCGTTGGTGTCGTCCGGCGTCAGCTGTGAGTCGAGCGAGTTGAAGACCATGTACCGGCCGTCGGCACTGATCTGCGGGAACTCGGTCTGCGCATCCGAGAGCTTGTCGTCGGGTGCCTTGTCCGCCTGGATCAGCCCGCCGGTTCGCACATCACGGACGTAGGCGTCGCTCCAGTCCCCCCGGGTGGGGTACGGCACGAAGAACTGGTAGCCGACCCGGCTGCCGTCCGCGCTGATGGACGGTTTGGTGGCTGAGGACTTCCAGGCGCCCTCGCCCGGTACCTGGCTGATGCGGACCCGCTCACCGGTGACGCGGTCGAGGCGGTAGATCCGGGTCGACCGGTCGCCCGCGGGGCCGTCGAAGCCGGTCTGCAGAGCGGCGAAGGCCACGTAGCGGCCGTCGGCGCTGAGGGCGGGCTGGCTCGCGGCCGTGTATCCGGCGTCCGGGTCGACGGCGTCGTCGACCCGCTGGACGGAACCGGTCTTCAGGTCCTTGATCCAGATGTGGTTGTCGGCGGTGTCGTGGGTCGGGTTGGTGCTGTACGCCAGGTAGTGGCCGTTCGCGCTCAGCGAGACATCCCCGACGTTGCCGCCCCCGTCGGTGCTCGCCAGGCGGGTGGTGCCGGTCTTCAGGTCGCGTACGAAGGCGTCCGAGGTGCCGTTGGTGTCGCCCGCGACCAGGTTGTCGGCGGCGGAGACGAAGGCCACGTAACGGCCGTTCGCGCTCAGGGACTGGCCGCCGGCGGAGGCGTTGCCCTCCGTGCCGTCCGGAGCCACGCTCGCCTTCTCGGTGTACGGGGCCTTGGGTGCGGCGCTCGCCGTGGGCGCGGTGAGCGCCACCGTGGCGAGGGCCGTGGCGGTGGCGATGGCCGCCAGGAGCGTTCTGCCGTGCATGGTTGTTCCCCCGTTGTCGTTGTCGCTGGTCATTGCACTGTCCGCAGGAACACGTCCGACACCCCGTTGGTATCGCCCTCCACCAGATCGGGTGACGCCGACTCGAAGGCGACGACCGTGCCGTCGGCGTTGACGGAGGGGTGCGAGGCCGGGAGGTCGTTGCGGCCGCCCCAGCGGTCGACGCTGACCAACTGGCGCTTGCCGGTGGCGAGTTCGAGCAGGTACACGGAACGGCCCGAGGTGTACGCGAGGGCCGTGCCGGTCCCGGCGAGCGAGGGCTGGGTGCCCCTGACCCGGGTCGTGGCGCCGGTGTCGAGGTCGCGGACCACGGCGTACCGCCCTTGCTGGTAGGCGACCTTGCGGCCGTCCGCGCCGAGGGAGGGCGCCGTCGCGTGCTCGCCGGCCTTCTCCAGGGCACCGGTGTCCAGGTCACGGACGTACACGTCGCCGCCCTGCTCGAAGGCGATGTACCGGGCGTCGTAGTTGACCGACGGGTTGCCCGCCGCCTCGCCCGTGGACGCGCTGACCACGTCGGTGCCGCCGCCGTTGAACCTGAAGCGGTAGATCCGGGGTTGCGGGTCCGGGTCGGTGTCGGTGGCGGGCAGGGTCGCCGCGTAGATGAGCCACTGGCAGGTGGGGTCCACCACGGGCTGTCCCATCCAGGTGAAGCGGACGCCCTGGTAGGAGCCGAGGCTGGTGAGCTTGCCGACCGAGCGGTTGCGGACGTGGATGCCCGGGCCGCCGTCGGCGTCGTAGGGGGCCGTATAGCCGACCATGCGTCCGCTGTAGCAGGGCGACCCCTCGGACGACGGCTTCTGCGTGGTGGAGTTGACCCGGGAGGCACCGCCGGGCGCGTTGATGAGGACGTCACCTTCCGAGCTGAAGGAGACGACCTTGTCCGCCCCCATCACCGGGTCGTGGGAGGCCCCGCTCGGACCGCCGATCCGCTCGGTGACGGACGGCATGGGCGCCGGGTTCCTCCGCAGCTCGCCGGAGAAGACGAACACGTCCGTCTCCCGGTTGGTGTCGCCCGGTACCAGGTGGGACTCGCGCGCGCTGAAGGCCACCGCGCGCCCCTTGTCGGCCAGAGCGCCGTCCGTCGCCTGGGCGGTCGGCGGGAGGGCGGCACCTCGTAGCCCGGTCCGCAGATCGCGCACCCGCTGGCCGTCCTCGCCCGAGACGAGGGCGTACCGGCCGTCCGCCGTGGCCGCGAAGGCCGTTCCGTCGGCCACTCGCCGCGATGTGCCCGTGCGCAGATCGTGGACGTACACCCCGCTGTCGGCGTTGAGGAGGACCCGGCGGCCGTCCGCGGTGATGCGGATCAGGTACGCGACGCCGAGGTCCGCGTCGACCTGGGTCCGCTCACCCGTCGCCCGGTCCTTGACGAAGACGTCGTTCGGGTCGTCACCCTCGACGTCCCCCCTGACCGAGTAGGCGACCCGCTCGCCGTCACCGCTCACCGAGGCGCCGCCCTTCTGGCCCTCCTCGGCGGGCGAGACCAGCTCGTCGACGCCGGTCCCCGTGTCGCGGACGTACAGGAGCCTGGTGTTCTCCGGTGCGTTGCGGTTGCCGATGGTGTACGCGACGTGGGTGCCGTCCGGGCTGAGCGACTGCACCTGGCCCAACTCGTTGAATCCGGGCGGGTCCTGCGGCCACAGCTTCTCCGCGCGGCCGGTTGCACGGTCGTACAGGTAGGGCGCGGAGAACCGGGTGCCCGCCGAGAAGGCGATACGGCTGCCGTCGGCGCTCGGCGTGGGCGAGCCGTACGTGTAGCCGCTGCCGAGGTCGATCCTGGTGACCTTGCCGTCGGTCACGTCCTTCACGAGCAGGCACGGGGTGAAGTGCGCGCAGCCGAAGCTAGGCGCGGTGGACACGAACGCGACGTGGCGGCCGTCGGCGCTGATCGCGGCGTCGTTCGACGTCCCGTCGGCCTGGCTGCCGTCGGCGGCGGTGCTGATGCGGTCGACGTGTGGTGCGTGAGGTGCATGAGGTGCGGCGGATGCGGTGGTACCGGTGAACGCGACAAGCAAGGCCGCGCCTAAAAGGCATACGGCGGGTCTGGACATGTTCCCCCCTGTGGTCCCCGATGACGCACTGCCCCCGGCCCCGCGCCGAGGGCTCCCCACGAGGCAAACGCACCAGCGACCACAGGGTCAATCGGCCTTATTGCGTACAACCCGGGCGGCGGGTCACGCGTCCGCGAGGAGGCCGCCGTCGAGGAACTCCCGCACGTGGCCGAGAAACATCCCCCAACGGTCCGGGTCGGGGAGCCCGAAAACCCGCACGCCTCAGCCCACCTCCAGCCCCGGCAGAAACCGCTCCGCTCCGAAAGCCGGCAGGAGGAGCACGGTGAGGCTCTGCGGGCGGCGCTGTGTGCGCAGGGAAGGGCGCGCTCCCCCCGCGGAATGAGTGGATACCCGCGCGGGGAGAGGCGATATGCGTCGAACGGACGGTCGGTACGGCTGCGGGGCTCAGTCCAGCTTGTGCATCCAGCCGTGCTTGTCCTCCACCGTGCCGCGCTGGATGTCCAGAAGGGCCTGGCGGAGCTTCAGGGTGACCTCGCCGGGCTCGCCGCCGGACTGGCGCCACTCGGCGCCCGCGCGCTTGACCGTGCCGACCGGGGTGATCACGGCCGCCGTACCGCAGGCGAAGACCTCGGTCAGGGTGCCGTTCTCGGAGTCGCGCTGCCACTGGTCGACCGAGACGCGGCCCTCCTCGGACGCGTAGCCGAGGTCACGGGCGACGGCGAGCAGGGAGTCGCGGGTGACGCCCTCCAGGATCGAGCCGGTGAGGGCGGGGGTGACGATCCGGTCGCCGTAGACGAAGTACAGGTTCATGCCGCCGAGCTCCTCGACCCACTTGTGCTCGACCGCGTCGAGGTAGCAGACCTGGTCGCAGCCCTTGGCGGCCGCTTCGGCCTGGGCGAGGAGGGAGGCGGCGTAGTTGCCGCCGGTCTTGGCGTCGCCCATGCCGCCGGGGACGGCACGGACACGGTCCTCGGAGAGCCAGATGGAGACCGGCTTCACACCGCCCGGGAAGTAGGCGCCGGCCGGGGAGGCGATGACCATGAAGAGGTACTCGTTGGCCGGCTTGACGCCCAGGCCGACCTCGGTGGCGATCATGAAGGGGCGCAGGTAGAGGGATTCCTCGCCGCCGTGCGCCGGGACCCAGGCCTCGTCCTGCCGCACCAGCGCGTCACAGGCCTCGATGAACGTCTCGACGGGCAGCTCCGGCATGCCGAGCCGGTGCGCGGACCGCTGGAAGCGCTCGGCGTTCTTCTCGGGCCGGAAGGTGGCGACGGTCCCGTCGGACTGGCGGTACGCCTTGAGGCCCTCGAAGATCTCCTGCGCGTAGTGCAGGACCATCGTGGCGGGGTCGAGGGAGATCGGCGCGTACGGAACGAGCTGGCCGTCGTGCCAGCCGCGGCCCTCGGTCCACTTGATGACGACCATGTGGTCGGTGAAGTGGCGGCCGAACCCGGGGCTGGCCAGGATCGCCTCGCGTTCCGCGTCGGAAAGTGGCGAGGCCGAGGGCTTGAGCTCGATCGTGGGCGTCGTCATGAGTGGTTGTCCTTCACCGGTTGTGTAGTGACGGGCCGCGCTCACGCCCTTTTACTGTCAGTGACCAGTGTTAGGACGTCCGAGCATTCCCTCATTCCGCGGCTCCGCGTTCGATTATCGCAAGCGGGGAGCCGAGGAAGAAAACGGCGTGAAATGCGACCCAGGGGATGATGGTGACACCCGGCGGGGGACATGCGAAAGCCGCCGGGTGCGAGTGACCCGGCGGCTTCGAATGCTTTTCGAGTGGCCCGCCCGGTCAGCCGGCTACTCGTACGGCCAGCGCGTCGCCGATCGCCGACGTGCTGCGGGCGGGCTTGCCGGTGCGCTCGGCGAGGTCGGCGGAGACCGCCTCGTCGATCCGGGCGGCCTGGGCCTCGAAGCCGAGGTGGCGCAGGAGCAGCGCGACGGACAGGACCGTGGCGGTGGGGTCGGCCTTGCCCTGGCCCGCGATGTCGGGCGCGGAGCCGTGGACCGGCTCGAACATCGACGGGAACTCGCCGGAGGGGTTGATGTTGCCGCTCGCGGCGACGCCGATGCCGCCGGAGACGGCCGCGGCGAGGTCGGTGATGATGTCGCCGAAGAGGTTGTCGGTGACGATCACGTCGAAGCGGGCCGGGTCGGTGACCAGGTAGATGGTGGCCGCGTCCACGTGGATGTAGTCGGTGGTGACCTCGGGGAACTCCTCGGCCACCTTGTTGAAGACGTTCGTCCACAGGTGACCCGCGAAGGAGAGCACGTTGTTCTTGTGGACCAGCGTGAGCTTCTTGCGGGGACGGGCCTGGGCGCGGGCGAACGCGTCACGCACGACACGCTCGACACCGAAGGCCGTGTTGACGGAGACCTCGGTGGCGACCTCGTGCGGGGTGCCCTTGCGGATGGTGCCGCCGTTGCCGGTGTACGGGCCCTCGGTGCCCTCGCGGACGACCACGAAGTCGATGGCGGGCTCGCCCTTCAGGGGCGTCTCCACACCGGGCAGCAGCTTCGACGGCCGCAGGTTGACGTGGTGGTCGAAGAGGAAGCGGAGCTTGAGCAGGAAGCCGCGCTCCAGGACGCCGGACGGGACGCTCGGGTCGCCGATCGCACCGAGGAGGATCGCGTCGTGCTGCTTCAGCGCGTCCACGTCGGCGTCGGTGAGGGTCTCACCGGTCGCGTGGTAGCGCTTGGCGCCGAAGTCGTACTCCTTGGTCTCCAGCTTCACATCCTGCGGAAGGACGGCGGAGAGGACCTTCAGACCTTCGGCCACGACCTCCTGGCCGATGCCGTCACCGGGAATCACTGCGAGATTGATGCTGCGAGACATGCGGGAACCCTACTCCGCGTCCCATGGGATGACACGGCCTGTCCGCGATACGGACATGAGAGCGGGACCGGGCGTCAGCCCTTCGACTGGCGTTCACCCGTAGGTATGGCGGGCGTTGGGGTCCGCTGGGAACTTCATCGTCATGGACCTTCCCGATTTCGGCATTCCGCCCCACCTCGCGCGCCGGATGAGCATGGCCGAGCAGCACGAGTACCTGCGGACGAAGCTGTCCCGGCGCCGCACGCTGGTGACCGCGGGCGCGGTGGCCGGCGGGCTGCTGACGGGCTGTTCCACCGAGGGGACGTCCACCGCCACCCCCTCCCCCACGGCCACCGTGCACGGCTCCGCCGTCTCCCCCTTCGGCCGCCATCTCGCCTTCGGCGCCGACCCGAAGACACAGATGCGGGTCTCCTGGCAGGTGCCGCTCGCGGTGAAGAAGCCGTACGTCCGCGTCGGCCTGAAGCCCGACGACCTGAGCCGGAAGATCGAGGCCGAGCTCCGCGATCTGCACACCCCCGGGCAGACCGGCGTACGCCTCGCGCTCGACCAGTACTACCTGCACGCGGCCCTGGACGGACTGCGTCCCGGCACGACGTACTACTACGGCGTCGGCCACGACGGCTTCGACCCGGCTAACGCGAAGCAGCGCGCGACCATCAGTGAGTTCCGTACGGCCCCGGCGAGCCCGGAGAAGTTCGTCTTCACCGCCTTCGGCGACCAGGGGGTCGGCACCGCCGCGGCCGCCAACGACAACCTCCTGCTGCGCCAGAACCCCGCCTTCCACCTCCACGCCGGCGACATCTGCTACGCCGACAGCAACGGGCAGGGCCTGAAGTCCGACGGCTACGACCCGGGCTTCTGGGATCTGTTCCTCAAGCAGAACGAGGAGGTCGCGCGGAGCGTGCCGTGGATGGTGACGACCGGCAACCACGACATGGAGGCCTGGTACTCCCCCGACGGCTACGGCGGCCAGCTCGCCCGCTGGACCCTCCCCGACAGCGGCTTCGACCCCCGCTCGGCACCGGGCGTGTACTCCTTCGCGTACGGCAACGTCGGCGTGGTGGCGCTGGACGCGAACGACGTGTCGTACGAGATCCAGGCCAACTTCGGCTACACCGACGGGAAGCAGACGAAGTGGCTGGACAAGAGGCTGGGTGAGCTGCGAGCGACGAAGGGGATCGACTTCGTCGTCGTCTACTTCCACCACTGCGCGTATTCGACGTCCTCGCACGCCTCCGACGGCGGGGTGCGCGCGCAGTGGCTGCCGCTGTTCGAGAAGCACCAGGTGGACCTGGTGATCAATGGGCACAACCACGTGTACGAGCGGACGGATGCGATCCGTGAGGGCAGGATCGGCCGGTCGGTGCCGGTCGGCGGCGCCACGGATCCCACGCGGGACGGGATCGTGTACGTCACGGCGGGCGGAGGAGGCCGTGACCTGTACGGCTTCCCCGCGGGTGTGAAGGAGAGCTACGAGGGGCGCGTGCACGACCAAGAGTCCGTCGAGACCTTCCAGTGGACGAAGTCGAAGCAGACCCTGAAGGAGACGGTGGAGTGGTCGCGGGTGCGCTACCGCGGGTTCTCGCTGCTCTCGGTGGAGGCGGAGAGCGGGTCGCGGCCGCGGCTGACGGTGTCCGCGCTGGCGCAGAACGGGGAGCGCATCGATCGGTTCGAGGTGTGGCGCGGGGCCTGACGGGCCCGCGCCACACCTCGTCCGGGTGCGGCTCCCGGCTTGGGAACGGTTACGTCAGTGTCCGGTCGAGCCGCCGTTGTCACGGCGGTCGAGGGCGCGCTGCAGAGCGGCGGCGGCGTTCTTGCGGTCGGACTCGCTCGTACGGGAGATGTGACGGACTCGACCGCGGGCGGTCGTCTCGGCCATGAGAAATCGACTCCTTCGAATTCATGGGAAGGGGACAACGAGACGCCGGAAGGGGCGGGGAGCGGCGGGCCGCAGGGGTTGCCTGCACGGGGCCCGGCTCACGACCGCCATTCGCTTGATCGAGCGAGACGTTCGGCTTCTACAAAGCTAAGGGAGGACGGCCGGTCTGTCTCCACAATTACTCGGACTTCCTACTATCTGAGACGGTGGAGTGGGTCACACCGCGCTGACCTGCGGTTTCGTCGAAACGCTGAGGGGCCGGGCAACAGCCCGGCCCCTCAAGATGACTGACAGGCGCCGTCAGCCCATGTGCGGGTACGGATAGTCGGTCGGCGGGACCAGCGTCTCCTTGATGGCGCGGGTCAGGGTCCAGCGCTGGAGGTTCTGCGGGGCGCCGGCCTTGTCGTTGGTGCCGGAGGCGCGGCCGCCACCGAAGGGCTGCTGGCCGACGACGGCGCCGGTGGACTTGTCGTTGACGTAGAAGTTGCCGGCCGCGTAGCGCAGCTTCTCCATCGTGTACGCCGCCGCCGCGCGGTCGGACGAGATCACCGAGCCGGTCAGGGCGTAGTCGGACGCCGACTCCATCTGGGTCAGCATGTCGTCGTACTTCTCGTCCTCGTAGACGTACACCGCGAGGAACGGACCGAAGTACTCGGTCGTGAAGACCTCGTTGGCCGGGTCCGTGCACTCGACGACGGTCGGACGGACGAAGTAACCGACCGAGTCGTCGTAGGAGCCGCCCGCGACGATCGTGCAGGCGGGGTCCGACTGGGCGCGGTCGATCGCCGCTTTGTTCTTGGCGAACGCGCGCTCGTCGATGACCGCCCCGATGAAGTTCGACAGATCGGTGACGTCGCCCATCGCGATGCCGTCGACCTCGGCGGCGAACTCCTCGCGGAAGCCGCTGTTCCAGATCGACGCGGGGACGTACGCCCGGGAGGTCGCGCTGCACTTCTGGCCCTGGTACTCGAAGGCACCGCGGGTCAGGGCGGTCTTGAGGATCGCGCGGTCGGCGCTGGGGTGGGCCACCACGAAGTCCTTGCCGCCCGTCTCGCCGACCAGGCGCGGGTAGGTGCGGTACTTCTCGATGTTGGCGCCGACCGTCTTCCACAGGTGCTGGAAGGTCTTCGTCGAGCCGGTGAAGTGGATGCCCGCGAGGTCCCGGTGCTCCAGGGCGACCTTGGAGACCTCGATGCCGTCGCCGGTGACGAGGTTGATGACGCCCTTGGGCAGCCCCGCCTCCTCAAGGAGCCGCATCAGCAGCACGGCGGCGTGGGTCTGCGTCGGGGACGGCTTCCACACGACGACGTTGCCCATCAGCGCGGGCGCGGTCGGCAGGTTGCCCGCGATCGCCGTGAAGTTGAACGGCGTGATCGCGTAGACGAAGCCCTCAAGGGGGCGGTGGTCGAGGCGGTTCCAGACGCCGGGGGCGTTGGCCGGCGGCTGCTCGGCGAGCAGGTCACGGGCGTACTTGACGTTGAAGCGCCAGAAGTCGATCAGCTCGCAGGGCGTGTCGATCTCGGCCTGCTGGGCGGTCTTGGACTGCCCGAGCATGGTGGACGCGGCGAGCGTCTCGCGCCAGGGTCCTGAGAGCAGTTCGGCGGCGCGCAGGATGATCGCGGCGCGGTCGTCGAAGGACATCGCGCGCCAGGCGGGCGCGGCGGCGAGGGCCGCGTCGATGGCGTCCTGGGCGTCCTGCTGGGTGGCGTTGCGGTAAGTGCCGAGCACCGCCTTGTGGTTGTGCGGCTGCACGACCTGGAAGGCCTCGCCGCCGCCGAGGCGCTTCTCGCCGCCGATGGTCATGGGCAGGTCGACCGGGTTCTCGGCCAGCTCCTTGAGCTTCGCCTCCAGCCGGGCCCGCTCGGGCGAACCGGGGGCATAGCCGTGCACCGGCTCGTTGACGGGGGTGGGGACCTGGGTCACAGCGTCCATGGGTTCCGTAGCTCCTTGAACTTGAGCGGGTGTTCGGGCTCAGCCCTTGCTGATCAAACTGCGGGCGAAGAAGCGCACATTCGCCGGCTTCTCCGCCAGCCGCCGCATGCTGCGCCTTCCCGGGGGACAACCCCCGGACCCCCGGCAGAAAAGCCTTCGCGTGTACGTCACTTCTCAACCTCGGGTGATCAAACTGCGGGCGAAAAACCGCAGATTCGCCGGCTTCTCCGCCAGCCGCCGCATGAAGTAGCCGTACCAGTCGGTGCCGTAGGCCGTGTAGACGCGCATGCGGTGGCCCTCGGCGGCCAGGCGCAGGTGTTCGTCGCCGCGGATGCCGTAGAGCATCTGGAACTCGTACTCGTCGGGCTTGCGGCCGGCCTGCCGGGCGAGTTCCTGGGCGATGGAGATCAGGCGCGGGTCGTGGGAGCCGACCATCGGGTAGCCCTCGCCCTCCATGAGGATGCGCAGCACCCGGACGAACGCCTTGTCGATCTCGTGTTTCTGCTGGTAGGCGACTTCCGCGGGCTCCTTGTACGCACCCTTCACCAGCCGCACCCGACTGCCCGCCTCGGCGAGCCGACGGGCGTCGGCCTCGGTGCGGAAGAGGTAGGCCTGGATGACGCAGCCGGTCTGCGGGAAGTCCTTCCGCAGTTCCTCGTGGATGGCGAACATCGAGTCGAGGGTGGTGTGGTCCTCGGCGTCGAGCGTGACGGTCGTACCGATGGCGGCGGCGGCCTCGACGACCGGGCGGACGTTGGCCAGCGCCAGCTCGTGGCCGTGGTCGAGGGCCTGGCCGAACATCGACAGCTTGACGGACATCTCGACCCGCTCGCCGAGGCCGAGGTCGCGCAGCCGGTCGACCAGCGCCAGATAGGCGTCGCGGGCGGCGCCTGCCTGCTCGGGGGTGGTGATGTCCTCGCCGACGACATCCATCGTCAGCTCCAGGCCGCGGCCGGTGAGGTCCTTGATGATCGGCACGACGTCGTCGACGCTCTCGCCCGGGATGAAGCGGTCGACGACCTGCTTGGTCACCGGGGCCGCCGAGATCAGACGTCGTATCCGGTCGCTGCGCGACGCGGCAAGAATCACGGGACCCAGCACGGGGCACCTCCACAAACCAGCAGATAGAACCACCGTGAAACCTAAGGATCCCTCCGATCGTCGGCCATCGACAGCTGTCACGCATCCGTGCCGCAGATCTCAGACAGATGTATGAAGCGACTGCGGAATTGCGGGAGAATGCCCGGGTGACGTCCGAATACAAAGGTGATTACCAGGAGCTGGTCGACGAGATCTCGGAGCTCCTCGGCGCCCCGGCGACCCTGGAGAACCGCGACTTCGAGCTGATCGCCTTCGGTGCGTACGACAGTGAGGGCGATCTCGATCCATCGGCGCTGGACCCCGTGCGCACCCGCTCGATCCTGACCCGGCGCTCCACGGCCACGGTCCGGACCTGGTTCGAGGGCTTCGGCATCACACGGGCGAGCGGTCCGGTGCGGATCCCGCCCACCCCGGAGGCGGGGGTGTACCGGGGGCGGATCTGTCTCCCCGTACGCCATCGGGGTGTCGTCCTCGGATACGTCTGGCTCCTGGACTCCGACCCCGGCCCGACCGCCCGGCAGCTGGACGCCGCGATGCGGGTGACGGTCCGGATCGGCGCGCTGCTCGCGGACGAGGCGCAGCACGGGGCGGACCTCAGCCGGGAGCTGAGGGCCGTACTGACCGCCGAGCGCGGCTGGCAGGGCGACATGGCGGTGGCCGCCCTGCGCACGGCACTGGGCTCCCGCAGCGACGGCCCGTACGCCGTGCTGTGCGTCGCCCCCTGGCCGTCGTCCGATCCCGACGACGCCCCTTCGGCTCGTACGGTCCCGCACGCGACGGCGCTGTGCACGGTGCCCTGGGGCGCCTCGTCCCAGTCCCTCGCGGTACTGGTACGCCTTCGCGCGACGGACACCCTGACACCGGCGAGCACGGCGGCGGGCCGGTTGCTGGAGCGGGCGCGCGGTGTGGAGGGGGGCGAGTCAGGCGGTGGGCGCCGCGCGAGCAGTGGTACGGCGGACCCGGGCGCCGTGGCCGCCGGGATCGCCGCCGCGCGTGTGGGCCTCGCCGAGCTGGCCCTCGCCTGGCGGGAGGCGTCGGCCGCGGCCCGGGCAGCCCTCGCGGAAGCGGGGTTCGGGCCCGTCGCGGAGTGGTCGCGCATCGGGCCGTACCGTCTGCTGACCGCGCTGCCCCCGGAGACGGCCCACGATCCCGCCGTACGCCCCCTCCTCTCCCCCGCCCACCGCGAACTCGCCCGTACCGCCGAGGTCTACCTCGACTGCGCGGGCCAGGCCGGCCGCACCGCCGCGCAGTTGGGCATCCACCGACAGACCCTCTACTACCGCCTTTCCCGCGTCGAACAACTCACCGGCCTGGACCTGGACGACGGCGAGGACCGCCTGTTGCTGCACATGGTGCTCAAGGGGGCGCGGCTGTAGGGCCGTTGCGTGCCGGAGACGCGGAACAGGCGGATCGTCAGCCCTTCGTGGCGCCCTCGATCACCCGGCGCAGCCCTTCGGTGAGCTGGTCGGCGTCCGTCGCCATCTCCGGGTTGAAGAGCCACTGCACCATGATCCCCTGGAGCAGGGTCTGGTAGAAGCGGCCCTCGGAGTCGATGACGTCCTTGCCCTGCTCCTCCTCCGGGACACCGTTGAACAGGGGCAGTAGTCCCGACCGGCCTTGTTCCTCCGCCTCGACGAGCATTCTGCGCACCTCCGGCATCCGGTCGCCCTGGACGATCAGTTCGAAGCTCAGCATCCAGATCGCCCGCGACTCACTGACCGCGCCGACGATGTGCGTCCACACCTCCTGGAAGCGCTGCAGCGATCCGGGAGGTGTCGCCATGGCGCGCATAGGCGACCGCATCGGCCGCCGCAAGCTCCTGTTGATCGGCGCGGCCGCCTTCGGCACCGCATCCCTGATCGCCGCCTACGCGAACAGCGCCGGGACCCTGATCGCGGCCCGCGCGGTCCTCGGCATCGGCGGCGCGACCCTGATGCCGTCGACGATGGCGCTGATCCGCACGATGTTCACCGACCCCGGCCAGCGCGCCAAGGCGATCGGCATGTGGTCCGGCATGATGACGGCCGGCATGCGCTCGGCTCGGTGATGAGCGGTGTCCTGGTCGAGTACTTCTGGTGGGGCTCGGTGTTCCTGGTCAACCTGCCCGCGATGGCGCTCCTGCTGGTCCTCGGCCCGCTCCTGCTGCCGGAGTCGCGCGACCCGGCCCCCGGCCGCTTCGACTGGCCGAGCGTCCCCCTGTCGATGGCCGCGGTACTGCCCGTCGTGTACGGCCTGAAGGAGATCCCCTCCGAGGGCTGGAACGTCCGTTACGTCGTCTCGATCACCGTCGGTCTGCTCTTCGCGGCCCTGTTCGTCCACCGCCAGCGCACGACCGCGAACCCGATGATCTCGCCGGCCCTGTTCCGCGCCCACGGCTTCGCCCCCGCGGTCGTCCTCAACCTCGTCTCCGCGTTCGGGATGATGGGCTCGGCCGTCTTCACCACGCAGTACCTCCAGTCCGTCCTCGGCAAGAGTGCCCTGGAGGCGGCCCTGTGGGCGCTGCTGCCCTCGGTGCCGATCGGCATGGTCGCCCCGGTGACGACCTCACTGGTCCAGAAGGGCGTCAACCGCGCCCACGTCGTGACGTCGGGCTTCGCGATCGCGGCGTGCGGATACGGCCTTCTCGTACTCGCCGGTACGGACTCGATGTGGCTGGTCCTGACCGCCTGCGCCGTCCTCGCCTCCGGAATCGTCATGGTCATCTCCCAGATGACGGACCTCGCCCTGGGCGCGGCCCCGGTCGAACGCGCGGGCGGCATCCTCCCTGCTGGAGACCGGCACCGAGTTCGGCGGCGCGCTGGGCATGGCGGTCCTCGGCTCGATCGGTACGGCGGTCTACCGCCACGAGATGCCGGGTTCGGCACCGGATGTGGCGCGCGAGACGCTGGGCGGCGCGCTGGCGGTGTCCGACCGGTTCCCGGGCCTGGCGACGACGGCCAGGGAGGCGTTCACCAGCGGGATGCAGGGGGCGGCGATCGCGGGGGCGGCGGGGCTGGCGGCGGTGACGCTGCGGGGGGGTGACGGTGCGAGAGGAGACTCGGGAGCCGAAGAAGCTCTCGCTCTAGCACCGAGCACACAAAACGCCGGATGGGCTGACCTACTCAGCCCGTCCGGCGTTTGAGGACGAGGCCCCTTCAGGGCCGAAGCGGGGGCCTGGGGGCGGCAGCCCCCAGAACCCACGGCAACCTCAGACCAGGTTCACCGCGCGCGCGGACGTCGCCCCGATCTCCTCGGCCACCTCGGTCAGCACTCCGGCGGGAACCGTGTCATCCACAGTCAGGACGGCCAGCGCCTCACCGCCCGCAACGGCCCGAGACACCTGCATACCCGCGATGTTGATCCCGGCCTCACCGAAGATCCGCCCCACCGTACCGACGACACCGGGCCGGTCCTCGTAGTTGAGGACGACCATGTGGTCGGCGAGCGCGAGGTCGACGTCGTACTCACCGACGGCCACGATCTTCTGGAGGTGCTTGGGCCCGGCCAGCGTGCCGGAGACCGACACCTCCTCGCCGTTGCCGAGCGTGCCGCGCACGGTGACGACGTTGCGGTGGTCGCTCGACTCCGAGCTGGTCGTCAACCGCACCTCGACGCCACGCTCCTGCGCGAACAGCGGGGCGTTGACGTACGACACGGTCTCGTCGACGACATCCTCGAAGACACCCTTGAGGGCGCTGAGCTCCAGCACCTTCACGTCGTGCTGGGTGATCTCGCCGTACACCTCGACGTCAAGCCGTACGGCCACCTCACCGGCGAGCGCGGTGAAGATCCGGCCGAGGCGCTCGGCGAGGGGCAGGCCCGGCTTGACATCCTCGGCGATGACACCGCCCTGGACGTTCACCGCGTCCGGGACCAGCTCACCGGCGAGGGCGAGCCGCACCGAGCGGGCGACGGCGATACCGGCCTTCTCCTGGGCCTCGTCGGTGGAAGCGCCGAGGTGCGGGGTGGCGACGACCTGGTCGAACTCGAAGAGCGGGGAGTCCGTGCAGGGCTCCTTCGCGTACACGTCGAGACCGGCACCGGCGACGCGACCCTCCTTCAGCGCCGAGTACAGCGCCTCCTCGTCGACGATGCCGCCGCGCGCGGCGTTGACGATCCGCACGCTCGGCTTGACCTTGCGCAGCGCCTCGTCGCCGATGAGACCGACGGTCTCGGGGGTCTTGGGCAGGTGGACGGTGATGAAGTCGGAGACCTCGAGCAGCTCGTCCAGGGACAGCACCTTGACGCCCATCTGCGCGGCACGGGCGGGCTGGATGTAGGGGTCGTAGGCGACGACCTTCATGCCGAACCCGGACATGCGCTGCGCGACCAGCGCACCGATCCGTCCCAGACCCACGACACCGAGGGTCTTCTCGGCCAGCTCCACACCCGTGTACTTGCTGCGCTTCCACTCGCCGTTCTTCAGCGCGGCGTTGGCCTGCGGGATGTGGCGGGCGGTGGCGACGAGGAGACCGCAGGCCAGTTCGGCGGCGGTCACGATGTTCGAGGTGGGGGCGTTGACGACCATCACGCCGGCCTTGGTGGCGGCGGAGACGTCGACGTTGTCCAGGCCGACGCCGGCTCGTGCGACGACCTTCAGTTTGTTCGCGGCGGCGATCGCCTCGGCGTCCACCTTGGTGGCGGAGCGGATCAGGATCGCGTCGACCTCGGCGATGGCGGGCAGCAGCTCAGCGCGGTCCGCGCCGTTGCAGTGCCGGATCTCGAAGTCCGGACCAAGCGCGTCCACAGTCGCGGGCGACAGCTCTTCAGCGATGAGTACGACAGGTTTCGAGCTCACGTGAGTCCTCACAAGTCCAATGCGGACGGCCGTCCCGACGGCCGCAGGCGGTGGAGGGGCTAGCCGCGTGGAAGACGCACGACGTTGTGGGCCTGACGCGTATGTTGTGCGCCAGTGTAGTGGCGCGGTGGAGGTCGTCTTACGCCTCCGCGGAAGGATCACCCGAACGAAATCCAGCCCTTACGGCGATTGAGGAGCGGGATCCGGGGCAGAGCCCCGTGGCGGCGCCCCCAGCCGAGGGTGCCGCCACGGGACCAGAAGGTCACGCCTCTTCGTCGACCCACGACATCAGCTTGCGGAGCTGCTTGCCCGTGGTCTCCAGCAGGTGCTCGGAGTCCGCGGTCTTGTACTCGTTGTACTTCTTCAGACCGCCGTGGTACTCGGCCATCCACTCACGCGCGAAGGTGCCGTCCTGGATCTCGGCGAGGACCTTCTTCATCTCGGCCTTGGTGGCGTCCGTGATGATCCGCGGGCCGGTGACGTAGTCGCCCCACTCGGCGGTCTCGGAGATCGACCAGCGCATCTTCTCCAGGCCGCCCTCGTACATGAGGTCGACGATCAGCTTCAGCTCGTGCAGGCACTCGAAGTACGCGATCTCCGGCTGGTAACCGGCCTCGGTCAGCGTCTCGAAACCGGCCTTGACCAGCGCGGCCGTACCACCGCACAGAACGGCCTGCTCACCGAACAGGTCGGTCTCGGTCTCCTCGGTGAAGGTCGTCTTGATGACGCCGGCGCGGGTGCCGCCGATGCCCTTGGCGTACGACAGCGCGAGCGCGAAGGCGTTGCCGGTCGCGTCCTGCTCGACGGCCGCGATACACGGAACGCCGCGGCCCTCCTCGTACTGGCGGCGGACGAGGTGGCCCGGGCCCTTGGGGGCGACCATGCACACGTCGACGTTCGCCGGGGGCTTGATGAAGTCGAAGCGGATGTTCAGGCCGTGGCCGAAGAACAGCGCGTCGCCGTCCTTGAGGTTGTCCTTGATGGACTCCTCGTAGACCTGGGCCTGGATCGGGTCCGGCACCAGGATCATGATGACGTCGGCCTCGGCGGCCGCCTCGGACGGCGTCACCACGCGCAGGCCCTGCTCCTCGGCCTTCGCCTTGGACTTGGAGCCCTCGTGCAGACCGACACGGACGTCGACACCCGAGTCACGGAGCGACAGCGCGTGGGCGTGGCCCTGGCTGCCGTAACCGATGACCGCGACCTTGCGGCCCTGGATGATGGACAGGTCGGCGTCGGCGTCGTAGAACAGCTCGGCCACTTTGGGTTCTCTCCTTGTGTGCAGGTGTTGCGTCCCACCGTATGACGGCGGGCTGAGATGAAGTTCCGGGGTCTCGGTATACGGGCGGCCGACGACCGCCCGTACACCCACTACAGCCGTACGCGTGCGTACAGTCTTACGCGCTGCGGTCGAGGGCGCGCAGCGAGCGGTCCGTGATCGAACGGGCACCGCGGCCGATCGCGATCGTGCCGGACTGGACGAGCTCCTTGATGCCGAACGGCTCCAGCATCTTCAGCATCGCGGACAGCTTCTCGCCGCTGCCCGTGGCCTCGATGGTGACGGCCTCCGGGGAGACGTCGACGGTCTTGGCGCGGAACAGCTGGACGATCTCGACGATCTGGGAGCGCGTCTCGTTGTCGGCGCGCACCTTCACCAGAACGAGTTCACGCTGAACCGCGGAACCCGGCTCCAGTTCGACGATCTTCAGCACGTTGACGAGCTTGTTGAGCTGCTTGGTCACCTGCTCCAGCGGCAGTTCCTCGACCACGGTGACCACGATGGTGATCCGGGAGATCTCGGGGTGCTCGGTGACACCGACCGCGAGCGAGTCGATGTTGAAGCCGCGGCGGGAGAACAGGGCGGCGATCCGGGCGAGGATGCCCGGGGTGTTCTCCACCAGGACGGAGAGCGTGTGCTTGGACATGATCTTTTACGTCTCTCTCTGCGTCTGTCTCGCTCAGTCGTCTTCGTTGTCGCCGAAGTCGGGGCGGACGTCCCGGGCGGCCATGATCTCGTCGTTGGAGGTGCCGGCGGCGACCATCGGCCACACCATCGCGTCCTCGTGGACGATGAAGTCGACGACGACGGGGCGGTCGTTGATGGAGTTCGCCTCTTCGATGACCTTGTCCAGGTCCTCCGGGCGCTCGCAGCGCAGGCCCACACAGCCCATGGCCTCGGACAGCTTCACGAAGTCCGGCACGCGCGTGCCCTTGGCGTCCGGGTTGATGTCCTCGGGACCGCTGTGCAGCACGGTGTTGGAGTAGCGCTGGTTGTAGAAGAGGGTCTGCCACTGGCGGACCATCCCGAGGGCGCCGTTGTTGATGATGGCGACCTTGATCGGGATGTTGTTCAGGGCGCAGGTGGTCAGTTCCTGGTTGGTCATCTGGAAGCAGCCGTCGCCGTCGATCGCCCAGACCGTGTTGCCCGGAGCTCCGGCCTTGGCGCCCATGGCGGCCGGGACCGCGTAGCCCATGGTTCCGGCGCCGCCGGAGTTCAGCCAGGTGGCGGGCTTCTCGTACTGGATGAAGTGCGCGGACCACATCTGGTGCTGGCCGACGCCCGCCGCGAAGATCGTGCCCTCGGGGGCGAGCTGCCCGATCCGCTCGATGACCTGCTGCGGGGAGAGCGAGCCGTCGGCGGGCAGGTCGTAGCCGAGCGGGTAGGTCTCGCGCCAGCGGTTCAGGTCCTTCCACCAGGCGCTGTAGTCGCCCTGGTGGCCCTCGCTGTGCTCCTTCTGGACGGCCTGGACCAGGTCGGCGATGACCTCGCGGGCGTCCCCGACGATCGGCACGTCGGCGGCGCGGTTCTTGCCGATCTCTGCTGGGTCGATGTCGGCGTGGACGATCTTGGCGTGCGGGGCGAAGCTGTCCAGCTTGCCGGTGACGCGGTCGTCGAAGCGGGTACCGAGGGCGACGATCAGGTCGGCCTTCTGCAGCGCGGTGACGGCGGTGACCGCACCGTGCATGCCCGGCATTCCCACGTGCAGCGGGTGGCTGTCGGGGAATGCGCCGAGCCCCATCAGGGTGGTGGTGACGGGAGCTCCGGTGAGTTCCGCGAGGACCTTCAGTTCGGCGGTGGCGCCGGACTTGATGACTCCGCCGCCGACGTAGAGGACGGGCCGCTTGGCCTGGGTGATCAGCTTGGCGCCCTCGCGGATCTGCTTGGCGTGCGGCTTGGTCACCGGGCGGTAGCCGGGCAGGTCCATGGCCGGCGGCCAGGAGAACGTCGTCTTCGCCTGGAGGGCGTCCTTCGCGATGTCGACCAGGACCGGGCCGGGACGCCCCGTGGAGGCGATGTGGAAGGCCTGCGCGATGACCCGCGGGATGTCCTCGGCCTTGGTGACGAGGAAGTTGTGCTTGGTGATCGGCATGGTGATGCCGACGATGTCCGCCTCCTGGAAGGCGTCCGTGCCGATCGCCTTGGAGGCCACCTGGCCGGTGATCGCCACGAGCGGCACCGAGTCCATGTGGGCGTCCGCGATCGGGGTGACCAGGTTGGTGGCACCGGGGCCCGAGGTCGCCATGCAGACGCCGACCTTGCCGGTGGCCTGCGCGTAACCGGTGGCAGCGTGGCCCGCACCCTGCTCGTGACGGACCAGGACGTGCCGCACCCGGGTGGAGTCCATCAGCGGGTCGTACGCCGGAAGGATGGCACCGCCGGGGATACCGAATACCGTCTCGGCGCCGACCTCCTCGAGAGAGCGGATGAGGGACTGCGCGCCCGTGACGTGCTCGGGGGCGGACTGCTGTCCTCCGGATCGGGGCCGCGGCTGCGGATGGGCCCCGGTGGCCTGCTCGGTCATCGTCATTCTCTTCTCGATGCTGAGGGTTTTGTGCTGGGGGTTTCGCGAAGTTTGTGCGGTGTACGGCTGCGGTACGACAGGTGCCTGTGCAACAAAAAACCCCTCGTGCCGTGAGGCAAGCGAGGGGAGCGCGCCGGAGTTGGGTCGCTGAGCGATCGAGGGCTCAGCGTCAGCCGACGCGCTTTCCAAGTACGAGAATTCGGGTGCGCATGGCACTGACCCTCCCCCCGGCACGCACCCGGTGTCAAGCGGGTGGGACGGGAGTCTCATTATGTGAGCGGAGGGCCGTACTGCCTCCGAGAATCGCTGTCACACCACTGGTATACGCCCCCGCACCACCGCCCGCGAACACGGGTTCGGCGGGGCCGTGCGGCACCGGATAGTGCCCCGAGGCCAGGGCCCGGCGCAGCCGGCACTCGTCGAGCGGTCCCGAGAAGGCCATGCCCTGTCCATGGGTGCAGCCCATCGCGCGCAGGGCGACCACCTGCTCTGGCAGGTCCACGCCGTCGGCCACGGACTGGAGCCCGAGATCTCCGGCGATTCTGAGCAGCCCGCTGGTGATCTTGTGCAGTCTGGCGGACTCCACGACGCCCTCGACCAGACCGCGGTCGAGCTTCAGCACGTCGACGGGCAGTCTGCGCAGTGCGGTGATCGCCGCGAAACCGCTGCCGAACCCGTCCAGGGCGATACGGACGCCGACGCGCCGGATCGCCGTCAGTCTGCGCTCCAGTTCGTCCAGGGAGACCTGGGGATCGGTGTCGGAGAGCTCGATGAGCAGCGAGCCCGACGGCAGCCCGTGCCTCGTCAGCAGCGCCTCGACGGAGCCCAGCGGCAGCGAGCGGTCCAGCAGCCGCTGGGCGCTCATCCGCACCGCCACCGGCACGCTGAGCCCGCTCGCGACCCGCTCGGCGGCCTGCTCGACGGCCTCCTCCAGGATCCAGCGCCCCAGCTCCTGTGTCCGGTCACTGTCCTCGGCCACCCGCAGGAACTCGGCCGGCGTGAACAGCACCCCCTGGGAGGAGCGCCAGCGCGCCTCGGCGGTGACCGAGGTGATCCGGCCGTCCTCCAGACAGACCACGGGCTGGTGCAGCAGGGCGAACTCGCCGTCGTGCAGCGCGGCACGCAGGCGTGTGGCCAGCTCCGCCTTCCGTACGACGTCCTGCTGCATCTGGGGTGCGTACAGCTCGACGCGGCCCTTGCCGCCCGCCTTGGCCCGGTACATCGCGAGGTCCGCGTTGCGCAGGAGCTCGCCCGCCCCGAGGCCGGGTTCGGCGAAGGCGACGCCGATGGAGGCGGCGACCCGGACATCGTGGCTGTCGATGAGGTACGGCTGCGAGAGCGTGATCCTGAGGCGGTCGGCGAGCTCCAGGATGTGGCCTTCGCGGGCGGTGCGGTCGCGGGTGCCGTCTCCGACGATCAGGGCGGCGAACTCGTCACCGCCGAGCCGGGAGGCGGTGTCCCCGTGCCGGACCGCGTCCTGCAGTCTGCGGGCGGCCTGGACGAGCAGCTCGTCCCCGGCCTGGTGCCCGATCGTGTCATTGACGGCCTTGAAGCCGTCGAGGTCGATGAAGAGGACGGCCGTGCCGCGGTCGGAGGAACGGCGGCCGGACAGCGCCTGCTGGACACGCCGGGTGAACAGGGCGCGGTTGGGCAGGTCGGTCAGCGGGTCGTGCTCGGCGTTGTGCTGGAGCTGCGCCTGCAGGCGCACTCTTTCGGTCACGTCCCGGCTGTTGAAGATGAGGCCGCCGTGGTGGCGGTTGACGGTGGACTCGACATTGAGCCAACCGCCGTCGCCGGACCGGAAACGGCACTCGATGCGAGTGGTGGGTTCTTCGAGAGGGCTGGCGGCCAGGAAGCGACGCACCTCGTGCACCACGCAGCCCAGATCCTCCGGGTGGATGAGACCGGCCAGTTCCGTGCCCACGAGCTCCTCGGCGGAGCGGCCGTAGACCCCGCCCGCGGCCGGGGAGACGTACCGGAGCATGCCGTTGGGGGCGGCGATCATGATGACGTCGCTTGAACCCTGCACCAGGGAGCGGAAGTGGTTCTCCTGCTGAGCGAGTTCCTGGGTGAGGATGATGTTGTCGAGCAGCATGATGCCCTGGCGCACCACGAGCGCCAGCACGACGGTGCCACCGGTGAGCAGCACCACGCGGTCCACGCTGCGGCCGTTGAGGACGTTGTAGAGGATCCCCAGGGTGCAGACCGCGGCGGCGAGATAGGGCGTGAGGGCGGCCAGCGACCCGGTGATCGGCCGGGTGGCCGGATAGCGGCCGCGGTCACCGCCCTGCTCCGGGACGTGGTGGTGCCCCCCGACGCGCGGCCTGGGCAGGTGCTCGTGCACCACACGCGTGTGCCCGGCCGGATGCTGCCGGACACCTTCGGGGTGGCGCGGTGTGGCCCAGGGCGCGTAGGCGAGGAGCAGGGAGCCGGCGAACCAGCCCGCGTCCAGCAACTGGCCCGAGCGGTAGTTGTTGTGGAGCAGCGGTGAGGTGAACAGGGCGTCGCACATCACGGTCAGGGCGAGCGCGCCGATCACGGTGTTCACCGCGGTGCGGTTGACCGCCGAGCGCCGGAAGTGCAGCGCGAGCACCATGCTGACGAGGGCGATGTCCATCAACGGATACGCCAGTGACAGCGCGATGTGCGCGACGCTCGGTCCCTCGGACTTCGCCGCCTGGGCGAGGGCGAGGCTCCACGAGAGCGTGAGCAGCGAGCCGCCGATCAGCCAGGCGTCGAGGCTGAGACAGACCCAGCCCGCCTTCGTCACCGGGCGCTTGGCGAGGACCAGGAGACCCACGATGGCGGGCGGCGCGAAGCAGAGGAAGAACAGGTCGGCGTAGCTGGGGTTGGGCACGTCCCGGCTCAGGACGACCTCGTACCACCCCCAGATCAGGTTGCCGATGGACGCCATGGTCGAGGAGAGCGCGAACAGCAGCCAGGCGGGTCGAAAGCGGGCCCGGCGGGTGCGGGCGTAGACGAAGCAGGACACTGCGGCGGTGCCCGCCGCGGCGCTCAGTCCGAAGTCGCCCATGATCAGGGCGGCTTCGCGCGAGCCCCAGCCGAGCGCGGAACCGATGGCGTACGCCGCGCACACCAGGGCGAGGAGGAGTTGGTGGACCATGCTCGACCCGCCACGGGAGGCCGGCGGCCGGGAGGGCAGTGCCCCGCGCGCGGGCCGGGCCCGCAGCGCTCCGTCGAGGGTGGTCGTGGGAGACGGGGGCGAGCTCACCGGGCCCTCCCGGTCCGCGCCGCTCCGGGGTCCCGGGGGTCCGGGTGCGCCGGGTGCGCATGCCTCCTGCGGCTGCTGTGCCTGCGGTGGTGGTGGCTGTGATGGCCGCCGTGACCGGCGGCGTGGTGACCGCGTCTGCGCGCGGCTGTGTGCCAGGGTCGCCGCCGACGGCCCCGCCGCGTCGGATCGCTCGTCCATAGGCCGTGCATCGCCCGTCGCCCCCCTCACAGTCCGAAATGTTCATCCCCGGCGCCGAACGGTGCGCGGCGCAGCCCCTGTCGGGACGATACACCAGTCCCGTCACTCAGGGACATAGTTCCTCTACGCTCCGTGACGACCAGCGGAGTTGTGGGCACGGAACGCGTCCGGAAGGTCGCGGAGGGTGCCGGAAACGGATTACACGCCTGCTACTCCGCGGACCTACGAGTTGGGGGAACCCGTCGTAAGGATCACGTTGCGCAGGGGCTCCTGGTTCACGAAACGGTTCAGTTGATCCACCAACAGACGCTTGGCGCGCGGCAGGAACGCTGAGGAAGGTCCTCCGACATGGGGACTGATGAGCACACCCGGCGCCTGCCACAACGGGTGCCCCTCGGGCAGCGGTTCGGGATCGGTGACGTCGAGGGCCGCGGTGATGCGGCCGGTCTCCAGTTCGGTGAGCAGCGCCTTGGTGTCGACGACGGGGCCGCGGGCGACGTTCACGAGGAGGGCGCCGTCCTTCATGCGGGCGAGGAAGTCGGCGTTCGCCAGGCCGCGGGTGGTGTCGTTCAGCGGTGTGGACAGGATGACCACGTCCGCCTCCGGGAGCAGGGCGGGCAGTTCCGTGAACGCGTGCACGGGCCCGCGCTCCGTGGTGCGCGCGGAGCGCGCGACGCGCGCCACCCGCGCCACCTCGAAGGGCACGAGCCGGTCCTCGATGGCCGAGCCGATCGAGCCGTAGCCGACGACAAGGACGTTCTTGTCGGCGAGCGCGGGATGGAACGCGCTCTGCCAGGCCTGTTGTTGCTGGGCGCGGACGAACTGGGGGATGCCGCGCAGCGAGGCGAGGGTCAGGGCGAGGGCGAGCTCGGCGGTGCTGGCCTCGTGCACACCGCGCGCGTTGCACAGCGACACACCCGGCACTATGTCCGACAGTCGCGCCAGGACGTCGTCGACACCGGCCGTGAGCGTCTGAACGAGCCGGAGGTTGGCCATGTGCGGCAGCGGCCGGACCTTCACCGGTTGCCGCTTCATGTACGGCACGACGTAGACGGCGCAGTCCGCCGGGTCACCGGGGAACTCCTGGTCGCCGTCGTCGCCCCCGTCCCAGAACAGATAGTCGGGCCCTGGTGGGAGCCCTGCGATCTCGTCCGGCGGGATGGGAAGCCACACATCAGCAGTCATGCCAGGAGGCTATGTCAGGCGTCCGGAAGCCCAGAGGTTAGGTTGGGGGCCGGAAGAGGGAGGGTCACGGGCAGGTGGAGCGCAGGACGATCGGCGCGGCGGCGCTCACGGTGGGAGCCGTCGGACTCGGATGCATGCCGATGAGCTGGGCCTACAGCGGGTCGCGGCAGCGGGGCGACGAGTCGCTCAGGACCGTGCACCGGGCGCTCGATCTGGGCTCGTCGCTGCTGGACACGGCCGACATGTACGGCCCGTTCACCAACGAGCTGTTACTGGGGCGGGTGTTGAAGGAGCGGCGCGAGGACGCGTTCGTGTCCACGAAGGTCGGGCTGCTGGTGGGCGAGCAGCACATCGTGGCCAACGGCCGCCCCGGCTATGTGAGACGGGCCTGCGACGCGTCGCTGCGGCGGCTCCAGACCGACGTGATCGACCTCTACCAACTGCACCGTGAGGATCCCGAGGTCCCGGTCGAGGAGACCTGGGGCGCGATGGCGGAGCTCGTACAGGCCGGAAAGGTACGGTCGTTGGGGCTGTGCGCGATGGGAGCGAGGGGCGGCCGCCGCTCCGGGACCCGGCTCTACGACGCGACGATTCGGCAGTTGCGGCGGATCCAGCAGGTCTTCCCGGTGAGCGCGGTGGAGGCGGAGCTGTCGGTGTGGTCGCCGGAGGCGCTGGAGACGCTGCTGCCGTGGTGCGCTGCGCGCGGCATCGGCTTCCTGGCGGCGATGCCCCTCGGCAACGGCTTTCTGACCGGCACCCTCACCCCCGGCGAGGGTTTCGAGCCGGACGACGTCCGCGCCCGCCACCCCCGCTTCACCGCCGAGATGATGGCCGCGAACCAGCCGATCGTCTCCGGCCTGCGCCGCATCGCGTCCCGACACGGCAAAGGGGTCTCCCCGGCCCAGGTGGCGCTGGCGTGGCTGCTGGCGCAGGGCGACCATGTGGTCCCTGTCCCGGGTACCAAGCAGGAGCGGTGGGCGACGGACAACGCGGCGGCGACCGCGCTGCGCCTGACCGAACAGGACCTCACGGAGGTGGCGGAACTGCCGGCGGCGCGGGGGTCCTGGGACTGACGGGGTCTGGCCCCGACGCGCCCTCTTCGACGAACCGTGATCGGCGGCCGGTCCCTCCGCATGGCCGGCCGAGTCACAGCGGACCCCTTTCCCACGACGGCATCGGTCACAGCCAACCCGCCCCACACCACCAGCCCCGATCACAGTTCACCCCCTCCACACGACCACTCCCACAGCCGGCCCCGCCGCATGGCTGACCCTCGCCACGGCCGCTCCACCCCACGACCAAGCCCTCTCAGCATGGCCAACCTTCTCCGCGCGGCCGTCCCCCCGCCGCACGGCCCGCCCTCCTCCGCACGTCCATCCCTCTCCGCACGGCCCGCCCCGATCACAGCCGCCCCACTCCACAGGGCTGCCCGGGCACAGCCGGCCCGCCCCACACGACCAGCACCCTCGGCTCGGTCGGCCCTGCCGTACCCCGGGTCTCCTCATCACGGCCGCCCCTCCACGCATCGGGTCCGGGAGATCGGGAACCTGTGAGGCGCGAGCGGTGTATGACAGGTAGAACCCGCCGCTTCGAAGGGACCATGATCGTGCATCGTCGAGCTGTGACGGCCGTGTTGGCCGCGACCACGCTCCTGCTGACGGCCGGCTGCTCCTCCGACGGCGGAGGAGGGAATGACTCTCCGGGCGGCGGTGACAGCGCCTCGTCGAGCAGTACGGCCTCGGGGTCCTCCCCCACCCAGCAAGCCGCCGAGGCCACCCCGCCGGCGAAGGGCTCGGTGAAGGTGCTGCGCACGGTCGCCGAGGACCTCAAGACCCCGTGGGGCCTCGCCCCGCTTCCCGACGGCGACCTGCTGGTCTCCTCTCGGGACGAGGGCGCGATCCTCCGGGTCGACGGGCAGACGGGGAAGAAGACGGAGCTGGGCCGGGTGTCCGGGGTCTCCGCGGCCGGCGAGGGCGGCCTCCTGGGCATCGCCCTGTCCCCGGACTACGCCTCCGACCACATGGTGTACGCCTACTTCACCTCGGCCTCGGACAACCGCATCGTGCGGATGGTCTATGACGAGCAGAAGGAGTCCGGCGAGCAACTGGGCGCCCCCGACACCGTCTTCAAGGGCATCCCGAAGGGCTACATCCACAACGGCGGCCGGATAGCGTTCGGCCCGGACGGCATGCTCTACGCGGGCACGGGCGAGAGCGGCAACACCGGTCTGTCACAGGACACCAAGTCCCTGGGCGGCAAGATCCTGCGCCTGACGCCGGAGGGCGACCCGGCCTCGGGCAACCCGTTCCCGGACTCCCCCGTGTACTCCTACGGCCACCGCAATGTGCAGGGACTCGCCTGGGACTCCAAACAGCGTCTGTTCGCCTCGGAGTTCGGCCAGGACACCTGGGACGAACTGAACGCGATCAAGCCAGGCGGCAACTACGGCTGGCCGGACGCCGAGGGCAAGTCCGACGGCAACAAGTTCCAGAATCCGATAGACCAGTGGCACACCGACGACGCCTCCCCCAGCGGCATCGCCTACGCCGAGGGCTCCATCTGGATGGCCGGACTGAAGGGCCAGCGTCTGTGGCGCATCCCCCTGAAGGGCACAGAGGCCTCCGCCGACCCGCAGGCCTTCCTGACGGGCGAGTACGGCCGGCTGCGCACTGTGGTCTCCGCGGGCGGCGACAAGCTGTGGCTCGTCACCAGCAACACCGACGGCCGCGGCAGCCCCAAGGACGGCGACGACAAGATCCTGGAGATACAGGTCAGCTAGCCGGGCGCTCTTCTTCGTCCTCGTCCTGGTCCTCGTCCGGCCTGGGCAGACGGACGACGACCTTCCCGGACGTGAGGTCTATCGGCCCGCGTCCGGGATCGCCGTCACCGACGTCCTCACGGGTCAGCTCCAGCCGTTTCTGCTCGTCGTGGGTGTGTTTGCGGCCGGGTGCGAACAGTTCCTCGAACATGTTGAACATGCGGCCTCCCCTGCCGGTCTCCTACACCGTACGCCTCAGTCTGTGACCGACGCGTGGAGAGCCTGCGCGGAGAACAGCCCCAGCCGGTGCGCCACCGCCGCCGCCTCTCCTCTGCCGGAGACTCCGAGCTTGGCGAGGATGTTCGAGACATGGACGCTGGCCGTCTTCGGGGAGATGAAGAGTTCGTCCGCGATCTGGCGGTTGGTGCGGCCGAGGGCGACCAGATGCAGGACGTCGCGTTCACGGCCGGTGAGACCGAGGGAGCGGACCGGATCGTCCAGGTCGGACACAGGAGCGGCGGTCAGGGCTAGGCGGGCACGCTGGGCCAGCAGCGCGACCGCGTCGGCGAGGGGCCGGGCGCCGAGGTGGTCGGCGGTGGCGTGCGCGAGGCGCAGGAGTTCGGTGGCCCGGTCCCGGTCGGCCTGGTCGGCGCCGCCGGGTGTGGAGAGCAGGGCCTGGGCGAGCCGGTGGCGGACACGGGCGAGGTCGTAGGGGCGTTCCAGTGGCTCGAAAGCCGTGACGACCTCGCTCCAGTCGTCGGGGGTGTCGGCGGTCTCGGCGCGCAGCAGTTCGGCCCGGACCCAGTGCTCGTGGGCCACCCAGACGGGTGCGTTCGTGGCGAGGGGTCTGGCGGCATCCCGGATGCGGTCGAGGGTCTTCGCGCGGTCCTGTTCGGCGGCGGGCAGGCCGAGGGAGTCCGCCTCCACGGTGGCGGCGGTGAGGAGCAGGGGCCAGACATAGCGCTGGGTGCCGGGTGGGAAGCCGGCGTCCAGGACGCGTTCGAGTTCGGCGCGGGCGTCCAGGATGCGGCCCTCGTCGGCGGCGATGCCGATGGTGATGTCGGAGAGGGAGAGTTCATGCTGAGGAGCCCGGTCGTGGGTGCCGAAGTAGCCGCGGGCCGCGGCCAGTTGACGCGCGGCTTCGGTCAGTTCGCCGCGGGCGAGCGCGAGCGCGGACCGGATGGCGGCGTGAAAGCCGCGGGGTTTGGCGCTCCGTCCGACGAGTTCGGCCTTGGTGGCGGCTTCCACGGCCTGGTCCCAGCGGCCCAGCGAGTAGCAGGACTCGGCGAGGTTGCCCCAGATCCAGGCCTCCTTGTCGGAGAGGCCGAACTTCCGGGCGTAGTCGAGTCCTTCTTCCAGGATGGGCACCGCTTCCCGGGATCGCCCGATGGCTTCGAAGGCGTTGGGGAGATTCACGTACACCCGGCTGGCGACGGTGGAAAGGCCGTCGTCGAGTGTCTGGCGCAGGATCTCGAACATCTCGGCGAGTCCGGTCTCGACACCGCCGGACTCCACGACGAGGCCCGCGTAGGTGAGGCGGGCGTTCATCTCGGTCTCGCGGGCGCCGACCATGCGCGCGTAGTCCACGGCGCGTTCGGCGGCCGAGACGGCGTCCGGGCCGGGGACATGGACCATCGACCAGTGGGCGACATTGGCCAGGACCTCGGCGTGCACCTCGGACGGCGGAAGGCCGCGGACCAGGTCCTCGGCGGTGGCCAGTTCGGCCCAGCCGTCGCCGCGGGCCTGCGCCTGGATCAGATGGGAGCGCTGGACCCAGAACCAGGCGGCGCGCAGTGGGTCGCCGCCGTTCTCCAGGTGGTGCAGTGCCCGCTTGGTGATCTTCAGGGCGCGTTCGCGTTCGCTTCCCAGACGGCCGGCGACGGCGGCCTCGGCCATCAGGTCGAGATAGCGCAGCGGGGTGGTGGCCGGGTCGCAGCCGCAGGGCGGGTAGACCTCGGTGTAGTCGACGGGGCGCAGCGCTGCCCGGACGTCTTCGGGGGCGCTGTCCCACAGCTCCATCGCGCGTTCCAGGAGCCGGAGTTGTTCGGCGTAGGCGTGCCGGCGGCGGGCGGTGACGGAGGCGTCCAGGACGGCGGGCAGGGCCTTGGCCGCGTCGTGGGAGTGGTACCAGTAGCTGGCCAGCCGCATGACCCTTTCGTCGGCGGGGACGAGCGTGGGGTCGGTCTCCAGGGCTTCGGCGTAGCGGCGGTTGAGGCGGGAGCGTTCACCGGGCAGGAGGTCGTCGGCGACGGCCTCGCGGACCAGGGAGTGCCGGAAGCGGTAGCCGTCGCCGTCGGGCGCGGGGATGAGGATGTTGGCGTTCACGGCGGCACGCAGGGCCTCGATGAGATCGTCCTCGGCGAGCCGGGTGACGGCGGCGAGCAGCCGGTACTCCACGGTGGAGCCGCCTTCGGCGACTACCCGGGCGACCCGCTGGGTGCTCTCGGGCAGGCCCTCGACGCGGACCAGGAGCAGATCACGCAGGGAGTCGGTGAGGCCGGTGCCACAGCCCTCGGTGGCGCAGACGGCGAGTTCCTCGACGAAGAATGCGTTGCCGTCGGAGCGTTCGAAGATGTCGTCGACCTGGGCGGGGTTCGGTTCGGTGGCCAGGATCCCGGCTATCTGGCGACTGACCTCGTCCCGGTTGAAGCGGCGGAGTTCGATCCGGCGGACCGTGCGCAGCCGGTCGAGTTCGGCGAGCAGGGGGCGCAGCGGGTGGCGGCGATGGATGTCGTCGGCGCGGTAGGTGGCGAGGACGAGCAGGCGGCCGGTGCGCAGGGTGCGGAAGAGGTAGGCTAGGAGGTGGCGGGTGGAGGCATCGGCCCAGTGGAGGTCCTCCAGAGCGACGACGACCGTGCGCTCGGCGGCGACCCGCTCCAGGAGGCGTGCGGTGAGTTCGAAGAGCCGGGCCAGGCTCTCCTCGTCGTGCCGGCCGGTGCCCCGGGCGGTGAGCGCCTCGCCGACCTCGGGCAGCAGCCGGGCCAGTTCCTCCTCCTGCCCTGCGGCCGCGGCGGCCAGTTCGGCGGGCAGGGCGCGGCGCAGGGCGCGCAGGGCGGTGGAGAAGGGGGCGAAGGGGAGTCCGTCGGCACCGATCTCGACGCAGCCGCCGAGGGCGACGACCGCGCCCTGTCGGCAGGCGGCGGTGGCGAACTCCTCGACGAGCCGGGTCTTTCCGACACCGGCCTCACCGCCGAGCAGCAATGCCTGCGGCTCGCCCGCGGTGGCGCGGGCGAGCGCGTTGTTCAGGGTGGTCAACTCTTCGGCGCGGCCTACGAACACGGGACTTACGGACCTGGTCTCCACAGGCCTGAGCATTACACGCGGGTCGGACAGCGCGGCACCCGTTTTCGGGGTGGGGCCGGTTTCGCCACGGGGCCCGGTTGCCGGGAGGACGGCCGCGGTGGTGACCGCGGGGACGGGCAGAGCCGTACGGCCGTCCTCCCTCCCCCCGACGCTCACGCCGTGCGGAGGAACCGGTACCGCCGGGGGCGGCCGGTATGCGAATCGGTCTCCGCGGAGCGTCCGGCCGCTTCGCGGCGGGCGGCGCGGCGACCGCGCAGGGTCTCGCGGACGAGTCGCTCGTGCTCGGCCTGGCGGATGAGTTCGGCGGAGCGGTACTGGGAGATCTCGTATGCGGAGTACATGGTGTGGTCCTTGTCGGAGTGGGTTTCTGGCTTCGCTTTCTGCGATGCCTCAACCTTCGTCTCCGAGGGGGGTCCGCCACATCGGGAGAGTTCCGCATCTTCGGGGGCCGCGGGGGCCTTAGACGCGCAGGAGGGGCCTCAGGAGCTCCGTAAGGTACTTACGGATGCCCTAAGACCCCTCGCGACCTGCGGTTGTTCAGCTGGTGGAGGGCAGGCCCAGCAGGAAGTCGGTGTACTTGAGGACGGCCAGGAGCAGTCCGATGACACCGAGCGCGACACCGCCCCAGGCGACGGACTTGATCCACACGGCCTGCGGCTTGCCGGGGGCACCGAAGGCCGGCCGGACCAGCACCGCGACACCGACGATCAGTGCGATCAGCGCGAAGATGCCGCCCCACAGCGCGGTGGTCTGCCAGGCGTCGCCGTAGACCTCCTTGACCTGCTTCGCGACGGTCGCGGTGGAGGAGGTCCCCAGCTGGCCGATGAGTGTCTCGCGCGCGGCGGCGACGGTGCCGATCCAGCTACCGGTCAGCGAGACGAGGCCCAGCGCGGCGGAGACGACGGCGCCCGCGCCCTGGCCGACGCCGGTGGGGCCCTCCGCCTGGGCGGTCCCGGGCAGCTCGTCCTCGTCGTCGATGTCGTCGGCGGCGTTCTCGTCCCCGGTGGTGTCCTCGGCCGCGGTGTCCTCGGCCTCCGTCACCTGGTCGGTCTTGGCGACGCTCACCTTCTCCTCGTCGGTCGTGGCCTCGGTGCCCGTCTCGGCACCGGTCTCGTCAGCTGTCTTCGTTCCCATGTCGGGCACCGTACGGATCCTGTCTGAGAGGGTTCTTAATGATCGTTCCGGGCTGCACGCGCACGCGCCTCACGCCACTCGGGGGCGAGAATCGACCACACCTCGAGGTCGTGCCGTACGCCACCATAGGGGTGCGCCTCGCGATGGACTCCGTCGCGGGTCATTCCAAGGCGTCGGGCGACGTTGATGCTGGCCGTGTTCCCAGCCGCGGCGACCCACTCGACCCGGTGGATGCCGCGTTCCTCGACCACCCAGTCGATCAGCACCCGCATGGCCCGGGTGATCAGTCCGCGGCCGGTCGCGGCGGGCTCCAGCCAGCAGCCGACCTCGCAGTTGCCGCGTTCGGCGTCGAAGTTCAGGGTGAGCACTCCCCCGACGAGCTTTCCGGCCAGCCAGATGCCGTGGTAGCCGCCGGTGTCGTCGGCTCGCATCCGGGCGTAGCGCTGGAGTGTCTCGCGCGCGGAGGCCACGTCGACGGCCTGGGAGCCGAAGGGGATGAACCGTCCGATGAACTCGCGGCCCCGTTCCAGGTTCGCCAGGAACTCCTCCGCGTGCCACGGCTCCAGCGGCCGCAGTTCGGCGTCATCGCCCAGGGATATCGCGTACATCCTCGTCCCGCTCCCTCTGCATCTGCTCCACGACGTCCTGCTCCACGACATCGGTGAGCCTCTCATGCGCGGCTCGGCACTCGGGAGGTTCGATGCTGATGCGGGGCATCCGACGGTCCAGCCAGCCCGGCAGCCACCAGTTGGCGCCGCCGAGGAGGTGCATGAGGGCGGGAACGAGAAGCGTGCGCAGGACGAAGGCGTCCAGGGCCACGGCAGCCGCGAGCGCGATGCCGAACATGGCGATCACGCGGTCGCCGCTGAGCACGAAGGCGAGGAAGACGGAGATCATGATGACCGCGGCGGAGTTGATGACCCGGCTGGTCTCGGCGAGGCCGACGCGGACGGCCCGCCGGTTGTCTCCGGTCTCCAGCCACTCCTCGTACATCCGGCTGACCAGGAAGACCTGGTAGTCCATGGAGAGCCCGAAGAGGACCGAGACCATGATCACGGGGAGGAAGGGTTCGATGGGCCCGGCGCGGCCCAGCCCCAACAGCTCGCTCCCCCAGCCCCACTGGAAGATCGCCACGACGACTCCGAAGGCGGCGGCGACGGCGGCGATGTTCATCGCGGCGGCCTTCAGCGGGATGCCGACGGAGCGGAAGGCGAGCAGGAGCAGCAGACAGCCCAGGCCGATGACGACGCCGACGAACAGAGGCAGCTTGCCGATGATGACGTCCGCGAAGTCGTCGTACGACGCCGTCATCCCGCCGACGTGGAGGTCGAGGGAGGTGCCGGTCTCGGCACGCGGCAGTACCTCGGTGCGCAGCCGGTCGACGAGGTCACTGGTCTGCTGGGACTGCGGGGCGGACTCGGGGACGATCGTGAAGTAGGCGATGTCGCCGCCGGTGTCGTAGGTCACCGGTGTGGTGGAGGCGATGCCCTCGGTGGTGCGGAGGGTGGCATCGAGGTTGTCGAGGAGGAATTTGTCCTCGGCGCCGTCGACACGGGTCACCAGCGTCAGCGGGCCGTTGACGCCGGGCCCGAAGCCGTCGGCCAGGAGGTCGTAGGCCTGCCGGGTGGTCGAGGAGCTCGGGCCGTTGCCCTGGTCGGAGGTGCCGAGGCGGAGGCCCAGGGTGGGCAGGGCCAGGACGGTGATGACCACCAGGGCGACGGCACCGAGGAGCTTGGGGTGCCGTTCCACGAACGCCGACCAGCGGTGGGCGAAACCGGTGGGCAGTTCGGGCTCGGGACCGTGCTCGGCGAGGCGGCGCCGCTCACGGCGGCTCAGGGCGCGCATGCCGATGAGGGAGAGCAGCGAGGGCAGCAGGGTCACGGAAGCGGCGACCGTGAGGACGACGGTCAGGGAGGCGGCTATCGCGACGCCATTGAGGAAGCCGAGCCGGAGGATCAGCATGCCCAGCAGGGCGATGCAAACCGTGGCACCCGCGAAGACGACCGCGCGCCCGGTGGTGGTGACGGCGTTCTCGATGGACTCGGCGACGCCCAGCCCGCGTTTCAGCCCGCGTCGGTGCCGGGTGACGATGAAGAGCGCGTAGTCGATGCCGACGCCGAGCCCGATCAGCATGCCGAGCATGGGCGCGAAGTCGGCGACGGTCATGGTGTGCCCGAGCAGCGCGATCCCGGCGTACGCGGTGCCCACGCCGACCAGGGCGGTGGCGATGGGCAGCAGCGAGGCGGCGAGCGAGCCGAAGGCCAGGAACAGCACGAGGGCGGCCACGAGCACGCCGACCACCTCGGCGAGATGCCCGCCGGAGGACTCGGTGAGGGCGACGGCACTGCCGCCCAGCTCGACCTGGAGCCCGTCGGCCTCGGCGTCCTTGGCGGTGTCCACCAGGGCCCGCGCCTCGGACGCGTCGATGTCCTCGGCGGAGTGAGCGAAGGTGACGGTGGCGTAGGCGGTGTGCCCGTCGGCACTGATCCGGCCGGCGCCCCCGGAGTCGTACGGACTGACCACGACGGCCACTCCGGGCAGGTCCGCGATCCTGTCCATGGTCGTGGTCATCGTCTGCTCGACGTCGGCGTCCCGGACCGAGCCCGAGGTCACATGCCAGACGACGGTGTCGGTGTCCCCGCCGAGGTCCGGGAAGCCCTCCTGGAGCAGCGCGGTGGCGCGGCCGGACTCGGTGCCCGGGACCTCGTAGTCGTTGGAGTACGCGGACCCGGCGACGGCGGCGCCCGCGCTCACTCCGCCGAGGGCGAGGAGCCACAGGAGAACGACGACCAGGCGTCGTCGGACACACCAGCGTGCGAGGGCTGCCACGAACGTGCTCCCAGGGGTGGGTGAATTGTGGATCTTTGACCGGGAACAGTCGTTCATGTGGTGAACGGCCCGCAAAGAACGCATGAGCAATGCGTGGCCCACTCTTGCAGGCGAATGTGATCGTTTATCGCGATCGTGCGTTTATTCACAGGAGTGGGAGCCAGATCACAGGACAGTAACGGCCACTCTGTCGCCTCAGTCGAACTGGTCGCCCAACGCCATCACCATCACGCCGGCGATCAGCAGCCACAGGGCTCTGCGGGTGCGGCCGCGGGAGCCGAGGATCGCCGCGAGCGCGCAGACGGCGGCGCCGAACGCGTAGGCCGCCGGGACCAGGGCGGGGGCGGAGCCGCTCAGCCGGAGCGCCGACGCGGCCAGACCGGCGAGCGCCAGCAGGGCCCCGGTGCCGGAGGCCGTCCAGCGGGCCCGCCGGGCGTCCAGCACCTGGTCGTCGTGCTCCTCCTGCATGTGGGACGGCTCGGAATTCGCAGGACCGTTCATGGCGGGCGAGCGTAGCGTGTTCCGCTGAGAAGCCTCGGGCCCGTCCGGCCCCCGACCGAAGCAGGTGCGTTGTTTGAGCGTCCGACCGAGCTCCGCCGTATCCCTTTCCGTCTCTCAGGACTCAAGGAGCCCGTTCACCGATGCCAGACGACATCACCCCGCCGATGACGGGGCCCTCGAATGAGGACCTCACCCGTCGGCTGACCCAGGCCCGCTACCCCCGCAGCAACAGCTACGACGCCCGCTGGGTCATCGAGAACCAGATGGGTCCGAACGCGCTGTGGCTGCTGGAGTGGCTCGCGCCCGCCCTCGGCCTGGACACCCTGCGCCCCTGCGCCCGTGTGCTCGACCTGGGCTGCGGCCGGGCGATGACCTCGGTCTTCCTGGCCAGGGAGTACGACGTCCAGGTCACCGCGGCCGATCTGTGGGTCAAACCCGACGAGAACGCCAAGCGCATCGCCGAGGCCGGTTTCGCCGACCGAGTGCTGCCCGTGCACACCGAGGCGCACGACCTGCCGTTCGCCGAGGCGAGCTTCGACACGATCGTGAGCATCGACGCGTACCAGTACTTCGGCACGAACGACCTCTATCTGCCCACACTGACCCGGCTGTTGAAGCCGGGCGGGCGGATCGGGGTCGTCATGCCCGCGGTACGGGAGGAACTGGAGGGCCACGAGCCTCCGGAGCACCTCAAGCCCTTCTGGGATCCCGGCTTCTGGGCGTTCCACTCCTCCGACTGGTGGCGGCGCCAGTGGACTCGCATGGGGGCCGTCGAGGTCGAGACCGCCGAGTGGCAGCCCGACGGCTGGAAGGACTGGCTGCTGTGGAGCGAGGTCTGCGCCGAGGAGAGTCCCTACGCGTGGATGGCCGACATGGCCCGTGACTCGGTGGATCTGATGCGTGCCGACGAAGGCCGGACGCTGGGATTCGTACGGCTCGTCGGACGCCGTCTGTGAGCTGACATGACTGAGGGGGCCGCATCGATACGACGATGAGGCCCCCTCAGTCGGGTGCTCAGCCTTCGCTGACGCCCAGCTTCTCCAGGATCAGCTCCTTGACGCGGGCCGCGTCGGCCTGACCCCGGGTCGCCTTCATCACGGCGCCGACCAGGGCGCCGGCCGCGGCGACCTTGCCGGAGCGGATCTTGTCGGCGATGCCCGGGTTGCCGGCGATGGCCTCGTCGACGGCGGTGCCGAGGGCGCCCTCGTCCGACACGACCTTCAGACCGCGCTTCTCGACGACCTCGTCCGGGGTGCCTTCGCCCGCGAGGACACCTTCGATGACCTGGCGGGCCAGCTTGTCGTTGAGGTCGCCCTTCAAGACCAGCTCGGTGACCCGGGCGACCTGCGCCGGGGTGATCGCCAGCTCGTCCAGCGATGTACCCGACTCGTTGGCGCTGCGGGCGAGTTCGCCCATCCACCACTTGCGGGCGGAGGCCGCGTCGGCACCGGCGTCGATCGTGGCGACGATCGGGTCCAGCGCACCGGCGTTGAGGATCGCCTGCATGTCGAGGGCCGAGATGCCCCACTCCGCGACAAGGCGGTTGCGGCGCACCAGCGGCAGCTCGGGCAGCGCGGCCCGGATCTCCTCGACCCACTCGCGGGAGGGAGCCACCGGGACGAGGTCCGGCTCGGGGAAGTACCGGTAGTCCTCGGCCTCTTCCTTGACGCGGCCCGAGGTCGTGGACCCGGTGTCCTCGTGGAAGTGCCGGGTCTCCTGGATGATCGTCCCGCCGGACGACAGCACGGCTGCGTGCCGCTGGATCTCGAAGCGGGCCGCACGCTCCACGGACCGCAGCGAGTTGACGTTCTTCGTCTCGGAACGCGTGCCGAACTTCTCGCGGCCGTGCGGGCGCAGCGACAGGTTCACGTCGCAGCGCATCTGCCCCATCTCCATGCGGGCTTCCGACACACCGAGCGCCTTGATGACCTCGCGCAGCTCACGGACGTAGGCCCGCGCGACCTCGGGAGCACGCTCGCCCGCGCCCTCGATCGGCTTGGTGACGATCTCGATGAGCGGGATGCCGGCGCGGTTGTAGTCGAGGAGCGAGTGCGAGGCGCCGTGGATACGGCCCGTCGCGCCGCCCACGTGGGTCGACTTGCCGGTGTCCTCCTCCATGTGGGCGCGCTCGATCTCCACACGGAAGGTCTCGCCGTCCTCCAGCTGTACGTCGAGGTAGCCGTTGAAGGCGATCGGCTCGTCGTACTGGGAGGTCTGGAAGTTCTTCGGCATGTCCGGATAGAAGTAGTTCTTCCGGGCGAATCGGCACCACTCGGCGATCTCGCAGTTCAGCGCGAGACCGATCTTGATGGCCGACTCGATGCCGATCGCGTTGACGACCGGGAGCGCGCCGGGCAGGCCGAGGCAGGTGGGGCAGGTCTGCGTGTTGGCGTCCTGGCCGAGCTCGGTCGAACAGCCGCAGAACATCTTGGTCTTGGTGCCGAGTTCGACATGGACCTCAAGGCCCATGACGGGGTCGTACGACGCGAGAGCGTCCTCGTACGACACCAGGTCGGTCGTGGTGGTCACGGTGAAACTTCCCTCTCAGCCCAGCAGGACGTCGTCGTCGCCCAGCCGCTTCAGCTCGCGGTACAGGATCGCGAGGCCGGTGACGATCGCGACGGCGGACACGGTGGCGTCGATCAGGACGAGCGTGTCCTGTTCGGTGCGCGCCTTCTTGAGCCGCTTGGCGACACCGATGGCGCCGAACGCCGTGGTGGCGATGGACAGGTACGTACCGGACTTGGACTTCTTGAAGTCCTTCGCCTTGGTCAGCTTGCTCACAGCGACGGTGCCTCCTCCAGGAGCGGGTGCCCCCACCTTTCCACGAAGGCGGCCTCGACGGCGGCGCCGACCTTGTAAAGACGGTCGTCCTTCAGGGCCGGGGCGATGATCTGCAGACCGACCGGGAGGTTGTCCTCCGGGGCGAGACCACAGGGCAGCGACATGGCCGAGTTGCCCGCGAGGTTGGTCGGGATGGTGCAGAGGTCAGCGAGGTACATCGCCATCGGGTCGTCGGCGCGCTCGCCGATCGGGAAGGCGGTGGTCGGGGTCGTCGGGGAGACGATCACGTCGACCTGCTCGAAGGCCTTCTCGAAGTCGCGCGTGATGAGCGTACGGACCTTCTGGGCGGAGCCGTAGTAGGCGTCGTAGTACCCGCTCGACAGGGCGTAAGTGCCGAGCATGATGCGGCGCTTGACCTCGGGGCCGAAGCCGGCCTCGCGGGTGATCGAGGTGACCGCCTCGGCGGAGTTCGTACCGTCGTCGCCGGTGCGCAGGCCGTAACGCAGACCGTCGAAGCGGGCGAGGTTGGACGAGCACTCGGACGGCGCGATGAGGTAGTACGCCGACAGCGCGAGGTCGAAGGACGGGCAGTCCAGCTCGACGATCTCGGCGCCCAGGTCCTTGAGGAGGGCGACGGACTCGTCGAAGCGCTGGATGACACCGGCCTGGTAGCCCTCGCCGCGGAACTGCTTCACGACACCGACGCGCATGCCCTCGACGCTGCCGTTGCGGGCCGCCTCGACGACCGGCGGGACCGGGGCGTCGATGGAGGTGGAGTCCAGGGGGTCGTGTCCGGCGATGACCTCGTGGAGCAGCGCCGCGTCCAGGACCGTACGGGCGCAGGGGCCGCCCTGGTCGAGGGAGGACGAGAACGCCACCATGCCGTAACGGGAGACCGCGCCGTACGTCGGCTTCACGCCGACCGTGCCGGTGACGGCGGCCGGCTGGCGGATCGAGCCGCCGGTGTCGGTGCCGATGGCGAGGGGCGCCATGTGCGCGGCCAGCGCGGCGGAGGAACCGCCGCCGGAGCCGCCCGGGATGCGGGTGAGGTCCCACGGGTTGCCGGTCGGGCCGTACGCGCTGTTCTCGGTCGAGGACCCCATGGCGAACTCGTCCATGTTGGTCTTGCCGAGGATGACGACGTCGGCGGCCTTCAGACGCTTGGTGAGCGTCGCGTCGTACGGCGGGATCCAGCCTTCGAGGATCTTCGAACCGACCGTCGTCGGGATGCCCTCGGTGGTGAAGATGTCCTTCAGCGCGAGCGGGACACCGGCGAGGGGGCCGAGCTTCTCGCCCTTGGCCCGCTTCTCGTCGACGGCGCGGGCCTGCGCGAGGGCGCCCTCGCGGTCGACGTGCAGGAAGGCGTGCACCTTCTCGTCGACGGCCTCGATCCGGGCGAGGTGGGCCTCGGCGACCTGGACCGCGGTGAGCTCACCGGAAGCGATCTTCGCGGCGGTCTCGGCGGCGGTCAGCTTGATGATGTTGACGTTGTCCGTCATGGCGGTTAGTCCTCCCCCAGGATCTGCGGCACCTTGAAACGCTGCTGCTCCTGGGCCGGGGCGCCGGAGAGCGCCTGCTCGGGGGTGAGCGACGGACGGACCTCGTCCGCCCGCATGACGTTCGTCAGCGGGAGCGGGTGCGAGGTCGGCGGTACGTCTTGGTCGGCGACCTCGCTGACGCGTGCGACCGCGCCGATGATGTCGTCCAGCTGTCCCGCGAAGTGTTCGAGCTCTTCGGGCTTCAGCTCCAGACGCGCCAGCCGTGCGAGGTGGGCGACCTCCTCGCGCGTGATGCCAGGCATGCAGCGATCCTCTGGGGTGAGTGTGTGTGGTTTGGGGCCCAATCCTATGGCGCGGGGGCCTCTGGCTGTTAAACGGATTCCGGAGGGGGTGCCGGAGGACGTCGTTGGGCGGCTGCGGGTGTTGTGGCTGATCGCGCCCACGCGGCGGAGCCGCATAGCGATACAGCCCCGCGCCCCTGAAGACCGCACACGTGGGCTGGAACGCTTTACTCCGCTGCCGGGAGCGCTGCCCTTGGCCTCTGCCAGCCCCTCGAACCCCGTGCCCTCAGCCAGGCCGTCGTCTCCTCGGGCGGCATCGCCGCTGCCACCAGCCAGCCCTGTACGGCGTCACAGCCCATGTCGCGCAGCCGCTCCCAGGTCTCGTCGTCCTCAACACCCTCGGCCACGACCAGGAGGCCCAGGGAGTGGGCCAGGTCCACCGTGCAGCGGACGATCTCCGCGTCCTCGGTGTCGACGGCCAGCTTGGCCACGAAGGAGCGGTCGATCTTCAGTTCGCTCACTGGGAGGCGGCGAAGGTGGACCAGGGAGGAGTAGCCGGTGCCGAAGTCGTCCAGGGACATCTTCACGCCGTGGCCGGTCAGCGCGGCGAGGGTGTCCGCCGCCCGCGACGGGTCCTCCAGCAGGACGTGCTCGGTGATCTCCAGTTGGAGCGCTCCCGCGGGGACTCCATGACGGGCCAGACGCGCGGCCACCGAGCCGGCGAAGCCCGGGGTGTGGACATCACGCGGGGAGACGTTGACCGCGACCGGGACCTGAAGGCCCTGCGCACGCCACTCGGCGACCTGCGCGAGGGCCGTGTCCAGGACGTACTCGGTGAGATAAGGCATCAGCCCGGACGACTCGGCGATCGCGATGAACTCGTCCGGCGGCACCTTCCCGCGCTCCGGGTGCACCCAGCGGACGAGGGCCTCCAGACCGGCGACCTGCCCGTCGAAGCGGACCTTGGGCTGGTAGTGCAGCTGCACTTCGTGCGCGTCCAGGGCCCGGCGCAGATCGCCCAGGAGGCCGAGGCGGTCGGGGGTGTTGGAGTCCCGCTTGGACTCGTACACCTCTACGCCCGTACGGTCCCGCTTGGCCTGGTACATCGCCACGTCCGCCCGCCGCAGCATTCCCTCGGCGTCCACGGCGTGGTCGGGGAAGACGGCGACCCCGGCGCTGGCCTCCAGGACGAGGGTGAGTCCGTCGAGGTCGAGCGGGGAGCTGAGGGCGGCGACCAGGTTGCGGGCGACCCGGGTCGCGGAGGTCGTGGAGTCGGCGACCGGCAGTAAGACGGCGAACTCGTCACCGCCGAGCCGGGCCGCCTCCGCCCCGCGCGGCAGGGCGATCCGCAGCCGGTCGGCGATCTGCAGGAGCAGCCGGTCACCGGCGAGATGGCCCAGGGTGTCGTTGACCGAGCGGAAGCGGTCGAGGTCGATGAGCATCAGGGCGGACCGGGCGCCGATGCGTTCGGCGTCGTCCAGGGCGGTCCAGATGCGCTCCAGGAGCCACTGCCGGTTGGGCAGTCCGGTCAGCGGGTCGCGCAGCTGCTCCTCGGCCCGGGCCCGGGCCATCCACAGGGTGGAGTCGAGGGCGATGAGCGGGATCGCGAACAGTGGCAGCAGCAGGGGCTTGGCGGCGGTGACCACGCAGACCAGCGGGGCGATGCCGAGCAGCGCGACCGCGACCAGGCCCTGTCTGACCAGGGCGGTGCGGGCCACGGTGGGCAGACCCGCGTGGCGCGAGGAGTGCAGGTACCAGCCTAGGACGCGGGTGACCGCGAGATAGGCGCCGGCGACCAGGACCACCTCGGGGCCGGTGTAGAAGGTCCAACTGTCGGGGTTCCAGGGGGTCTCGACGGACGGCGACTGCCCGAACATGGCGAGGACCACGGCTCCGGTGGCTATGCCGAGGATGTCCACCGCGCCGTGCAGGACGCCCTGCCGCCAGCGGTGGCGCCTGGCTATGCCGACCAGCAGGACGACGGTGAGGCTGACCATGCCCGCCGACACCCAGCCGTACAGCAGCAGGACGGCGAGGGTGAGGGCGGCGCCCGAGCCGGTGCCGCCCCACCAGCGGGCCCGGCCGAGGGCGACCAGATGGCCGACGATGACGCCGGTCAGGACGGCCAGCGACCAACCGACGGCGCCGGAGGGGAAAAGGGCGTGGCCGCCGGTGAAGGCCCGGTAGAAGCCCGCACCCAGGACGAACCCGGCCGCCGCGACGACCGCCGCCGGCAGCGCGGGCCAGGACGGATGCCGGTCCGGTTCGGAGCCCGGCAGGCCGGAGTCGCGCTCGGCGGTGAGCTGCGCGGCACCCGGGCCGCCGGCCGCGAGGTACTGTCCCGCGGTACGCCGCTCCCCGCCCGTGTGCTCAGAAGGCCGTCCGGCCCCCCGGCTCGCCCGCCATGCGCCGGTGAACCGGCGCAGCCGTGAGTCCGGGGCGGCGCTCTCGGTCGGTTCCATTCCCGTCCCTCTCACAGCCGGCGGTGCCCACGCCACGCGGCCCGTTCGCCCGACAAAACCCTCGACGGCGCCGCGTTGGAAAACCCTTCCCCTTGCTCATCAGGAGCAAGGGGATGCCCCAACCGCAGCTGGGCACGGCAGGCGCACATCTCAACAGTAGGCCGCAGAAGGCTTCCACGGGCAGCGGTCGTCGACGGTTGCCCGAATGCGCCCCGGCCACCCGTATGCATCTGGTATGCGCCGATCGGGTGGCGTTCAACCGCCGCTCCTCGCTACTCCTCCGTGGGAAGCGCCACATCGGTGGCCGCCTCGGGGCCCTGTTCCAACAGGACGTCAAAGCCGTCCTCGTTCAGTACGGGCACCTTGAGTTGCATCGCCTTGTCGTACTTCGAGCCTGGATTGTCACCCACAACAACGAAAGACGTCTTCTTCGAAACCGAACCGGTCACCTTCGCCCCACGGGTCTGCAACGCCTCTTTGGCTCCGTCCCGGGTGAAGCGCTCCAGGGTGCCGGTGACGACGACGGTGAGCCCTTCCAGCGGGCGCGGGCCCTCGTCCTCCCCCGAACCCTCCTCCTCCGTGCGCACACCCGCGGCCTTCCACTTGCGCAGGATCTCCTGGTGCCAGTCCTCCGCGAACCACTCCTTGAGGGACTTCGCGATGATCGGGCCGACGCCGTCGGTGTTCGCCAGCTCCTCCTCGCTCGCCTGCTCGATGCGGTCGATCGAGCGGAAGTTGCGCGCGAGGGCCTCGGCGGCGACCGGGCCGACATGACGGATCGAGAGGCCGGTGAGGACACGGGCGAGCGGGCGCTCCTTGGCGGCCGCGATGTTCTCCAGCATGGCCACCGCGTTCTTCTTCGGCTCGCCCTGCTGGTTGGCGAAAACCGTGGCGATCTTCTCCTCGCCGGTCTTCGGGTCGCGCTTGGGCAGACCGCTGTCCTGGTCCAGGACGTACGCCTTGATGGGCAGCAGCTGCTCGATGGTGAGGTCGAACAGGTCGCCCTCGTCGGTCAGCGGCGGGTCCGAGGGCTCCAGTGGCTTGGTGAGGGCGGCCGCGGCGACGTACCCGAAGTGCTCGATGTCCAGCGATTTGCGGCCCGCGAGGTAGAACAGACGCTCGCGCAACTGGGCCGGGCAGGTGCGGGCGTTGGGGCAGCGCAGGTCGATGTCCCCCTCCTTCATCGGCCTGAGCGGGGTCTGGCACTCGGGGCACTTCTCCGGCATGACGAAGGGCTTCTCGCTGCCGTCGCGCAGGTCGACCACGGGTCCGAGGATCTCGGGGATGACGTCACCGGCCTTGCGCAGCACCACGGTGTCGCCGATGAGGACGCCCTTCAGCTTGACGACGTCCTGGTTGTGCAGGGTGGCGAACTCGACCTCCGAGCCGGCCACCGTCACCGGCTCGACCTGGGCGTACGGCGTGACCCGGCCCGTACGGCCCACGCCCACACGGATGTTGATGAGCTTGGTGTTGACCTCTTCCGGCGCGTACTTGTACGCGATGGCCCAGCGCGGGGCGCGGGAGGTGGAGCCGAGGCGGCCCTGGAGCGGGATCTCGTCGAGCTTGACCACGACCCCGTCGATCTCGTGCTCCACGGAGTGGCGGTTCTCGCCGAAGTACGCGATGAACTCCCGGACGCCGTCGAGGCCGTCGACCACCTTGTTGTGCTTCGCGGTGGGCAGGCCCCAGGACTTGAGGAGGTCGTAGCCCTGGGAGAGGCGGGTCATGCCGTCGAAGCCCTCCAGGGCGCCGATGCCGTGGACGACCATGTGGAGGGGGCGGGTGGCGGTGACGCGCGGGTCCTTCTGGCGCAGTGAACCGGCCGCCGCGTTGCGCGGGTTGGCGAAGGGCTTGTCGCCGGCCTCGACCAGACGGGCGTTGAGCTCTTCGAACTTCTCCATCGGGAAGTAGACCTCGCCGCGGATCTCCACGAGGTCGGGGACCTTGTCGCCGGTGAGCCGGTCCGGGATCTCCGCGATCGTACGGACGTTGGGCGTGATGTCCTCGCCGGTGCGGCCGTCGCCGCGGGTCGCCGCGCGGGTGAGCCGGCCGTGCTCGTAGGTGAGGTTGACGGCGAGGCCGTCGACCTTGAGCTCGCACAGCAGGTGGTAGTCGGTGGTGCCGACGTCCTTGGCGACCCGCTCGGCCCAGGCCGCCAACTCCTCGTCGCTGAAGGCGTTGTCCAGGGAGAGCATGCGGGAGCGGTGCTGGACCGCCGTGAACTCCGTCTCGTACGCCCCCGCGACCTTCTGGGTCGGTGAGTCGGGGGTGCGCAGCTCGGGGTACTCCTCTTCGAGGGCTTCGAGGGAGCGCAGGAGCTTGTCGAAGTCGGCGTCGCTGATGACCGGGGCGTCGTTCACGTAGTACCGGAAGCGGTGCTCCTCGATCTGCTCAGCGAGCTGCGCGTGCTTCTCCCGTGCCTCGGCGGGCACCGTCGTCTCCGCTTGCTTGTCGCCGGCCACCGTGTTGTCCTCCCGTTACTCTGGGTTGTCCGCGAGGGATCTCGCCGCCTGGACGCAGTGGGCGAGGGCCTTGCGCGCGTACTCCGGGGAAGCCCCCGCGAGTCCGCACGACGGAGTGACCGTGACTGCCTCCGTGAGAAGTCCCGGATGCAGCCCCAGCCTGCGCCACAGCGTCCTGACACCCATGACGCTACCGGCAGGGTCTGACAATGCCGTGTCCGTGCCGGGCACGACACCGGCGAAGAGCCTCGTCCCCCCTTCCACCGCCTCGCCGATCGTGTCGTCGTCACGCTCGGTGAGGAGCGAGAAGTCGAAGGAGACCGCCGCCGCGCCCGCCCTTCGCAGCAGGGCGAAGGGGACGTCCGGTGCGCACGAGTGGACCACGACGGGGCCGCCCTCGTGAACCCCGACGACGTCGCGGAGGGTGGCCTCGACGAGCTGCCGGTCGACGGCACGGTGGGTCCGGTATCCGCTGGCGGACCTCACCTGCCCCCTCAGTACGGCGATGAGGGAGGGCTCGTCGAGCTGGAGCACGATCCGCGCGCCGGGGATGCGCCGCCGGACCTCCTCCAGGTGCAGCCTGAGTCCCTCCGCGAGCGAGGCGGCGAGGTCCCTGCAGGCGCCGGGGTCGGAGAGGGCGACCTCGCCGTTCCTCAGCTCCAGCGCGGCGGCGAGCGTCCACGGGCCGACGGCCTGCACCTTGAGCTGCCCCTCGTACCCCTGGGTGAACTCCTCCAGGGCGTCGAGGTCCTGCCCCAGCCAGGACCGGGCTCGATTGGTGTCCCTTCCGGGCCGGTCCCCGAGCCGCCATCCGCTGGGCTCCACGCGCGCGTACAGCTCGACGAGCATGCCCGCGGTGCGGCCGATCATGTCGGCGCCGGGGCCGCGGGCGGGGAGCTCGGGCAGGAACGGGAAGTCCTCGAAGGAGCCGGTGGCGGTCCTGGCGGCTTCCCGGGCGTCGCCGCCGGGGAGGGAGCCGATGCCGGTGGCGGGGGCGAAGCTGAAGTCTGCGGTCACGTGCGAAGCCTACGTAGGTGACCGGGGGTGTTTTCTCGCCCCCGCCGCCCCTACCCGTCCCGTCCCTGGGGGCTGCGCCCCCAGACCCCCATCGGCCCTGAAGGGGCCTCGTCCTCAAACGCCGGACGGGCTGGAATCAGCCCCTCCGGCGTCTGAAGAGCGGGGATCGAAGGGGGCGGAGCCCCTGGAAAAATCCGTCAGCGGCCCGGACGGACCGTCAGGTCGTTGATCTCCGCGTCTCGGGGCAGGTCGATCGCCGTCAGGATCGTCGTCGCGACCGACTCGGGGTCGATCCATCGCGACGGGTCGTACTCCTTGCCCTCCTGCTGGTGGACCTTCGCCTGCATGGGGCCGGCCGTGCGGCCGGGATAGACCGAGGTGACCCTGACGCCGTTGCCGTGCTCCTCGTGGCGGAGGGAGTCCGCCAGAGCCTTCAGCCCGTGTTTGGAGGCCGCGTACGCGGACCAGTCGGCGTGCGCGTTCAGCCCCGCACCCGAGTTGACGAAGACGACATGGCCCCGGGCCGCCCGGAGTTGGGGCAGGAAGTGCCGGGTCAGTTCGGCCGGAGAGATCAGGTTGACGTTCAGCTGATGGCGCCACGTCTTCGGGGTCAGGTCCCCCACCGGCCCGAGGTCGACCACACCCGCGATGTGCAGCAGGGAGTCCACCCGGTCCGGCAGCGACTGGTGCGAGAAGGCCCACGAGAGCTTGTCGGGGTCCGCCAGATCCCCGACCAGCGTCCGCGCCCCGGGAAACTCCGCCGCCAGCTCCTTCGCACGGCCCGCGTCACGCGCGTGCAGCACGAGTTCGTCCCCGCGCGCGTGCAGACGGCGGGCCACCGCCGCGCCGATGCCGGAGCCCGCTCCGGTGATCACATGTGTAGCCATGCCGCCATGCTCGCATCACGCCGTCAGGGCGTACCGAGCGACTCCTCCAGGTACGCCAGCGCCCCCACCGGCTCCTCCGCGAAGAACACCAGGTCGGTCAGCGGGCGAGGCAGGAAGCCCTCGTCCTCCATACGTCGGAACTGCTCCTTCAACCCGTCGTAGAAGCCCGCCGTGTTCAGCAGCACCACCGGCTTCTCGGTGTGCCCGTGCTTCTTGAGCTCCAGGATCTCGGTCGCCTCGTCGAGCGTGCCCGTACCGCCCACCATGACGACCACGGCGTCGGCCTTCTCCAGAAGCAGCTTCTTCCGTTCGGCGAGGTCCTTGGTGATCACCATCTCGTCGACGCCCGGACGGACCTTGGCGGCCAGGAACTCCACGGAAACCCCGACGAGCCGCCCGCCCGCTTCCTGCACGCCGTCCGCGACCACCTTCATCAGACCCACGTCCGAGCCGCCCCACACGAGGGTGTGCCCGCCCTTGCCAAGCAGCTTCGCGAACTCCCGCGCGGGGCGCGTGTAGCGGTCGTCCAGGTCGGCGGCGGAGAGGAAGACGCAGATTCGCATGAGGTCACGGTACGCGGGAAGAACCGGGGGCCCGCGAGCGCTTCTCCGGTATGGCTGAAGGACACACGATCACCATCGAGCAGCTCGACCGGCACGTGCGCGTGGTGCACGGCGACCAGGTCCTGGCGGAGAGCGACCGACCGTTGGCCCTCAGGGAGACGGGCTGTCCCGTGCGGTACTACCTCCCCGCCGAGGACGTACGGCTCGATCTGCTGACCCCCTCCGACACCCACACCTACTGCCCCTTCAAGGGCACCGCGTCCTACTGGTCGGCGCCTGACGCGCCCGACCTGGTGTGGTCCTACCCCGAGCCGAAGCCCGCCGTCGCCGAGATCAAGGACCATCTCTGCTTCTACGAGGTCGAGGTCGACGTGTCCTGACCGATGAATTCCGTGTCCTGAGGCAGTCTCCTCAGACATGGACAAGAAGACCCTCTCACGCGACGGCACCCCGATCGCGTACGAACGGACCGGGCAGGGCCCGGCGGTCATCCTCGTCAGCGGCGCGATGTCCACGGGCGGCACGGTCGCGCCCCTGGCCGTGCCTCTGTCGGAGCGGTACAGCGTTTTCGTGTACGACCGCCGGGGTCGCGGCGCGAGCGGCGACACGGCCCCCTACGCCGTGGCCCGTGAGGTCGACGACCTCGCCGCGGTCATCGACGCGGCGGGCGGCGAGGCGTGCCTGTGCGGCGTCTCGTCCGGCGGTGCGCTGGCCCTGGAAGCCGCGGCGAGCGGGCTGCCGGTGCGCCGGGTCGCCGTGTACGAGACGCCTTACGCCGACTTCCTGGACGGCGGCGCCGAGCAGAACGCCGAGTACACCGAGAAGTTGACGGCCGCGCTCGCCGAGGGCCGGCGCGGGGACGCGGTGGAGCTCTTCCTGCGGCTCACCGGCATGGGCGAACAGATGATCCAGGGCGCCCGCCAGTCCCCCATGTGGCCCGGCATGGAGTCCGTCGCACCGACGCTCGCCTACGACAACGCGGTCATGGCAGGTGGCCTGGTCCCCCGGGACCGCCTTGCCTCGATCACGGCCCCGGTGCTGGCCGTCGCGGGCGGCGCGAGCCCCGAGTGGATGCGCGAGGGCACCAGGGCGGTCGCGGAGACGGCTCCGAAGGGCTCGTACCGCGTCCTGGAGGGCCAGACCCACATGGTGGACCCGACCGCCCTCGGACCGGTCCTGACGGAGTTCTTCGCCCCCTGACAGCGCCCCCTGACAGCGCTCCCTGACAGCCGAGGCACACGCGCGTACGGCTCTCCGGGCACGCGCGTGTGCGCGCAGAACGGTTCAGGCCACCCCGGCCCTCGCGCGCGTGGTCGACGCGATCGTCGCCGAGCCCACCACGCGTGTGCCGTCGTACAGCACGATCGCCTGCCCGGGTGCCACCCCGCGGACCGGCTCCGTGAACCGCACCTCCAGGGCGCCGTCGACCAGCTCCGCCGTGACCTCGGTCTCGCCGCCGTGGGCGCGGAGCTGGGCGGTGTAGGTGCCGGGGCCGGTCGGAGCCGCGCCGCACCAGCGGGGCTTGATCGCGCTCAGGGCGGTCACGTCAAGGGCGGCGGCCGGGCCGACCGTCACCTTGTTGTCCACCGGCGAGATGTCGAGGACGTAGCGCGGCTTGCCGTCGGCGGCCGGGGTGCCGATCCTCAGACCCTTGCGCTGGCCGATCGTGAAGCCGTACGCGCCCTCGTGGGTGCCGATCTTCGCGCCCGCCTCGTCGACGATGTCGCCCTCGGCCCTGCCGAGACGCGAGGCGAGGAAGCCCTGGGTGTCGCCGTCGGCGATGAAGCAGATGTCGTGGGAGTCGGGCTTCTTGGCGACCGCGAGGCCCCGGCGCTCGGCCTCGGCGCGGATCTCGTCCTTGGTGGTGACGGTGTCGCCGAGCGGGAACAGGGCGTGCGCCAGCTGCTTCTCGTCCAGGACACCGAGGACGTACGACTGGTCCTTCGCCATGTCGGAGGCGCGGTGCAGTTCGCGGGAGCCGTCCTCGCCCACCAGAACCTTCGCGTAGTGGCCTGTGCACACCGCGTCGAAGCCCAGCGCCAGCGCCTTGTCGAGCAGGGCGGCGAACTTGATCTTCTCATTGCAGCGCAGGCAGGGGTTGGGCGTGCGGCCGGCCTCGTACTCGGCGACGAAGTCCTCGACGACGTCCTCGCGGAAGCGGTCGGCGAGGTCCCAGACGTAGAACGGGATGCCGATGACGTCGGCGGCGCGGCGGGCGTCGCGCGAGTCCTCGATGGTGCAACAGCCACGCGCGCCCGTGCGGAACGATTGAGGGTTCGCGGAGAGCGCGAGGTGGACGCCGGTCACGTCATGGCCGGCTTCGGCGGCGCGGGCGGCGGCGACGGCGGAGTCCACTCCTCCGGACATGGCGGCGAGTACACGAAGAGGGCGCGGCGTGGTGTCAGTCATAACCCCTCAAGGGTACGGGGGCGCGGGAACCGAAGCCCACGAGTATCCGTTGACGATCACATGGGGGAGAAACAGGCATCCGAGGACGGCGACCGACGCATCGGTCGCCGCGCTCTGCTCATCGGCGGGACGGCGGCCGCCGTGGGCTCGGCCGTGCTGGCCCGGGACGAGCTGGCGCGGCTGTGGTGGCGGGCACCGGGCGTGGAGAAGCCGCGGGTCGAGGGCGCGGTCGACTTCCGCGGCGCGCAGTGGGTGGCGGCGTCCGACGCGAACTGGCGGCGCGCGGACCGGCCCGACGACTACGGCGTGGACATGGTGATCATCCATGTCACCCAGGGCAGTTTCGACAGCGCGGTGAAGGTGTTCCAGGACCCGGGGCACGGCGCGGCCGCGCACTACATCGTCCGCAAGGACGGCCACATCACCCAGATGATCCGTGAGCTGGACGTGGCGTTCCACGCGGGCAACCGCGCCTACAACGAACGCAGTGTCGGCATCGAGCACGAGGGCTTCGTGGACCGGCCCGAGGACTTCACGGACGAGATGTACGAGGCCTCGGCGCGGCTCACGGCGCGAATATGTGCGCGGTACGACATACCCGTCGACCGCGAGCACATCATCGGCCATGTGGAGGTGCCGGGGACGGACCACACCGACCCCGGCGAGCACTGGGACTGGGACCGGTACATGAAGCTGGTCAAAGCGGCGCACACCAGGTCCACTTGAGCTACACCTGTGACACAGGTCACTTTCCTTCATTGTTGTGAACAATCGATGAGGGGCGCCCGTCCGATGTGTCCTCCATCCCGACCCTGACCTGCGTCATGCCAACATGACTTCCCCTAAAGGGAGTTGAGAGCAGAAAAGCCTTTCTCACCGTCCACAGGATCCCTGGCTCGTTCCTAATTCGACCCCAGCCTTTACACAGCCCTTAGGCCAAAGCTCCACGGCCATGACACACACCGCAGAACCCGACAAGGGCGCGCACGCGAGAGACGGCCGGGGAGTCAAGGCCGAGCACTCCAAGCAGGGCCGGGGCCACAAGAAGGGCATGCACCGGCGGAAGTTCCTCGGCGGTATGGCCGGGCTGGGCCTCGCCGCGGTCGGCGCGGCCGGGACCACCTTCTCCCTGCTCACCGAAGGCGCTCGCAACAAGGCGGCGGCCGCCACGGACGGCACCCTCACCATCCCGGAGCTGCTGGAGGGCACCACCACCGACGGCACCACCACCTTCACCCTGGAGGCACAGACCGGCACCGCAGAGGTGCTCAGCGGTGTCAGCAGCAGCACCGCGGGCTACAACCAGTCGTTCCTCGGCCCCACCCTGAAGTGGACCAACGGCGACACCGTGCTGCTGAACATCACCAACAGCCTCACCGAGGACACCACCGTCCACTTCCACGGCGCCCATGTCCCGGCCCAGATGGACGGCGGCCCGCAGAGCACCTTCTCCGCCGGGACGGTCTGGTCGCCCACCTTCACCGTCCTGGACGAGGCCAAGACCCTCTGGTACCACCCGCACGCCCTGGGCACCACGGCCAAGCAGGCCACCCACGGGCTGGCCGGGATGATCATCGTCGAGGACGACTCCGACACGTCCGCGGCGCTGCCCAGCGACTACGGCGTCGACGACATCCCGCTCATCTTCCAGTGCCTGGCCGTGGACAGCGCGGGAGACATCAAGTACGACCAGACCGGCTACCTCAGCTCCGGGCTCAGCTTCCCGCTCCTGGTGAACGGCGAGAACGTCGACGACACCACGCTCGCCTTCTCCGCCACCAAGACCCGCAACCGCTTCCGGGCGCTCAACGCCTCACCGTCCGACATCATCACCATCCAACGCAGCGACGGCGGCACGCTGACGCAGATCGCCACCGACCAGGGCTACCTGGCGGAGGCCGCCGAGGTGACCACCATCCGTCTGGTGGCCGGCGCCCGTGCCGAGTTCGTCATGGACGTCAGCTCCGACGTCACCCTCCAGGCGGTCATCACGACCGGCTGGATCCGCGGCGGCTCCGGCACGTACGACTTCCTCACCGTCGCGGCGGGCGGCACCGACACCCCGGACGACCTGCCCAGCACCCTCAACACCATCGAGCGGTACGACACCACCGACTTCACCGCCCGCACCATCACCCTCAGCAACACCGGTGCGACGATGAAGATCAACGGCTCGGCCGGACTCACCATGTCCAGCATGGCCATGATCAGCACCACGCTGGGCGCGAAGGAGATCTGGACGATCACCAACACCAGCCAGCTGGAACACTCGTTCCATCTGCATGACGTGCCGTATCAGCTCATCTCGATCAACGGCGAGGAGCCGACCGGGGTCGAGCTCGGCTGGTACGACACCTACGAGGTCGTCGGTGGCGGCGAGATCAAGATCGCCATGGAGTTCACCGACTTCGCCGACGACACGTACATGTACATGCTCCATTGCCATCTGCTCCAGCACGAGGACGAGGGAATGATGGCCTCCCTGATGGTCACGGAGAGCTGACCGGAGCAGACGGTCGCGCCGGGCCTCGTCAGCAGGCTGCCGCCGGCAGTGGAAGTGCCGGCGGCAGCCCCTGACCGGGCGCCCCACGACACGAGGAGCGTCCCGCTTCGGTGTCGTTACGTCAGCCCCGCCGCCCGGGCCCGTTCCACCGCCGGGCCGATGGCCTTCGCGACCGCCTCGACGTCCGCCTCGGTGGAGGTGTGGCCGAGAGAGAAGCGCAGGGTGCCGCGGGCCAGGTCGGGGTCGGTGCCGGTGGCCAGCAGGACGTGGCTGGGCTGGGCGACGCCCGCGGTACAGGCGGAGCCGGTGGAGCACTCGATGCCCTGGGCGTCCAGGAGCAGGAGCAGGGAGTCGCCCTCGCAGCCGGGGAAGGTGAAGTGGGCGTTGGCCGGGAGTCGTCCCCCCGGCGCCGGGTCACCGCCGAGGATCGCGTCCGGGACCGCCGTACGGACCGCCTCGACCAGGGCGTCGCGCAGGGCGCCGATCTCGGCGTCGAACCACTCGCGCTGCTCGGCGGCGAGGCGGCCGGCCACCGCGAAGGAGGCGATGGCGGGGACGTCCAGGGTGCCGGAGCGGACGTGGCGCTCCTGGCCGCCGCCGTGCAGCACGGGAACGGGGGTCCACTCACGGCCGAGGACCAGCGCGCCGATGCCGTACGGGCCGCCGATCTTGTGGCCCGAGACCGTCATCGCGGCGAGTCCCGAGGCGGCGAAGTCGACGGGGACCTGGCCGAAGGCCTGGACGGCGTCGGCGTGCAGCGGGACGCCGAACGCCTCGGCGACGTCGGCGAGTTCGCGGACCGGCAGAATCGTGCCGATCTCGTTGTTGGCCCACATGACCGTGGCCAGGGCGATGTCGTCGGGGTTACGGGCGATCGCCGCGCGCAGGGCGTCCGGGTGGACCCGGCCGTACTTGTCGACGGGGAGGTACTCGACGGTGGCACCCTCGTGTTCGCCGAGCCAGTGGACGGCGTCGAGGACGGCGTGGTGTTCGACGGGGCTGGCGAGGACCCGCGTCCTTGCGGGGTCCGCATCGCGCCGGGACCAGTACAGGCCCTTCACGGCGAGGTTGTCGGCCTCCGTGCCGCCGGAGGTGAAGACGATCTCGCTCGGGCGGGCGCCGAGCGCCTCCGCGAGGGTCTCGCGGGATTCCTCGACCGTGCGGCGGGCGTTGCGGCCGGACGCGTGAAGGGAAGAGGCGTTGCCGGTGGCGCCGAGGTGGGCGCTGAGTGCCTCGACCGCCTCGGGAAGCATCGGGGTGGTCGCGGCGTGGTCGAGGTATGCCATGGTGACGCCGATTCTACGGGGCGTGCCCGCGCGGCCTCAGGCCAGGACCGGCCGGTACGGCGGGCTCAGAGGCTCCAGGACACCGTACTGTCCAGCTGCATGAACGCCACCAGGACCAGGAGGTCGGCCACTCCGAGGCCGAGGCCCAGGTAGGCGCGGCCGCGGCGCTTGGTGCCGCGCCACAGGGCCACCGAGGCCAGGACGATGGCGACCGGGCCGAGGAAGACATTGAGGACGAGAAGGCCGAGGAGGCCGAGGATGAAGGACGCCACGGCCATGCCGTCGGTGTCGCGGGCGCCGGTGCGGGGGGTGGCCTGCGCGGTGAGCTGCATGGTGATCAGTGCTCCTGGGGACGGTGCGGCTGGGTCAGAGGGACGGGGTCAGTGGGACGGGGTGCGGCGGCGGGCGAGGCGCTCGCGGATCGCGAAGACGCCGAGCCACGCGGCGATGACAGTGGCGGCGACGGCGGTGAAGGTGAACGGCGCGTGGGCGACGGTGCCCAGGACGACGCCGAGCAGCATGAGTGCGGCGACGAGGAACAGCATGGGACGGATCCCCCTCCGATACGGCTGTCGTTACGTTTGGGTGAACAGTTGTGGTTACAGTTGTTCACTGACTCCAGAGTCTAGCGCGCCTTACGGCTTTCCAATTACGGAGAACAGTTGTTAACTGGATGACATGAGTCACACCCTCGGCATCCGGCAGGCACAGAAACAGAAGACCCGGCAGTCGCTCCTGGACGCGGCGCTCGGACTGCTGGAGGAGCAGAGCCTGAGCAGCCTGGGCCTGCGCGAGGTCACCCGCGCCGTCGGGGTCGCCCCGACCGCCTTCTACCGGCACTTCCGCTCCACCGAGGATCTCGGCGTGGCCCTGGTCGAGGAGGCGCTGGGCAGCCTGCACCCGATGATCCGCAGGACGGTGTCCTCTGCCGCCGACCACGGCCAACGCATAGCGCGGGCCGTCGAGTTGATCGCCGGTCACGTGGACGCGTATCCGGCCCATGTCCGCTTCATCGCCCGCGAACGACACGGCGGGGTCCAGCCGGTCCGGGAGGCCATCCGTGACCAACTGGCCCGGTTCGGGCAGGAGGTGAAGGAGGAACTGGCCAAGGACCCGGTGTCCGAAGGCTGGAGCGACGACGACCTGCTCATGCTGGCCAACCTGTACGTGGACCAGATGCTGATCACGGCTTCACTGTTCCTGGAGGCACTGGAGGCCGACGAGGAGGAACGCGAGCGGGTCTGCCAGGTGGCGGAGCGGCAGATGCGGCTCATCGGCATCGGCCGTGAACACTGGCTGAACTGACCCGAACACACAAGGGCGGCGCCCCCGTTCACCGGGGCGCCGCCCTTGTCGTACGGCGTACTACGCCACGTCAGCTCTTCGTGGCCGCCGCGCTAGGCGCACCGCTGGGTGCGCCACTCGGGGCCGCACCGCCCGCGCCGCCGGGGCCGCCACAGCCGCCGCCCTGGCCGCCGCCGGGGCCGCCCTGACCGCCCTGGCCGCCGCCGGGGCCGCCGCTCGGCATGCCCGAGGCGTTGCCGGTGGGGGCACCCGACGGCATCGCGGTCGCGTTGCCGGTGGGGGCGCCCGACGGGGCGGCGCCTCCGCTCGGCATCCCGGTGGCGTTGCCCGTGGGGGCCTGACAGTTCTGCTGCTGGCCCGAGGTACCGCTGTTCGAGGTCGACGACGAGTCGCCCGAGCCACAGGCCACCAGGGCGAGGGGCGAGAGCGCCAACAGGGCCACGGCGGGGAGGAGACGCACACGCTTCATGAGAGACAACTCCAGGGAAGATGAGGAAGTCCTGAGGTCGTGAACTCTCGCAACGGCCCTTAGGGCTTCCTTGAGTCCGCACTGTCCCCCGCCTGTGCGGAAGGCAAAGCGCAGCTAAAGGAACCACTCTGACCTGGGAGTCTTCACGGCTCGCTCACTTACTCGCTGGTACAAGCCCGTGACAGAAGCGGCGTTCGGCGAGGCAGGGGGCCATCAGGCGCAGGAACAGGTCGAGTCGGTCGCGACGAACCCGCCCGGTCACGTCGATGCCGCCGGGGCGCTCCTCGACCTGGCGGCACAACACCTCCCAGACGTCGGCAAGTTCGACACCGACCCGGCGTTTGACCGGCCTCGGTCGGCTTCACGGTGGACACCGCGCCGACGCTGCTCGGCGGGCTCGGCAGGTCGGCCGGGATCCTGCTGGTCGCGCTGCTGGCGTCCCGCCGTACACCGCTGCCGCGCGGCTGGGAGGCGGTGCACGGGGTCGTACGGCCGGCCGCGTCCGCCCTCGCTCCGCCAAAACGGTCGCGGAGTGCACCCGGTCGGCGACCAGACACCAGGCTCCCGCCCTGGCGACGAGGCCGTACCGGTCGACGGTGTACGTCCGGCTCGCGTGAAGGGTCGCCAGGCCCATGGACCGCTGTGGTCCGCTCTTCCAGTGGGTGGCGTCGACCAGGATGCGGCGGGCAGCGCGGCCATCACCTTGCGCAGGACCGAGCCGAGGGCGGAGTCGAGTCCCAGAGCCGCGTGGGCGCCCTGGGCGGCAGGACGAACAGCGCACGGGGCGGTCAGGCCCGTGACGTCCGTACGAGGAGGGCTTCGTATGGCGACTGCGGGCCGCACATGGCTGGTCGCGCCCGCGGCGGTAGCCGCAAATCGAGTCCAGTCCCGCACCCCTGGGTGGGTGCAGTCGCGCCCCTCAGCCTCTTACCCGAGCCTCACCCTTGCCAGTTGGCGTGACTGGGCCACCAACCTGTCCGCACTGTCCCAGACCTCCGCGTCCTCCTCCAGGAAGCCGCCGGCGAGGTTGCGGGTGGTGATGGTGACGCGCAGGGGGCCGGGTGCCGGGCGGCACCTCACGTGGACGGTGAGTTCGACCGTGGGAACCCAGCCCTTCAGGCCGATCTCGAAGGCGGTCGGCGGCAGCGCGTCCACCGCCAGGAGAAGCGAGAGGGGGTCGGCGTCCCTGCCGTCGGCGAGGCCGAACCACGAGCGCATCTCGCCCTTGCCGGACGGCACGCCGAGAGCCCAGCCCAGGGTCGACGGGTCCAGCTTGAGCATCAGCCGCTCGGTGATGGCCGAGCTGCCGTCCACCGGGGCCGGTCCGTCCTCGGGGCCGAAGCACTCGTCCATCGGCGGGAAAGCGGGGGGCGTCGCCGTCGTACGGACGTCGTCGGGGAGGGAGTCGAGGTCGCCGTAGGAGGCGAGGACGCGGATGCGTTCGACCTCGGCGCCCTGCTCGTCGTACTGGAAGAGCGAGGCCTGGCCGGTGGAGAGGGTGCGGCCGGTGCGGACGACGTCCGTGCGGATCACCGCGGGTCCGGGCTGGGACGCGGTCAGGTAGTGCGCGGAGATCGTGAACGGGTCGGGGTGCGGCAGGGCGTCCGCGAGGGCGCGGCCCAGGACCGCCAGCAGATAGCCGCCGTTGACGGCGCTGATGATCGTCCAGCCCGCGGAGAGATCGATGTCGTAGACGCCGGGTGCGCGGCGGGTCACCGCGGTGTCCCGGTCGAACTCGCTGTCGCCGATCGTGGCGCGCGTGGCGGAGGCTGCTTCTGGCATGCCTGAACGGTACAACAACGTACTACTAAGCGGTAGCTTTGCTGCCTCTCCTCACCCCTCGGCTTCTCAGCACGCTCTCAGGTGAGACCTGGGCAACTTCCAGGTAAGTGTCCGTACACATCCGTAAACCGATCCGGCTGTACGCCCCTCTGTAGGGATATGAGCCTCACCGGGACCGCGTTCCTCTACACGCTGATCGTGCTGTCCGTCGTCGCTGTCGCGCTTCCGCTCGCTCTGTGGTCGCGGGTCAGAGGGCCACGAGCCCTGCGTGCCACGGCCCGGCTGCTGATGGTGCTGTTCGCCCAAAGCACCGCCGTCGCCCTCGTCTTCGTGCTGGTCAACAACCAGAACAACCTGTACGACAGCTGGGCCGACCTGCTCGGGACCGGCGACCACGTCCAGCAGGCCGCGGACCTGGGCGCCGACGGCACCGGCGGCATCGCGCTGGAACGTCTGCCCAAGGTGACGCAGCACTTCAGGAGGGCGGGCGGCCCCGGCATGGAGGGCGTGCGGGTCACCCAGCTCAAGGGCCGCGTCTCGGGCGTGAACGCCGAGGTCTACGTCTGGCTGCCGCCCCAGTACGACACGCCCGCCTACCGGCACCACAAGTTCCCCGTGGTGGAGCTGCTGTCGGGCTACCCCGGCTCGGCGAAGGCCTGGTTCGGGTCGCTGCACGCGGTGAACCAGCTGCAACCGCTGATGCGGGACGGCAAGGTGGCACCGTTCATCCTGGTCGCCCCGCGCATGAACCTGCTGGCCGGAGTGGACACCGGCTGCGCCAACATCACCGGCACGGTCAACGCCGACACCTGGCTCAGCCTCGACGTGCCGAAGATGGTCAACGACAACTTCCGCGCCCAGTCGGGGCCCGCGGGCTGGGCGGTGGCCGGGTACTCGGCGGGCGGGCACTGCGCGACCAAGCTCGCCGTGGCACATCCCGACCGCTACCGGGCCGCGGTCAGCATGTCCGGGTACAACGACCCGGTCGCCGAACGCAATTCGCTGGCCGCGGAGACGCTGGCCCTGCGCCGCGCCAACAACCCCTATGTGCTGCTGCGGGACGCCCGTACCCCGCCCGCGATCGCGCTCTACCAGTCCGGTCAGCCGGGCGACGGCTACGAGGCGGCCACCGGCCTGGAAAAGATCGCGAAGGCGCCGACGACCGTGCACGTCGTCTGCATCCCGAAGAGCGCGGGCGGCCACAACATGGCGCTGTGGCGGCCGCAGGTGGTCCCGGCCTTCACCTGGCTGACCGAGGAGATGGGGCTGCTGCACGGCCGGGCGGGCGCTACTCCTCACGCACCGTCGAGCGGCGGTTCCAAGCCCGCGGAGCTCGCCAGTGGAACCGCATCGCGAGCAGCCGCAGTAGGAAAGCGGTGAGGGCCGCGAGCCCGCTGGTCAGCGGGGTGAGGACGTCGTAGCGGATGCAGAGGACGGCCATGGTGGCGCCGACGATCGCTGGGACCGCGTACAGGTCGCGGTCCCAGCGCAGCAGTGACGGCACCTCGTTGGCGAGTACGTCCCTGAGCACACCGCCGCCGACGGCGGTGGCGAGACCGAGCGTCGCCGACTGGGTGAGGCCGAGCCCGTACTCGTACGCCTTGGTTGTCCCGGCGACGCAGAACAGGCCGAGGCCCGCCGCGTCGAAGACGTTCACGCCCACCTGGATGCGCTCCACGTGCGGGTGGAGGAAGAAGACCAGCAGGGCGGCGAGCAGTGGGGTGATGAAGTAGCCCAGGTCCGTGAAGGCGGCGGGCGGCACCGCGCCGATGATCAGGTCCCGGAACAGCCCTCCGCCCAGCGCGGTGACCTCGGCGAGCACGGCGATGCCGAAGACGTCGAAGTTCTTGCGGACGGCCAGCAGCGCGCCGGAGATGGCGAACACGAAGATGCCGACGAGGTCGAGCGTGTGCTGGACGGAGGGGCTGAACAGTTGCTGGAGCACACCGCATTCTTGCGCAGGGCCTGCTACAGGGCGGGCTTGCCCGTCGTGAACAGCCAGGTCTGGAACAGGTCGTCCAGCTGCTGTCCGGAGATCTTCTCCGCGAGGCGGATGAAGTCGGCGGTGTCGGCATTGCCGTAGCGGTGCAGCTTCGTCCAGGTGGGCAGCAGCTTGAAGAACGCCGTGTCGCCGATCCGCTCGCGCAGCACCTGGAGGGTCATCGCGCCCCGCTGGTAGACCGCGGACGCGAACATCGTGTCGCGCTGCGGGTCGCCGACGACCGTCTGCCAGAAGGCGTTGTCGGCGGGCCGGGCGTCATAGCCCGCGAGGAAGGAGTCGTGGGCGCTGCGGGTGCCCTTGTGCTCGGCCCACAACCACTGGCTGTACGTGGCGAAGCCCTCGTTGAGCCAGATGTCCTTCCAGTGCGCGACGGATACGCTGTCGCCGAACCACTGGTGCGCCAGCTCGTGCACGATCGTGGTCTCGTTGCGGACGGCCGAGTAGACCGGTTTCGTCTGCACCTCCAGCGAGAACCCGGCCTGCGGCATGTCGTCGACGATCGCGCCGGTCTCCTCGAAGGGGTACGGCCCGAACACCTGCGACCAGTAGTCGGTGGCCTCGGCGGTGACGCCGTACACGTCGACGTTGTTGCTGTTCGCGAGGACCGGGTCGATGGCGACGTAGATCGGCGTGCCGCCGGGCGTGGTGCCGGTCTTCACGTCGAACTTCCCGATGGTGGCGGTCGCGAGATAGGTCGCCATCGGCTTCTTCTCGCGCCAGTGGGTGTACGTGGAGCCGCCCTTGTCGTACGTCGACACGAGCCGGCCGTTGGAGACCGCGGTCAGGCCCGCGGGGGTCTTGATGCGGATGTCGTAGGTGGCCTTGTCGGAGGGGTGGTCGCTGGACGGGAACCAGGTGGAGGCGGCGTTGGGTTCACAGGCGACGAAGACGCCGTCGGTGGTCTTCATCCAGCCGTAGTCGGAGCCGAAGACGATGGGGCCGCCGAGGGGTTGCGGGATGCCGCCGTAGGTGACGGCGACGGTGAAGTCCTGGTTCTTGCGGAGGGATTGGCGCGGGGTGATGCGGATCTCGTCGCCGTCGCGCGTGAACTGGGCCCGTCTGCCGTTGACTTCGACCTTGGTGACCTCCAGTTTCTGGAGATCAAGGTCGAAGGACGAGAGGTTCTGGGTGGCGCGGGCGGTGAGTGTCGTACGGCCGTCCAGGCGGTCGGTGTCGGGGTTGTACGCCACGTCGAGGGTGTAGTGGCGGGCGTCGTAGCCGCCGTTGCCGAGGAGGGGGAAGTAGGAGTCGCCGATGCCGGGGGCGCCGGGTTTCGGGGCCGGGGCGGCGGCGATGACACAGAAAGAGGCCACCGCCGTGGCGATGGCCCCTAAACGTGCTGAACGGGAGAGTCTCATGTGTCGTCCCTTTCGCGCGTCTGCCGATAAGTCGGACAGGGACGACTCTGCGCTCTCCCGTTCGGGCATGTGCATGACTTTGCCAACTTGTCATGCGTTACTTGTCGGTTGACTCCTGACGGTCGTCTTCCGGTTCTTCGTTCGGCTGCGGGTCAGTGGGGGCTGGTCGCGCCCCCGCGGCGGTAGCCGCAGATTCAACACCGCCCCGCGCCCCTGAGTTGGCCGACTCGTCCGTGGTTTTGGTGCCCGGGCCCGTCTTCGTGGTCTTGACCCCGGGAGTCTCGAGCTCCTCCGCGACCTCGCTCTCCGGCACGGCGACCAGCGAGGCCGCTTCCTTGGCCACCGACAGGAGCACGGTGTCCTGCGGAGCCTGGTCCTCGAAGTTCTCCGGGTGGTGGCAGGCCACGCGCTGGCCGGGGCGCAGCTCGATCAGCTGGGGTTCCGTCGTCTTGCAGATCTCCGTCGCCTTCCAGCACCGCGTGTGGAAGCGGCAGCCGGACGGCGGGGAGATCGGGGACGGGACGTCGCCGCGCAGGAGGATGCGCTCGGACTTGGCACCCCGGCGCTTCGGGTCGGGGACCGGCACGGCCGACATCAGGGCCTTGGTGTACGGGTGCATCGGCGCCTCGTACAGCGAGGTGCGGTCGGCGAGTTCGACGATCTTGCCGAGGTACATCACCGCGATACGGTCCGAGACATGGCGCACCACGGACAGGTCGTGCGCGATGATCACGTACGTCAGGCCCAGCTCGTTCTGGAGGTCGTCCATCAGGTTCACGACCTGCGCCTGGATCGACACGTCGAGGGCCGAGACCGGCTCGTCGGCCACCACCAGCTTCGGCTTCAGGGCCAGTGCGCGCGCGATGCCGATGCGCTGACGCTGGCCACCGGAGAACTCGTGCGGGTAGCGGTTGAAGTGCTCGGGGCTGAGACCCACCAGCTCCAGCAGACGCTGGACCTCCCTCTTCACCCCGCCCTCGGGCTCCACGCCCTGCAGCCGGAACGGCGCCGAGACGATCCCGCCGATGGTGTGCCGGGGGTTCAGGGACCCGTACGGATCCTGGAAGATCATCTGGATGTCCCGCCGCAGCGGGCGCATCCCGGCCGAGTTCAGCCGTGTGATGTCCTGGCCCTCGAAGTGGATCGAGCCGCCGGTCGGCTCCTGGAGCCGGGTGATGACCCGCCCCATGGTCGACTTGCCGCAGCCCGACTCACCGACCACGCCCAGGGTCTCGCCCTTGCGCACCTCGAAGTCGATGCCGTCGACCGCCTTGACCGCGCCGACCTGGCGCTGAAGGACGCCCTTGCGGATCGGGAAGTGCTTCTTGAGGCCCTCGACCTTGAGCAGCACCTCGGAGTCGGCGGCTTTCTTCGTCTCACTCACAGCTTCGGCGTCACTCACAGCTTCGGCGCAATCTCTTCGGTCCAGATCCGCGTGCGGTCCTCCGGCGAGAGGTGGCACGCGGAGTAGTGCCCGCCGCCGACCTGCTGGAGTTCCGGGCGCACGGTACGGGTGACATCGCCCTTGGGGATGTCCGCGTACGGACAGCGGGGGTGGAAGGCGCAGCCCGAGGGGACGTTGATGAGGCTCGGCGGCTGGCCCTTGACGGGGATGAGCCGCTCGGAGGTCTCCCGGTCGATGCGTGGCATCGAGCCGAGCAGGCCCCAGGTGTACGGGTGCTGCGGCCGCTCGAAGACGTCGTCCACCGAACCGCGCTCCACGCACCGGCCGCCGTACATCACCAGGACGTCGTCGGCGATCTCGGCGACCACACCCAGGTCGTGGGTGATGAGGACGACCGCGGAGCCGAACTCCTTCTGCAGGTCCCGGATCAGGTCGAGGATCTGCGCCTGGACGGTGACGTCGAGGGCGGTCGTCGGCTCGTCCGCGATGAGCAGCTCGGGGTTGTTGACCAGCGCCATGGCGATCATCGCGCGCTGGCGCATACCGCCGGAGAACTCGTGCGGGTAGCCGTCGACGCGCTTGTCGGGCTCGGGGATGCCGACCCGGTCGAGCATCTCGATGGCCCGCTTGCGCGCGACCTTCTTGTTGACGTCTTGGTGGACCCGGTACGCCTCCACGATCTGGTTGCCGATCGTGTAGTACGGGTGCATCGCGGACAGCGGGTCCTGGAAGATCATCGCCATCTCGCGGCCGCGCAGCCGGCGCACCTCGTCCGGGTCGGCGGAGACCAGTTCCTTGCCGTCCAGCCAGATCTCGCCGGACATCTGGACGTTCTTGCCACGCGCCCCGAGCCGGTGCAGACCCATGATGGCCAGCGAGGTGACGGACTTGCCGGAGCCGGACTCGCCGACGATGCAGAGGGTCTTGCCCTTCTCCACCTGGAAGCTGAGCCCGTCGACGGACTTGACCAGGCCGTCGTCGGTCGGGAAGTGCACCTTGAGGTCGCGGACCGCGAGGAAGGCGTCGGGGGCGTTCCCCGGTGCCGGCTCGCCCAGGGCGGCACCGGTCTTGGAGAGTTCGGTCACGAGAGCCTCACCCGCGGGTCGGCGGCGGCGTACAACAGGTCCACCAGGAGATTTGCGACTACGACGAAGATGGCGGCCAGCAGGGTGACGCCGAGGATCGGGGGCAGGTCGTTGTCGGTGATGCCCTGCACCGCGTACTGGCCGATGCCGGGCAGCGAGAACACCGTCTCGGTGATCACGGCGCCGCCGAGCAGCAGACCCAGGTCCATGCCGAAGACGGTGATGATCGGGGTCAGCGCGGCGCGCAGCCCGTGCCGGGCCACGACGTTGCGCTCCCGCAGGCCCTTGGCGCGGGCCGTGCGGATGAAGTCCTCGTTCATCGTCTCCAGCATGCCCGAACGGGTCAGCCGCGCGTAGATGGCGGAGTACAGCAGTGCCAGCGAGCACCAGGCCGGGAAGAGCGTGTTGGCCCACTGGGCCGGGTTCTCGGTGAACGGCACATAGGTGCGGCCGAAGATCGGCCACTGGTAGGTGAAGAGCAGCAGCGCCAGGTTGCCCGTGAAGAACATGGGCAGCGAGACACCGGCGAGCGCGACGCCCATGAAGCTGCGGTCGAAGAAGCTGCCCGGCCTGAGCGCGGAGATCACACCGATCACGACACCCGAGACCAGCCACAGCACGGCGGCACCGAGGGCCAGCGACGCGGTCACCGGGATGCGCGAGGTGAGCTGCGGCCAGACCGCCTCGTGGGTCTTGAAGGAGTAGCCGAAGCACGGCGCGTCGCAGTGCGCGGTCGTGGGACCCAGGTTGTAGGTGGCCCCGGACACGACACCCTTGATGAAGTGCCAGTACTGGAGGTACAGGGGGTCGTCCAGACCCAGGTTCTGCTTGACCGCGAGGATGTCCGCCTTCGTCGGGCTCTTGCCCAGGTACTGCTGCGCGAGCTGGTCGGCGGTCTGGCCGGCCATCCGTGGCAGCAGGAAGAAGATCGCGAAGGTGACCGCGGTGACGACCAACAGCAGGATCACTGCCGCGAACGTCCGACGGAGGATGTACGAGATCACGGGGACCGGCGCTGGTGCCCGTGGGCCGCGAAGCCCACGGGCACCAATGCCTTCACCTGCCTTCCGGGGCTACTTCTTGGTCGTGCCGATGTTGAGGTAGTCGTACTGACCGCTGAAGGCCGCCGTGGACACCAGGTTGGTGAAGCCGGTCGGGCGGTACAGCAGGACCTTGAAGTAGGTCAGCGGGACCAGCGCCGACAGGTCCATCGCACGCTTGTCGATCTGGGCGTACAGGGCGTTGCGCGCCGTGTCGTCCTCGGTGGCGATGGCCTTCTCCAGCATCTCGTTGATCTGCTTGTCGTTCAGGTACGAGAGGTTGGTGTTGCCGGAGGCACCGATCGCGTCACCGTGCAGGATCTGCTGCAGGAAGCCGTAGCCGGAGGGCCAGTCGGCACCCCACTGCATCATGTGCAGACCGATGTTCTGCTTCTTGTCGAAGGTGGGCACACCGGCGTAGTCGGTGAAGTACTTGCCCGACGGGTACTGCTTCAGGCTGGCGTTGATGCCGACCTTCTTCAGCGAGGCGATGATCGCGGTGGCCGCGTCGATCTCCTGCGGGCGGTCGCTGCGGGCCGAGATGTTGGTGCTGATGGTCGACTTGCCGCAGGCCTGCAGCTGCTCCTTGGCCTTGGCCGTGTCGCCCTTGTTGCCGGTGGTCGCGTAGACGTCCGCCTTCTGGTAGCCCGGGATGTCCGGCGGCAGGACGGTGGTGGCGATGTCACCGCGGATGGGGCCGCCCTCGGCGGTCTGCACGGAGACCTTGTCGATGGCGTACTGGACGGCCTTGCGGCACGCGACGTTGTCGAACGGCGCGACCTGGGTGTTGATCGCCATGTAGACCAGACGGCCACCGTAGGTGTTGTCCGTGTTGGCCTTCAGGTTGGCGTCGTTGACGACCTTGGCCTGGGTCGCGGCCTGGACACCGGTACCACCGAGGTCGATCGCGTCACCGGCCTGGACGTCCTGGTCGATCGTCTCGGCGTTGACCTTCAGCTTGACGACGATCTTGTCCGGGTACTGCTTGCGCAGCGGGTCCGTCTTCGCGTCCCAGTTGTCGTTGCGGACGAGGACGGCCTGCTGGCCCTCCTTGTAGCTCTGGAACTTGTACGAGCCCGAGGACACGATGCTCTTGACGTAGTCGACGCCGGTGTCCTTGGCCTGCGGCACCGGAGCCGTCTGCGGCGTCGCGACCAGGTAGTCGAACTCCTGGAAGGCGCGGTTGAGCTTGAAGACGATCGTGTTGTCGTCCGGCGTCTCGATGGACTTCAGGCCCTCGGCGCTCTTGTCCTTGTAGGGGCCCTTGTACTCCTTGCCGCCCTCGAGGAACTGCTGGAAGTAGTTCGGGCCGAGGGAGAGCACGTCACGCGCGAAGTTCGAGCGCTCGACGGCGTACTTGACGTCCTTCGAGGTGATCGCGGTGCCGTCCTGGTACTTCAGGCCGGAACGGATCTTGTACGTCCAGGTCTTGCCGCCGTCGCTCGGCTGGCCGGCGCTCTCGGCGAGGTCCGGGACCAGCTTGTTGCCCTCCTCGCCCGGACCGGGCGCGAAGGTCATCAGCGGGCGGGCGTACAGCCGGCTGAGGTTGTACATGTAGGCGTAGTACGTGTTGCCGGGGTCGAAGGAGTCCGGGACGTCGGAGTACTCGTACGTGACCGTCCCACCCTTCTGGGTGGAGGCGTTGACGACACCCTTGGTCGCTGCGTTGGCCCCAGCCGACTTGTTTTCGTCTCCACCGTTGTCATCGGCTTTGCTGCAAGCCGAGAGCAACAGGCTCGCACTGCCGATAGCCGCCACTGCGGCCAGCGCTGACCTTCGCATGATGGTCTGCTTCCCCTTCAATTGTCGGAAATCTTGTGGACTCTCACCGCGGCCGCGGGTCAGCGACTGCGCGGGTCGAGAGCGTCGCGGAGACCGTCGCCGAGCAGGTTGAACGCCAGGACGGTCACGAAGATGGCCAGACCAGGCACGATCATGAACTGGGGGTCGACCTGGTAGTAGTCGACCGCCTGGTTGATCATGCCGCCCCAGGACGCCTGCGGAGGCTGGATGCCGACGCCGAGGAAACTGAGGGACGCCTCGAAGAGGATGTTGGTCGGGATGAGCAGCGTCGAGTAGACGATGATCGGGCCGACGAGGTTCGGCAGCAGCTCACGGAAGAGGATGTACGGCCCCTTGGCCCCCATCCCCCGTGAGGCGTCGACGAACTCCCGCTCGCGCAGGGCCAGGGTCTGCCCGCGCACGATGCGGCCCAGGTAGGGCCAGTTGAAGAAGCCGATGATGAAGATCAGCACGCTGATGTGCAGCGGCAGGCCCTCAAGGCCGAAGGCACCGCCCTGCAGGGTGGCCGAGATGGCGATGGCGAACAGCAGCAGCGGGAACGCCAGGAAGGTGTCCATCAGCCGGCTGATGATCGTGTCGACCCGGCCGCCGTAGTAGCCGGCGACCACGCCGAGGACCGCGCCGATCGTGTTGGACAGGATCGTGGCACCGAAGGCCACGACCAGCGAGACCCAGGAGCCTTCCAGGATGCGGGTGGCGATGTCGCGGCCGAACTTGGGCTCCACGCCGAGCGGGTGGTCCCAGCTCATGCCGCCCCAGCCGCCCTTGGGCAGCGAGGTGTTGGGGTCGATCAGATCCTGGTTCAAGGCGTTCGGGTCCAGTCCGAAGAGGGCCTGGATGGGACGGGACAGCACCGCGATCAGGATCAGCAGGATGACGATGACACCGCCGGCGACCGCCACCTTGTCCCTCTTGAAACGGGACCAGGCGATCTGCCCCAGGGAACGGCCCTCGATCTGCCCCTTGCCGACTCCGGCGAGGACAGCCTCCGGCTGCGCCTCGGCCTGCGCCCCGGTGGTCTCGATCGGTGCGGTCACAGTGACCCGACCCCTCTCGCCGGTGGTGACCGGCCTACACCTGCCGTGGATTACGGCTTTGTCGACTTGCGTTCGATCAGGGATCGTTCGATTCCCTGTCTGACTGGGGAGTCTTCAACGTCGTCGCGATCACCCGCCAGGCCTGGCGACGAAAGTATGCGCAACCGTGATGCAGTACTGGGGATTCCGTTATCCGAACACCGGGTAACGCCTCTCGGACGCGGAACAGTTTGGACAGAACGGCATAATCAACCATCTTCGGAGCGATTCGCCGCTATCTACGCGCGAAGAAATGTGGGTGTTACGTAACGGCGTCCACATGGGGGTCATGACGCTCAGTAACCACCGCGGACCGGCGGGTAGCCGTACCCGGCCGCCGGGGCCTGGGCGGGGGCCGCGTGGGCCTCACGGTCGTAGAACGGACGGGCACCGGCGCGCATCCACAGCGCCACCGGGTCGTACTCGTCGGACATCGCCACCGTCGACACGGGCAGGCCGTCCGGAACCACGCCGATGGACTGCTGCATCATCGCGCGCACCGAGTCCACGGCCGAGGGACTGGTGTCGTACACGTCCAGACCGATGGCGAGATACGGCGCCCCGAGCGCCGGCTGCACCCAGGCACGGCGCAGTGAACGGACCGCCGGGGTGCGGTGGGCGTTCTGCACGAGCAGGGCGTAGAACTGCGGGATCTCGATACCGGGCTCCTCCAGCCGCAGCGGCCCCGCGGGCTGGCGCTCCAAACCGGTGGCGATGCGGCGCAGGTCGAGCCAGGGGATGCCGACGCCGCCGCCGGGGGCGTGCGGGTTGAGCCAGAGGCCGTAGTGGTCGGGGTAGAGGGTGCGGGCCACGTCGATGCCGTCGACCACTTCGTAGGAGCGGTTCCAGCCGCTGGCGCTCAGCTCCTGAGCCGACGTCACACAGGGGGCGTATCCGTAGCCCTCGACCTCCATGTTTCCGTACTGGGCGTCCGGGGAGCCGGCCTGGCCGTGCCACAGGAGCATCCAGATCTGGCCGGAGTTCGGGGTCGCGAGGGCGCGCAGCAGTGCCTCGTAGGCGTCGTAGCGCCCGGGGGTCACCTGGCGCAGCATGTGCTCGACCTGGCCGGTCGTGGTGCCGCTGGCGCTCACGTCGTATCGCCCTTCTTGGAAGTTGCCCCGAGTATGAAACCAGCTTAAGCGCCCACGAGCTCGGGACCTGTGCGTCGTCGGCGAGTGCGGGTCGTGGGGGTTGATCGCGCCCCGCGGCGGAGCCGCATATCGGCACAGCCCCGCGCCCCCGGACAGCTGGGGCGACTAGCCCCGTGTATAGAAGGGCCGTACCTGTTCGCGCATCCAGTGGCCCACCGGGTCGTCCGCCACGTCCAACAGGACCAGGTTGACCGGCCATTGGACCGGGGTCTGGTGCAGGGCCCGGCCCAGGGCGTCCATCGGCAGGGTGCGCAAGTCCCCCTCCCACTGGGAGAGTTCCACGCCCACGAACATCACCGGGTCGGCCGTCTCGATGGCGGCCAGGCAGCGGCGGGCCGTCAGGACCACGCCCGTCGCCGCGAACTCGGCCGAGGCGGCGGCCAGGAAGTCGACCGGGTCGTCCTGCCAGTCCGGCTCGTAGAGCTTGACCCGACCGCCGGTGTTGGGACCGTCAAGCGGAGTGCGGCCCACGCGGCAGAGGTCGGCCACCGCGGCAGGGGGCAGCGGAACGCCGACCACTCCGTCGGGGTTCACGGCGATGCCCACGTGCGGGGGCAGGCCGCGGGCGAACTCCACCGCGGGGGCGATGGTGTACGACAGATGGCCGCCGACGACCTGACGGAACTGCTCCTCGGAGCTGAAGACCGGGACGAACGCCTGGCCCCCGATCTCCAGTGTGGGCAGGTCGAGGGGGCCGCTGTGCGGGCCGCCGCCGTTCGGCAGGGGGATCCATACGAAACTGCGGCCGAGCACCTCGATGATGCGGCCGCCGGCCGAGGGCATGCCGAGGGAGGCCGAGAGCACCTCCTCCAGTTCGTTGCCCGGCCATCCGCCATGCGAATGGGGGTGTGCCGACTGTGCCGGGAAGTCCGCGGGAAGATCCGCCGGGAAGTCCATCTGTCTGACCGCCTGCTGTGAACCACTGATGTGGCTGAAAGGCTAGCGGGTGCGGGCGATGCGTGGCTCAGCCCGTGAACCCGATCCGCCGCAGCACGTCCGCCGCGTCCCGGTCGATCAGCACCGCCGAGCCGCATCCCTCGGGCAGGTCGCCCCGCTCCACGGACCGGATCAGCCGGGAGGCCGCGGCCCGGTGCCGCAGGAAGGCGTACCGCGAGACGCCCCGGCCGCGCTCGCGCTGGCCCTCAAGGGCGGTGTCCGCCGTGACGTCGAGCAGCAGCAGGTGCAGGGCGCCGCCCCGGCGCCGGGCCTCGCGGGCCAGCCAGCCGCGCACCCAGGCCTGGGTTCCGCAGTCGTGCACGACGACTCCCTCGCCCGACCGCAGGGCGCGGCGCAGCCCGGCGTAGTGCGCGAACCGGACCAGGGGGCGGTAGACGGCGTACGGCAGGAAGCGTGGCAGCCTCCCGTCCCAGCGGTCGCGGGTGTCCTGGGAGTCGATCCTCGCGCCCTTGACCGCGCGCTTCATCAGGGTGGACTTGCCGCTGCCGGGCAAGCCGGTGATGACGACGACGTCCTCGGGGCCGAAGAGCAGGGCGTGCGGACTGTGTCCCGCGCGGTCGCGCAGGTCGCGGACGACCGGACGCGCGCCACAGGCCTCGACGGCCGGGGCCGCGGGCTGCTCGGGCAGCGCGATGCCCGAGGTCGTCGCGTACGCCGTGGTCCTGTTCACCGTCATCGTCCTCCTCCGGGGTCAGGATTTCCCTCCCCACTGAGCGTAAAGAGAAGGTAATGCGATGTGCCTCCGGTTTTCGTGATCGTCCTGCCACAAGCCGGTCACAAAGGCAGGGGCCCGATGCGGCCCTGCCGCTCACTCGCGATGCGTGCAATGATGTCCGCGCCAACTGCATACCGGCCGTTTGAATCCGCGCGGGAGAGTCCCGGGTACATGTACCCGGGCGCCGAAGGAGCAAGTCCCTCCCTTGAATCTCTCAGGCCCCGTTACCGCGCGGGCGAGGCACATCTGAAAAGCGGGCCGCCCTTCGTGGCCGCCCCACCCAAGGTGCAAGCCATGTTCCTCATGGCGAACCTCTCAGGTCCCGATGACAGATGGGGAGGACTACCTCGCCCGTCACACCCATGTCCTGGGATCCTTGGAGACGACCGTCCGATGAGCAGTTCTGAACCCCGTCACACCGCCCTGGATGCCCTGCATCGCTCGCTCGGTGCGACGATGACCGACTTCGCCGGCTGGGACATGCCCCTGCGGTACGGCTCCGAGCGCGACGAACACACCGCGGTACGAACGAAGGCCGGCCTCTTCGACCTCTCCCACATGGGGGAGATCACCGTGAGCGGGCCTCAGGCCGCCGCTCTGCTGGACTACGCCCTGGTCGGGAACATCGGGGGCGTGAAGACGGGCCGCGCCCGCTACACCATGATCTGCCGGGCCGACGGCGGCATTCTCGACGACCTGATCGTCTACCGGCTGGACGACACCGCCTACATGGTGGTCGCCAACGCCTCCAACGCCCAGGTCGTGCTGGACGCCCTGACCGAGCGTGCCGCCGGCTTCGACGCCGAGGTGCGGGACGACCGGGACGCGTACGCGCTGATCGCCGTACAGGGGCCGGAGTCCCCGGGAATCCTCGCCTCCCTGACCGACGCCGATCTCGACGGGCTCAAGTACTACGCCGGGCTGCCGGGCACGGTCGCCGGGGTTCCCGCGCTGATCGCGCGCACCGGGTACACCGGCGAGGACGGCTTCGAGCTGTTCGTGAAGCCGGAGCACGCGGTCGAGCTGTGGCAGGCGCTGACCAAGGCGGGCGAGGGCGTCGGGCTCGTCCCCTGCGGGCTGTCCTGCCGGGACACGCTGCGCCTGGAGGCGGGCATGCCGCTGTACGGGCACGAGCTGTCGGCCTCCCTCACCCCCTTCGACGCGGGCCTCGGGCGGGTGGTGAAGTTCGAGAAGGAAGGTGACTTCGTGGGCCGCGCGGCCCTGCGTGAGGCCGCGGAGAACGCGAACCACGAGCCGCGCGTGCTCGTCGGCCTCGTCGCCGAGGGTCGCCGGGTCCCGCGTGCCGGGTACGCGGTCGTCGCGGACGGCGAGGTGATCGGCGAGGTCACCTCCGGGGCCCCCTCCCCCACCCTGGGCAGGCCGATCGCCATGGCGTACGTCGACGCAGCCCACGCGGCGCCGGGCACGGCCGGGGTCGGTGTCGACATCCGGGGCACCCACGAGCCGTACGAGGTCGTGGCGCTGCCGTTCTACAAGCGTCAGAAGTAACCGCCGCAGGTGATGCTGAGCACATAGTCGCTGCTCACGCATGCCTTCCGCAGTCCCCCCTTCATCAGCACTCCCTCGCGTACAGGAGAATTCAGGCCATGAGCAACCCCCAGCAGCTGCGTTACAGCAAGGAGCACGAGTGGCTGTCGGGCGCCGAGGACGGCGTCTCGACGGTCGGCATCACGGAGCACGCGGCCAACGCGCTCGGCGATGTGGTCTTCGTCCAGCTCCCGGAGGTCGGTGCCGCGGTGTCCGCGGGCGAGACCTGCGGCGAGCTGGAGTCGACCAAGTCGGTCAGCGACCTCTACTCCCCTGTCTCCGGTGAGGTCACCGAGGTCAACGAGGACGTCGTGAGCGACCCGGCGCTGGTGAACTCCGCCCCGTTCGAGGGCGGCTGGCTGTTCAAGGTACGCGTCGCGGAGGAGCCGGCCGACCTGCTCTCCGCCGACGAGTACACCGCCTTTTCCGCCGGCTGAGGAGTCGTACACCTGATGTCCGCACTGAACACGCCCCTGCACGAGCTCGACCCGGAGATCGCCGCCGCGGTCGACGCCGAGCTGGAGCGGCAGCAGTCCACCCTCGAAATGATCGCCTCGGAGAACTTCGCCCCCCTCGCGGTCATGGAGGCGCAGGGCTCGGTCCTGACCAACAAGTACGCCGAGGGCTACCCGGGTCGCCGCTACTACGGCGGCTGTGAGCACGTCGACGTGGCCGAGCAGATCGCGATCGACCGGCTCAAGGAGCTGTTCGGCGCCGAGTACGCCAACGTGCAGCCGCACTCGGGCGCCTCCGCCAACCAGGCCGCGCTGTTCGCGCTGGCCCAGCCCGGCGACACCATCCTCGGGCTCGACCTCGCGCACGGCGGTCACCTGACCCATGGGATGCGGCTGAACTTCTCCGGCAAGCAGTTCGAGGTCGTCGCCTATCACGTGGACTCCGCGACCGGTCTGGTCGACATGGCCGAGCTGGAGAAGCTCGCCAAGGAGCACCGGCCCAAGGTGATCATCGCGGGCTGGTCCGCCTACCCGCGGCAGCTGGACTTCGCGGAGTTCCGCCGGATCGCCGACGAGGTCGAGGCGTATCTGTGGGTCGACATGGCGCACTTCGCCGGTCTGGTGGCGGCGGGGCTGCACCCGAACCCGGTCGAGTACGCGGACGTGGTCACCTCCACCACCCACAAGACGCTGGGCGGCCCGCGCGGCGGGATCATCCTCGCCAAGCAGGAGTTCGCGAAGAAGCTGAACTCCTCCGTCTTCCCGGGCTTCCAGGGCGGTCCCCTGGAGCACGTGATCGCGGCGAAGGCGGTGTCCTTCAAGGTCGCGGCGGGCGAGGAGTTCAAGGAGCGCCAGCGGCGTACGGTGGACGGTGCGCGCATCCTCGCCGAGCGTCTGACGGCCGACGACGCCCGGGAGGCCGGGGTCAACGTGCTCTCCGGCGGCACCGACGTCCACCTCATCCTCGTCGACCTGCGCGAGTCTGAGCTGGACGGCCGGCAGGCCGAGGACCGTCTCCACGAGGTCGGCATCACGGTCAACCGCAACGCCGTCCCGAACGACCCGCGCCCGCCGATGGTGACGTCGGGGCTGCGGATCGGCACGCCCGCCCTGGCCACCCGCGGCTTCACGGCCGAGGACTTCACCGAGGTCGCGGACGTCATCGCTTCGGCGCTGAAGCCGTCGTACGACGTCGAGGCCCTGAAGGCCCGGGTCAAGGCCCTCGCCGACAGGCACCCGCTGTACCCCGGCCTCAACAAGTAGTTCCCCGGCGGGGGCACCCGACGACGTGTGCCCCCGCCCTTCTCGGAGGAGTTCCCGTGGCCATCTCGGTCTTCGACCTGTTCTCGATCGGCATCGGCCCGTCCAGCTCCCACACGGTCGGCCCGATGCGTGCGGCACGCATGTTCGCGCGTCGTCTGCGCAACGAGGGCCTGCTGCCGACGGTGGCCTCCGTCCGCTGCGAGCTGTACGGCTCCCTGGGCGCGACCGGCCACGGACACGGCACCCCGAAGGCGGTGCTGCTCGGCCTGGAGGGCGCGTCCCCCCGTACGGTCGACGTGGAGAGCGCGGACGAGCGGGTGGCGGAGATCAAGGCCGCGGGACTGCTGAGGCTGCTCGGCGAGCGCGAGATCCCGTTCTCCTTCGACGACGACCTGGTGCTGCACCGCCGCAAAGCGCTCCCGTACCACGCGAACGGCATGACCGTGTGGGCGTACGACGCCTCGGGCGCCGAGCTGCTGTCGAAGACGTACTACTCGGTGGGCGGCGGGTTCGTCGTCGATGAGGACGCGGTCGGCGCGGACCGGATCAAGCTGGACGACACGGTGCTGAAGTACCCCTTCCGTACGGGTGACGAGCTGCTGCGGCTGACGAAGGAGACCGGACTGTCGATTTCCGCCCTGATGCTGGAGAACGAACGCGCCTGGCGCACGGAGGAGGAGATCCGGGCCGGGCTGCTGGAGATCTGGCGGGTGATGCGGGCGTGTGTGTCGCGGGGGATGTCGAGGGAGGGCATCCTGCCGGGCGGCCTGCGGGTGCGCCGGCGTGCGGCTGTGACCGCCCGTCAACTCCGCGCGGAGGGCGATCCGTTGGCCCACTCGATGGAGTGGATCACGCTGTACGCGATGGCGGTGAACGAGGAGAACGCGGCGGGCGGCCGGGTGGTGACCGCCCCGACCAACGGGGCCGCCGGCATCATCCCCGCGGTGCTCCACTACTACATGAACTTCGTGCCCGGCGCCGACGACGAGGGCGTGGTCCGGTTCATGCTGGCCGCCGGCGCCATCGGCATGCTCTTCAAGGAGAACGCGTCCATCTCCGGCGCCGAGGTCGGCTGCCAGGGCGAGGTCGGCTCGGCCTGCTCCATGGCCGCGGGCGCGCTCGCCGAGGTCCTCGGCGGCTCCCCCGAACAGGTCGAGAACGCCGCCGAGATCGGCATGGAGCACAACCTCGGCCTCACCTGCGACCCAGTGGGCGGCCTCGTCCAGATCCCCTGCATCGAGCGCAACGGCATGGCCGCGGTCAAGGCGGTCACGGCGGCGAAGATGGCGCTGCGGGGAGACGGCTCGCACAAGGTGTCCCTCGACAAGGTCATCAAGACGATGAAGGACACCGGGGCGGACATGAGCGTGAAGTACAAGGAGACGGCGCGGGGTGGGCTTGCGGTGAACATCATCGAGTGTTGAGGAAGTAGGCCCTGACCAGCGCGTTCACGTCCTTCAGCGCTGTCAGGGCCTTTCCTGCTTACTCGGCGGAAAATCCCCGGAATGTCCCTGGGACAGACGTGAAAGTCCCCGAAAAGTCCCCGGGAAATCCCATGGGATCGGCGTCTGGCCTGGGGGTTCATGGCATCCTTCATCGCTGTTCTGGTCCACTACGACCGTCAGTCGCGGCCAGGATGTATCAAATCGATCCCCTAGTGCCGCTTGAGGGGTATCATTCGACACATGAGTGCTGCGGAAAACTCGCGCTTGGAGCAACGGCTGGCCGCCCTCGCCCCCACGTTCACGACTGCGCAGGCGCGTCAAGTCCTGCTGTCCTCCCGCGATCTGGCGTACATGGTCACGCAAGGGGAGATAGACGAACTGTCCCGTGGGGTGTACCGGCGTGCAGATGCCCCGGAGACGGCGCACGCAGACCTGCTCGCCGTATGCGCACGGGCCCCTCGCGCCGTCGTGTGCGGTGAATCCGCCCTGGCCCTGCATGAGCTGATCGACGACATCCCCGCAGCAGTACACATCGCTGTGCCCCGCGGTACACGCCGCCCGACGATTTCCTACCCGCCGACCGTGGTGGCGCAGTACGCCGCGAAGACCTTCGACCTTGGTATCGAACGGTTCGAAGCAGCCCCGGGAGAGACCATCCCCATGTACAACGCAGCCCGCAGCGTCGTCGACGCGATGCGCCACCGCAGTCGCCTCGGCGAGACCCTCGCCCTGTCCGCGCTCGGCCGCTACCTGCGCCGGAGCGGACGCGGCGGGGTCGGCGAACTCCAGTACATCGCGCGCGAGTTGGGCGCTCTCTCCGTCGTCCGGCCCGCCGTAGAGGCGGTGCTCGCCTGATGGCCAACCCCACCCGCGACACCACCGCCGGCCACGTCTACAACGACCTGCGCAACCTGGCCCGCCGCAACAGCCGGTCCACGGACGAGGTCATGGTTGAGTACGTCCTCGAACGTTTCCTCTACCGTCTGGCCTCATCATCCCTTGGACGGGAGCACTTCGTCCTCAAGGGCGGCCTACTGCTGGCCCAGTTCGGCGCGCGTCGAATGACCCGCGACATCGACATCCTCGGCCGCTCGTTCCCAGGCGACGAAACCGAGATCATCCGCAGGATCGCGACCATCGCGGCCACCGAGATCAACGACGGAGTCGTATTCGATCCCACGACGCTCAAGACCGTCCCCATCCGCGAAGAGGACGAGTACCACGGTCTGCGCCTGTCCATGGCCAGTGCCATTGCCCGAGCGCGACTCAAACTCCAACTGGATGTCAGCTTCGGGGACCCGGTCACCCCTGGCCCCCGGATCATCGATTACCCACAGCAGCTCACACCGGAAAGCTTCCAGATCCTCGGCTACCCACTCGCCACCGTCATCGCCGAAAAGCTCTCCACCGCCCTCTCACTCGGCGACCTCAACACCCGCGACCGCGACTACGGCGACCTCTACCGCCTGCTCACCCTCAACGACCTCGACGGCCAAGAACTCACCACGGCGCTGACCGCCACCGCCTCACATCGCGGCATCACCCTGAAACCCCTCAGCACCACCATCACCGACCTCGGCGAACGTCGTCAGACCTCCTACACCGCCTGGCGCCGTCGACAGGGTCCCGCTGCAACGAGCTACCCCGAACGCTTCGTTGACGTCGTCCGGCAGGTCACAGAGTTCGCAGACACTCTCCTCAATGGCGATGCCGCCACTCGCACATGGAGCGCAACAACCCTCACATGGTCATGAACCAGTCCTGACTGGCCGAGCAGAGCGTCAGAGTTCGAACCCGAGACCTACGCATTACGAGCCCGATAGGGATCGTGATGGGGTGTGCTACATGATCGTGTCAGATCCTGTTTTCGCAGATCAGAGCACTGATCGCGGTCCCGCTGCCGGTATGCCGTGTTACGCCGTCCACAGGCGTCCGCGCTCCCCTTGCGCTCCCCGCAACTCGGCGAAGCAAGACATCTGCCTGAACAACATCTCGTGGGCACCATGCTGGCACAGCTTGTCGAGATCGCACAGGCGAGGCAGCGCTCAGAACTCGCAGACTCCTCGCTTGCACCCCTCACACCGGCGAGCACAGCAACAGCAACAGCCAATGGAAAGGGGGCCCGTCCCGTCCGTCGGCGTCACACCGGCAGGCTCTCCGGCCTCGACGTTCTCCCCTTCCTCGATGTGGAGCAGCTTCAGCAAGTCGGCGGTGACGACCCGGTAGGCGTTGCCCAGACGCAGGACCGTGCACGGATACCGGCCGCGCTTGGCGAGGTCGTACCCCGTGGTCCGGCTGAGGGACAGCGCACGGTTCGCAGTCTCCAGGTCCACGGCCGCAGGCAGCGCAAGCAGTTCCTCGCGCGTCAGCCCACGGGACGCATCGTCGCGCTTGGTGATCACAGAGGATCTGTACCACCGCGAGGCAATCCGCCACCTGCCTCCAGACAAGCCGCTGCACCGCAGAATCACCCCACCCAATAACAAGGGTTTTGTTAATATGGCTCCATGGCCACCACCCCCGACCCCGCTCCCGGCGAAGGCCGCGTCCGCCCAGTCTCCGTCTCCCTCCACGAGGGCACCATCGCCGCGCTCAAAGCACGCACCGGCAAGCGCGGCATGTCCGCCTACGTCGAAGCCCTCATCCAGCGCCAATTGGAACGCGACCGGCTGCGCGAACTCATCGAAGACGCCGAAGCCGAGCACGGGCCAGTCGACCAGGCCGCAGTCGATGCCAAGCGGGCCCTCCTGCGCGGCGACGCAGCCGGCTCGGCGGACGCCGCATGAGCGGCACCCTCGTCCTCGACTGCGAAGGCCTGTCCAAACTCGTACGACGCACACCCGAACTCACCGAATGGCTGGCTGCCGCCGAGGCCGAGGACATCCGCGTCGTCACCAGCTCCGTCACCCTCGTCGAAGCCCGCGACCCCAAAACCAACCAGGCTCGCTTCGACTACGCCGTCTCCCGCGTCAACATCGTCCCGCCCGCCGAAGCCATCGCCCGCCACTCCAGCAGACTCCTCGCCACAGCCGGCCTGCACGGTCACAAATACGCCCTCGACGCCATCGTGGCCGCCACCGCACTCGCCGCACCCGCCCCCGTGACAGTCCTGACGTCGGACCCCGAGGACCTCTGCATGCTGTGCGGCCCCGGCATCCGCATGGTCAAAATCTGAACCGCACCGCACCTTGGCCGGTGAGTCGCCCGGAGTCGTCGCGGACGACGGTGGGAGAGGCAGCACCGGCGCACTTACTGGATGTGAGCCTGCGCGTGCCGGGCTGTCCTGCGACGGCGCACAGAACAGCCCGGCGATCACGCGGCGGCCGGGGTCGGCCCCACCAACTCCGTCAGGACGTCCTCCATGGTGACGAAGCCGAGTACCGTGCCCGTCTCGCCGGTGACCGCGGCCAGGTGGCTGCCGACGGCCCGCAGGGCGGTGAGGGTGTCGTCCAGCGGGGTGTCGAGGCGGAGACGAAGACCCCGCCGTCCGTCACCGCTCGCGCGGGCTTCTCGGGGCCGTCGGCGACGTGGCGGAGACGGAAACCGGATCAACGACCCGCCCGGTTCGGCCGCCGCTCCTCCCGGATTTCCTCCAGCAGCGACGTCACCGCCTCCATGATCCGCTCGCTCGCCTCGCGCAGCACCGGCACCGTGAGTTCGGCGCCGTAGAGATCGGACAGGTCGACAGGAGGACCCGCCACGACGACCAGTGTGGGGCGCGGGAGGAGCCGCAGGCGTCGGCCACCGTTGCCGTACGGGGGGACGATCTTGTGGGCGCCCCACTGTGCCACCGGGATGACCTGCGATCCGGTCCTCAGGGCCAGTCTGGCCGCGCCGGTCTTGGCTCTGCCCGGCCATAGCCCGGGGTCGGCGGTAAGAGTCCCCTCCGGGTAGATGGCCACGCACCGCCCGCGGCCGAGCGCCTCGGTCGCCGCGTCCAGCGCGTCCGCCGCCCGATGACCGTGGCGCTCCACGGGAATCTGGCCGGTGGCCCGAAGGACGGCCCCGATCACGGGCACCGCGAAGAGCGAGGATTTGATCAGGAACCTGGGCGGCAGACCGTTCTTGTACTGGAAATGGCCGTAGGCAAGTGGATCCAGATACGACGTGTGGTTGATCACCACGATATAGCCACCCCGCCGCGGGAGATGGTGACCGCCACGCCATTCCCTGCGGGCTACCAAGCACAAGAACGAACGCACGATCAGGGCGATGAATGCATAAGCATGCCCGACCTCACGCTCGGCCTGTACCGGCCGCTTCCCTCTGCTACGCATGGTTCCGTTCTACACGAGACCCGGTATCGCTCGCCCCGCGATTATGGGGGATTTAGTGACGTGTATGGGGGTTGTTAAGCAACATATTTCAGGGAAGGGTCGTCCAACCATGGGTCCCTAGCGAGGATCGCGGCGTGCAGCTGTCGTAGGCGTCGCCCGGGTTCCATTCCCAGGCGTGAGACGTAGGAATTCCTTACTTCCTGGTACACCGAGAGCGATTCAGCTACCCGGCCGCTTCGATAGAGGGCAATCATGAGGTACCAGTTGATCGTCTCCCACGTCGGGTATTCCGCGATCAGCCCGTAGAGCTCGCCCACGATGCGCCGCTGCCGGCCGAGCAGCAGCTCCAGATCGAAGCGCTGTTCATAGGCCAGCAGCCGCCGTTCCTCTATCTGGCGCGCGATGTTGTCGAAGACCACGTTGCCGCTCAGATCGGCCAGCACGGGGCCATTCCACAGGGCCGACGCCGCTGTGAGGCTCTCCAACGCCTCCTGGAGCCGCCCGGTCTCCATGGCCGTGCGCGCTCCGGACGTCAGAGTATCGAATTCCCTCAGATCAAGGTCGTGCCCGTCAAGGGTGAGCAGATAGCCCGGCGCGCGGGTGAGGATAAAGGGGGATCCGACCGCTGCGGACTCGAAATGCCTACGCAGTTTCGACACATAGACCTGAAGGGCGGTGGGCGCGGTGCGCGGAGGATTCTCGGGCCATAGCGCTTCGGTCAGTTGAGCCACGGACACCACACACCCGGAATTTACACTCAGGAGCGCGATGAGGGAACGAAGCTTGACCGACTTCGGTGTCACTTCCGTGCCGTCCGCAATCACGGTCAAAGGACCAAGCACCTTGAACTTCACGAACCCACCCCGACATTCACCCCGGCGTCACGACCAAAGCTTGCCCGGGCAACAGGCAGGCGTCAAGTGTATTAAGATTTAAGGAAGAATTGAGGGAGGGCATATCGCCGCAAACATCACCCACTTAGCACGGCAACTTTTTGGTCGGCTGTGCGGCAGGGAATTCTTGTCGCCGCTTGGTGATTATTTTACCCATTCTTGCCGATGATGACGGTAGCCGGTCAGGGCCCCGCCTGATGAGCGACGGGACGTCCTGCGCGTTCCGTACCGCCGCAGGACGTCCCGCCCGAAGGGCGAACCGGGATCAGCGGGATCGCGCCGCCGACACGGACGTGTCAGGAGCCTCTCGCAGTTGCGTCAACAGCAGGGCCAAGGACCTGATGGTGGGCGCCTGGAACAGCTCGGAGACCGGGATCTCGACGCCCGTCTCACGGCGCAGGACCGCGGCCAGCCGCACCGCCTTGAGCGAATCCCCGCCCAAGTCGAAGAAGTTGTCCGTCACGGACAGGTCAGGCAGCTCGAAGAGGTCGCTCCAGATGCCCAGCAGCATCTTCTCCTCGGCATCCGCCGGCGGCTCGGCGGGCACTGGTGCGATCTCGTCGGGCAGCACCGCCAGCGCCTTGCGGTCCACCTTGCCGTTCGGGGTCAGGGGCAGGTCGTCGCGTACCGAGACGATCGCGGGAATCATGTACCTGGGCAGCCGGTCGGCCAGGAGATGCCTGAGTTCGGCGCCGGTCCGTCCGTCTCCCGGCTCCAGCACCGCATGAGCCACGAGCCGGGTCCTGCCCCGGTCGCCGTGGACGGTCGCCACCGCCGTGCGCACCCCGACGCAGCCGATCAACGCCGACTCCACCTCGCCCAGTTCGATCCGATGGCCGCCGATCTTGACCTGCATGTCCTGACGGCCGAGGAACTCGATCTCGCCGCTCGGCAGCAGCCTTCCCCAGTCGCCGGTGCGGTACAGGCGGGCACCCGTCGTGGGATCGACGCGGAAGCTCTGGGCCGTACGCTCCTCGTCGCCCAGGTAGCCGCGGGCGAGCCCGGCACCGGCGATGTGGATCTCGCCGGGAACCCAGCAGGGCCGCGGCCGCATCGCCCCGTCCGCGACGAACACCCGCTGGTTGCGCATCGACACGCCGTACGGGATCGAGGGCAGCAGCTCGTCGGACCGGGCGATGCGGTGCCAGATGGACCAGATGGAGGCCTCCGTCGCCCCACCCAGACTCCACAGCTCAGCCTCGGGGAACATCCGCCACACGTCGGCGGGAAGCGACACCGGAATCCAGTCCCCGCTCAGCAGGACGGCGCGCAGCGCGGGGAGAACCGGCGGCTTCGGGGTCTGAGCCACGTACTCGCACAGCATGGCCATCAGGGCGGGCACACTGTTCCACACGGTGACGCCGGCGTCCGTGGCCAGACGCAGCCAGTTCCCGGGCTCCCGTTCATCCTCGGGTGCGGGGATCACGACCGCGCCGCCGACCGACAGGGGGCCGAAGATGTCGTACACGGACAGGTCGAAGTTCAGCGCCGACAGCGCCAGCACCCTGTCGTCCGCGGTGAGGGACAGCTCCTCGTTGACATCGAGGACCGTGTTGAGGGCAGAGCCGTGCTCGATCATCACGCCCTTGGGGACGCCGGTCGACCCGGAGGTGTAGATGACGTACGCGAGGTTGCCCGAAGTGGCCTGCGCCCACGGCGCGTCCGCCGGGTCTGGGGCGCCGCCCGGTGCGGGACGTCCGACCTCCGTGATCGACACCGTGGCCGGCCAGTCGACGGCCTCGCGCAACGACGGCTGCGTGAGAACCTGGGTGACGGCGGCCGACTCCAGTACGCCGCACAGCCGTTCGGCGGGCCAGCCCGGGTCGAGAGGCACATAGGCCGCACCGCTGCGCAGCACGCCGAGACAGGCGACGACCTGTTCCCATCCCTTCTCCATCACCACGCCGACCAGGGCTTCCGGACCCGCGTCGCCGGCCACCAACAGGCGGGCCAGGGCCGCCGATTCGACGTCCAGCTCTCCGTAGGTGAGTGACCGCTCCGCGGTGACGACGGCCACGGCCTCGGGAGTCGCGGCGGCCTGCTGGAGAAAACCGTGGTGCAGGAGTGCGTCCGATGCCGGGGGCTCGACGGCGGGCGCGACGGGGGGTTCGTGCGACCAGGCGGGCCGATGCCAGGCCGACTCAGCGACAGAGTTCATCGATCAGCCCTTCGTAGGCGGTGATCATGGCGTCGACCACGCCATCGGGAAAGACCTCTTCGACGACGTCCCAGTTCAGAATCAAGTCCCCCTCCTCCTCAAAGACCTGGTGGTCGAGAATGACCTGCGGGGTGCGCACTCCGCTCCACACCGGTGTCCCGGACTCGCCGAGCCGGCACAGGGCACCGACCGGACCGACCGCCCCGGCTCCCGGCGTGGGGGTGCCGCCGAGGGTGCTGTTGAAGACGACGGGCATGCGGGCACGGCCCACCTCCCGGTCCAGGCGGCCCAGATCGCGCAGGACGTCGAGTCCCGTGTGGGCCACGTGTTCCAGGTCGTGCATCAGCTGCCGCTGGAGGGCGGCCGCGACCTCCTGGAAGGTGGCCGTCTCCTCGATGTGCGCCTCCAGGAGGGTGGTGGAGGAGAAGTTCCCGACCACGCCGGACATGTCCTGGTCGGTGAGACCGGACCGGTGCGACACCAGGACGTTGATCGTGAAGTGCGGCGACTTCGACCAACGCGCCAGGACCTGGCAGTACGCCGCGAGGATCGCGCTCGACGGTGTGATCCCCGCGGCCCCCGCGTTCCGCTTGAAGCGGGACCAGCGAGGCTCGTCGATCCGGATGCGCCGGTTGCCGAACACCGGCACGCGCACCTCACCGAGCGACACGGCGAGGGGCAGCTCGGGGGCGGGCGGGAGCGACGTGAGGCGCTCGCGCCAGTACGTCCTGCTGGGCTCGATCGCGTCGGAGGCCTGTTGGGCCGTCAGCTCGCGGACGAACTCCTCGAACGAGCCGTTCAGGTCCGTGAGATCCGTGTCCGGGTCCCGATAGAGGCGAGCCCATTCGTCGAAGAGCAGAGTGCTGCTGCCGCCGTCGGATATGAGCACGTCGACGGCGACATGCAGGCGAGTGCGCGTCGCGTCGATCCGGGTCGCACGGACCAGGAACAACGGCCACTGGGAGGTGTCGAAGGTGTGCGCCCGCAGCTCCTGGTGAATCTCCGCGAGCCGCGCTGTGCGCTGTGCGTCGTCCAGGAGGCTCAGATCCTCCACCGTGATGTGGTAGTCGGGGACCTGGCCCAGCACCCGTTGCGTACCGGCAGGATCGAAGACGGCCCGCAGCATCTCGTGCCGTCCCACCAGGCGCCGCAGCGCCCGCTGGACTCCGTGGACGTCGACAGCAGTGAGGTCGACCTCGATGTAGAGGACGGTTGGGACGTTGCCGAGCTCGAAGTGCCCCCTGCGGCCGGCGAGGTAGGCCTCCTGCAGCTTGGTCAGCGGGAACGGCTCGGAGTCGGGACGGGCGGCCGCGGGTGCCTGCGGCTCCGTGCGGGGCTCGCCGGACGAGACCGGGACGGACTTCGCCGGGACCGTCACTGACTCGGGCCGATCCTCCTCGGGCCCGGCCTGAGCGAACATCTCGGCGATGCGGTCGGCGAGGGCCTCCGGAGTGGGGTGGTCGAAGACGACGGTCGCACCGAGGCGTACGTCCAGCAGGCGGCTGAGCCTGCCACGCAGCTCCATGGTGGTCAGGGAGTCGAACCCCATCTCGTAGAAGGACTTCTGAGCGTCCACACGGGCGGGCTTGGTGCCCAGGAGCGCGGCCACACACTCCTTGATCAGCCCGAGCAGCGCGGCGACCCGCCGGTCGGCCGAAGTGTCCGGCGAGACAAGGAGAGCGAGGAGATCCGTGGTGTCCTGAACGGGTTCTCGGGCGGTTGTCGGCCGGTCGTCGGATTCGCGCCGTTCCGCGGGTACGGGTACGGGTGCCGCCACGGGCGCGGGACCGCTGACCGTGCCGACCACCCGGCCGCCCTGCCGAGCGAGGCCGGTCAGCAGGAAGGGGGCGTCCACGTCGTCCGTGGGCCCGGGGACGGCGAGACGGGCTCCGACCAGCGCGGGCACGTCGCCGTCGAACGACCTGTCGAAGAGTTCGAGGCCCTCGGCCACGGAGAACGGGGCCACTCCGTTGCGCCGCAGCCGCAGCAGATCGCCTTCGTCGAGGTGCCCGGTCATCCCGGTCGCCTCGGCCCACAGCCCCCAGGCGACAGCGTGGACGGGCCGGCCCTGCGCGCGCCGCCGGGCGGCGAACTGGTCGAGGAAGGCGTTGGCACCGGCGTAGTTGGCCTGTCCCGGGCCGCCCAGGAGGCCGTAGAGCGACGAGAACAGCATGAAGAAGCGCAGGTCGTCGTCGCGGGTGGCGGCGTCCAGGTGCAGCGTCGAGTCGACCTTGCTGCGGAGCACCTTGTGGAGTTTGTCCGGTGTCATGTTCGACACGATCGAGTCGTCGAGCAGGCCGGCGGCGTGGATCACGCCCGCCACGGGCCGCTCCGCCCGCACCTCGGCCAGCGCCCGGCGCAGATCGTCCGCGTCGGCGACATCGGCGGCGATCACCTGGACCGCGACACCCTGCCCGGACAGTTCGGAACGGAACTCCTCGATGCCGGGCGCTTGTTCACCGCTCCGGCTCACCAGGGCGAGCGCACGTGCGCCCCACCGGGCGGCCAGGTGCCGTGCGACCTCGCGGCCGAGGGTTCCCGTACCACCGGTGATCACCACCGCTCCCTCGCCGAGGTCGGGCAGGACCGCATCACCGGGAACGTACGGGGCGAACTGCGGCCGCAGCACGCGGCCGTCACGCACGGCGAGTTGGGGCTCGGTACGCTTCAGCGCCGTGAGCACGGTGTCGCTGTCGCGCAGGGCCGACGCGCTGACGTCGATGATCCGGAACTGCCCAGGGTGTTCCGTCTGCGCCGACCGCACCATGCCCCACACGGCACTGTCGTCCAGCGAGAACGACGCGTCGCCGGGCACGGCCGTCGTGTCCTGGGTGACGAACGTCAGCTGGGCCCGTCCCTCCAGGTCGTCGGCGCGCAGCCAGGTCTGGAGGGCGTCCAAAGTGCGAGCCGCCGCCGCGTGCACCCGGGCTGCCGTGCCGTCGTCGGTGCCGGCGCACGGCACCACCACCTGCCAGTCCCCGGGGATACCGCGCACGATCGTGACCGCCTCGTCCAGGGTGGCGACCGATATGCCGCCCCGGTTGGCGTCGCGCAGGAAGCGCGCGAGGCTGCCCTCGTCCCCGCCCACAACACACAGACGGCGGTCCGCCGTGGTGACTGCGGTGACCGGTTCCCACCGGGTCTCGTACAGCGCCGCGCTGTCGAGGTCCGCGCCCGGCAGGTGCTGCAGCCCCCGTACGACCATGCGCTCGACGGACAGCAGCGGCGCACCGGCGCCGTCGGTGAGGACGAGCGAGATCGTCGCCGGGTCGACACGCCGCGCGAGGGCGTACACCTCGTCGACGGCCGTGTGCGCGTTGGTGCGCACGCCGTTGAACACGAACGGCACCGCGACCTGCCCGGCCCCGGTGTCACCCAGGATGCCGCAGGCCACGGCCGCGTGCAGGGCGGCGTCGGTCAGTGCGGGGTGGACGGCGAAGCCGCGGTGGTTGACCAGGGCGGCGGGCGGCAGAGCGATACGGGAGCGCACCCACTCTCCCCGGTGCTCCGCCTCCCGCACTCCTTGGAAGGCCTCTCCGTAGCCGTATCCCATGGCCCTCAGCCGCTCGTACATGTCCCCGGGCCGCAGCTCGGTGGCGGTCCCGCCCGGCGTGTCCGCGGGAGCGGCCGGGGCGCCAGGGTGGGCGGGCGAAGTGAGCAGGCCCTCCGCGTGCCGCTGCCAGGAGTCCGCGCCCTCGGGACGGGAGAAGACCACGACCGGGCGGGCTCCCTGAGTGTCGGCGCGGTCGACGGACACCTGGATGTCGACGCCCGCGCCGTCCATCGGAATGAACAGGGGGTCGCTCAGCACCATCTCGTCCACGCCCGCGCAGCCCAGCTCGCGGCCGGCCGACAACAGCAGCTCCATGAAGGCGGTGCCCGGCAGAAGCGCCGTGTCGCCCACCCGATGGTCCATCAGCCACGGGTGGGAGCGCAGCGAGAGCCGGCCGCTGAGCAGGACGGATCCGACGGCCGTCTCGACGACGCCGGACAGCCAGGGATGGCTGCCGCTCTCGACCGTGCCGGTCCTGTGCCCGACCGCGGCGGCCGGGGCGGTGACGGTGACGGTGGCGGTCGCCTGCTCCTCAGTCAGCCAGAACCGCTCGCGCTGGAACGGGTACGTCGGCAGCTCGGCGGGGACGGCCCGCCCGAAGGCGCCGCCGAGACCGAGGGCGTTCCAGTCGACGGCATGGCCCTGGACGTACGCCTCCGCGGCGGCCTCCCGCAGCCGCTCGATGGTGCCCTGGTCGCGTTTGAGGGTCGCGTTGACGGGGGCATCGCTGTCCACCGCGTGCAGAATCGATTCGACGGAGTTCACCAGGACCGGATGGGGACTGATCTCCACGAAGGCGTCGTAGCCGTGCGAGACCATCTCCTCGATCGTCTCCGCGAACCGCACCTGGCCGCGCAGATTCCGGTACCAGTACTCGGCGTCCAGCTCCTCGCCATGCAGCGGACGCGCATCGACGGTGGAGAACAGAGGCAGCCTCGACGACGCCGGGGTGATGCCTGTCAGACCGGCCAGGATGTCCTCGCGCAGCTCTTCGACGGCCCAGGAGTGCGAGGCGCACTTCGTGGGCACCTTGCGCGCGAAGACACCTCGTTCGTCGCACAGGGCGAGCAGCCGCTCCATGCCTGGCTCGTCGACACCGGACACCACCACGAAGGAGGGCCCGTTGACCGCGGCGACCACCAGGTCCGCGTCCGCCTCGGCCATGAGCCGGGTCGCCTCGTCCGCCGAGGCGGCGACGGCCGCCATACCGCCCCGTCCCTTCTCCTCAAGGAGCCGGCTGCGGCAGGCCACGACCGCCGCCGCGTCGTCCAGGCCGAGCGCGCCCGCCACACAGGCGGCGGCCACCTCGCCCTGGGAGTGCCCGACCACCGCGGCCGGTTCGACGCCGAGCGACCGCCACACGGCCGCCAGCCCCACCATCACGGTGAACAGCAGCGGCTGGACGACGTCGGTACGGTCCAGGTCGACCTCGGGTGCGTCACCGGACAGGACGGTCACGACGTCGAAGTCGAGGTACGGCTTGAAGGCGACCGCGCACTCCTCCGCCGTGCGCCGGAACACCTCCGACTCCTCCAGCAGGGCCCGTGCCATGTCCGGCCACTGTCCGCCCTGGCCCGGGAAGACGAAGACGGGACGCCTGATCCGGCGTGCCTCGCCGTGAACGACCGGCGCATCGTCGGGGTCGGCCACGAACGACCGCAGGGCCGTGAGCAGTTCGGCCCGGTCGTCGCCGGTGACCACCGCCCGGCAGTCGTAGTCCTCCTTCTCGAACAGGAGGGACCGCGCCACCGCGGCCGGCGGGGCGGTGCCTGACTCCAGGGTGTCGATGAGGGCCTCGGCGGCGGCCCGCAGCGCGGCCGGCTTCCTGGCGGAGAGCTTCAGCAGCGTACGGCCGGTCCATTGCGGTGCCGTCGGCTCGGGCTCGGGCTCCTCCCAGCTCTCCAGGACGACGTGCGAGTTCGTCCCGCTCACGCCGAAGGAGGACACGGCACACCGGCGTACCCCGTCCCGGACCGGCCAGGTCCGGTTCTCCCGCAGCACTTCCACGGTGCCCGACCAGTCGACGAGCGAGTTCAGCGGGCCGTCGACATGGATGGTCCGGGGCATGCGCCCCGCCCGCATGGCGGTGAGGCACTTGATGACTCCCCCCACGCCGGCGGCGGCCATGGAGTGGCCGATGTTCGACTTGAGCGATCCGAGCCAGACGGGCTCGTCGCGTTCCTTGCCGTAGGTGGCGTGGATCGCGTTGACCTCGATCGGGTCACCGAGCTTGGTCGCCGTGCCGTGGGCCTCCACCAGCTGGATGTCCTGGGGGGACAGACCCGCGTCGGCCAGCGCCCGGTTGATCACCTTGACCTGGGCACGGCCGTTCGGTGCGGTGAGTCCGTTGCTCGCGCCGTCCTGATTGACCGCGGTGCCCTTGATCACTCCCAGGATGCGGCGGCCGAGCCTGCGCGCCGTGGACAGCCGCTCCAGCACCAGCACACCGGAGCCTTCCGCCCACACCGTGCCGTTGGCCGCGTCGGAGAACGTACGGCACCGCGCGTCGGGTGAGAGCGCCTGCTTCCTGGCGTAGTCGACGAACATGCCCGGCCCCGTCAGAACGGTGCAGCCGCCGGCGAGCGCCAGCGTGGTCTCACCGCTGCGCAGCGACCGGACGGCGGTGTGGATGGCGACACCCGACGAGGAACACGCCGTGTCGATGGTGAGGGCGGGTCCCTCCAGGCCCAGGAGGTAGGAGATACGGCCGGATGCCACGCTGGGCGACGTCCCGGAGCCCATGAAGCCGGCCGTCTCGCCCTGCCACTTCCACAGGGGCATGCCGTACTCGTTGGGCATGACACCGACGAACACGCCGGTCTGGGTGCCCTTCAGGCTCGACGGAACGATGCCGGCCCGTTCGATCGCCTCCCACGCGGTCTCCAACAGGACACGCTGCTGCGGGTCCATCGCCTTGGCCTCGGCGGGCCGGATGCCGAAGAACTCCGCGTCGAAGAGCGCCGCCTCGTCGAGGAAGCCGCCCTGCCGCACATACCCGGGGTCGTACAGGTCTTCGGTGTGCCAGTCGCGGTCGGACGGGAAGTCACCGACCCCGTCCCGTCCCTCGCTGACGACGGTCCAGAGGTCTTCGGGTCCGCGCACGCCGCCGGGGTAGCGGCAGGCCATTCCGATGACGGCTATGTCGTCCCGCTCCGCGTCCCGCTCAACCACGCGTTGCCTCCATCTCCTTGTGCACGCACTCCGCCAGTTCGTTGATCGTGGGGTTGTCGAAGAGGGCCACCTCTGACAGGTGCAGGCCCGTCGCCGTGTTGAGCCGGTCGAGGAACTCCAGCAGGCTCATCGAGTCGATGCCGTTGTCGGAGAAGGACGCCTCGGGGTCGAAGTCCGGGACCGTCCCGCCGTAGATCGCCGCGAGCTCCCCCTCCAGGAGCTCGCGTACGAGCCAGATCCGCTCCGTATCACCGCGGGCCGCTGCCCAACGGCCGGTGAACGAGGGCAGGTTCGGGTCGATGACCCCGGATGCGTCGCGGTCCCGCCCGCCCGGGTACGGGAACGACGGCGCGGACGCCTGCGCGGCACGAGGAGCCGGACCGGGCAGTCGGAACGGTTCCCGCCGGAAGGGGTACGTCGGCAGCAGGGGCGCCCGGTGCGCCCGCCCCGCGGGCAGCAGCTGTCGTACGGCCTCGATGTCGCCGCTGTGCACGTACGCCCCGGCGGCCTGTACGAGGGCTCCGCGCACGGTGGGGTCGGTGTCCGGCCACTCGGACGGAACGGCGAAGTGGTGGCCCGCGACGATCTTTTCGAGGCCCTGGCGGACCTCGTCCCAGTCGGAGCCGGCGACGACGGCGCGATGCTCCCATTGCGTCCGGCCTTTCAGGGCCCGGGCCACATCGACGACCGTGCAGGCGTCCGTGTCGAAGGGGTGCGCGAGCAGGGCCCGTGCCAGTTCCCGGACGGCCTCCGGGGAGCGGGCGGACAGACACCAGAGCGCCTGCGCGCAGGGCGCGTCCGCGCAGCCGTCCGGGGCGGGGGCCGGTCCCAGCACGGCGTGGACATGGGTGCCCCCCATGCCGAACGAGCTGACCCCGACCGCGTCCCCCGCGGTGAATCCCCCGTCCTCGGCCCGGGTGACGACACGGATGTTCAAGGCCTCCAGGTCGATGTCCAGGTTGCTCCGGACGAAGTTCAAGCTGGGCGGGATGCGCTGGTGGTGCAGCACGAGAGCGGCCTTGACCAGGCCCGCGATACCGGCCGCCGATTCGAGGTGTCCGATGTTGGTCTTCACGGAGCCGACCCTTACGGGGCTGCCGCCGGGACGCGCGCGGCCCACCACGTCCCCGATCGCCCAGGCCTCGACGGGGTCGCCCACGGGGGTTCCGGTGCCGTGCAGTTCGATGTACGAGACGTCCGCCGCGGAGACACCCGCCGTCCGGTGCGCTGCGCGCAGCACCTCGCTCTGGGCCTGCGCGGAGGGCTCACCCAGGGCGCCGCGGTCACCGTCGTTGCCGGTGGCGGATCCGCGCACCACGCAGTAGACGTGGTCACCGTCGCGTCGGGCGGCTTCCAGGGACTTCAGTACGACACAGGCGCCGCCCTCGCCGCGGACGTAGCCGTCGGCCCGCTCGTCGAAGGTGTGACAGCGGCCGTCCGCGGACAGCCCGCCCCACAGCCGGATCTGCTCGGTCACCTCACCGAGCAGGTTGACCGCGACACCCGCCACCACGGCCGCCTCGCACTCGCCGAGTTGGAGGGCGCACATGGCCCGGTGGAGCGCCGCGAGTGAGGACGACTGGCCGGTGTCGATCACTTCGCTGGGACCGCGCAGCCCGAAGTGATGGGAAACGCGGTTGGCGAGCATGCACCCGGCGGTGCCGGTGTGGCCGAACCGGTCAAGGTGCCCGGAGCCGAGATAGCGCAGCCGGAAGTCGTCGGAGCCGGCGCCGACGAATACCCCCCAGCGCCGGCCCCTGAGGTCCCCGGCCGTGAGCGCGGCGTCCTCCACGGCCTCCCAGGCGAGTTCCAGCACGAGTCGTTGCTGCGGATCGAGGTAGGTGGCCTCCCGCTGCGAGATACCGAAGAAGGCGGCGTCGAACAGGTCGGGATCCTTCAGGAAGCCGCCGAAAGAGGGGGTGCGGTCGGCCGACGCCGCCGCGGCGGTCCATCTCCCTTCGGGAGTACGGCGCACGCTCGACGTTCCGGACAGGAGGTTGGCCCAGAGCTCGGTCGGGTTCTCGGCTCCGGGCACACGACAGGACATGCCGACGAGGGCAACAGGTTTCATGAAGTGGGGTTCCGTCCTAGAGGGTCGCGTCACACCGCGTCGGCGGCCGCGGGACCCGGCCCGACGACAAGGCTGCGCAGTCCACGGAAGGTCGGGCTGGCCTTCCAGTCGAACCGGTCCCGCGGGGTGCGGACCGAGAGTTCGGGGCACCGCCGGGCGAGGGCCTCGAAGGCGATCTCCGCCTCCAGCCGGGCCAGGTGCTTTCCGATGCAATTGTGGATGCCCCCGCCGAAGGCCAGGTTCTCCCGGCGCGATCGTCCGATGTCGAAGGTGTCGGGGTCGTGGAAGCGGCCGTCGTCCCGGTTCGCAGCGGCGAACGAGAGGAACACGATGGAACCGGCCGGGATCTTGACGCCACCGACCTCGACGGTGTCGGTGGTGTACCGGTAGAGCGAGAGGTTGAACGGCGACTGGTGGCGGAGCATCTCCTCCACCGCCCGGGGTGCCAGCGAGGGGTCCGCCCACAGCCGTTGCTTCTGTTCCGGGTGGTCCTCCAGCGTGAGGACGCCGGTGACGATGAGGTTCGCCGTGGTCTCGTAGCCCGCAGCCAGCAGGGCGTAGGCCTGGGCCACCGCTTCCGCCGGTTCCAGTGACTGTGCCAGACGGGCGAGAACGTCCTCGTCGGTTCCCGTCCGTTTGAGCTCGATGAGGTCCCGCAGATACGCCGCCATCAGGTCGGCGTCCCGTTTCAGGGTCTCAGGGTCGGCCGCGCCGGTGATGGTCTGGACCCAGGAGTTGAAGACCGTCCGGTCCTGGCGGGGCACGCCGAGGGTGTCGCAGATGACCGCTATCGAGAACGGGAAGGCGTAGTCCTGGACGAGGTCGAAGGTCTCGCGGCCTGCGACCGTGTCGAGGGTGTCGGTCGCGGCCCGCAGGATGTCCTGCCGTTTGCCGGAGACGGCCCGCGCCGTGAAGTTGGCGTTCAGCGGTTTGCGCAGCCGGGTGTGTTTCGGCGGGTCGTTGTTCGCCATGTTGTCGTACAGCAGCGACGAGCGGGCCCTGCCCTCGGTGCCGCTCTGTCCGGAGTGGGCGGCGAACAGTGGCATGGCCTCGGTGATGTCCTTACGGAACCGCTCGTCGCGCAGTACGTGTTCGACGTCCTCGTAGGAGGTGACGAGCCACGCCCTCAGGCCCGGCGGAAGGTAGGCCATGCCGGTCTCGAGGACGATCTCGGTGGGTTTGTTGCCGTTGCGCTTGATGGCGCGGTAGGTGGGATGCGGGTCGGTGTAGAAGTCCTGGTCGAGTGCGAACGGACAGGCACGTGAGGAGGTGTTGCCCGGACAGTCTTCGATGGAGTCACCGGTGGAAGGCGTCATCGTGTTCCCTCTGTTCCCTTTCATGTCTCCATGAGCGGCGGGCATGGTCGGCCGCCGCTTCCGGGTCCGCCCTCAAGGGAGCGGTCCCGCCACGGAATTTTCTGAAAGTCCCCCCTCCGAACCGCCTGGCTGCGCGAGGGTGCGGGCCAGGCGGGGCTGGGCGTCTAGGGCCTCCCGAGGGCCAGGGAGACGTTGTGCCCCCCGAAGCCGAACGAGTTGGCGACGGCGATGTCCCACCGGCCGGTGCGCGCCTCGCCGGTGACGACGTCGAGGGGGACCTCTGGGTCCTGATCGTGCAGGTTGCGGGTCGGGGGCACCGTCCCGTCGCGCAGTGCCAGCAGCGCGGCCATGGCGCCGAGTGCTCCGGACGCGCCGAGCAGATGCCCAGTCATCGACTTGGTGGCGGTGACCACGGGGTGGGTGCCGATCGCGGCAGCGATGGCCTCGGCCTCGGCCACGTCGCCCTGCGGCGTCGATGTGGCGTGGGCGTGCACATGTCCGACGGACGCCGGGTCGACATCCGCGTTCCGGAGCGACTGCCGCATCGCGCGGATCTGGCCAGGGACGTCCGAGGCCGTGATGTGTACGGCGCTGGAGCTGATCCCCGCGCCGAGCAGCCGGCCGTGCGGCCGGGTGATCCCGCGTGCGCGGGCGTGATCGGCCCGCTCAAGGACGAGCAGCGCGGCTCCCTCGCCCAGAACGAAGCCGTTGCGGGTGCGGTCGAACGGCCGGCAGGCGTGGGCCGGTTCGTCGTTCTCGGTGGACAGCGCGAGCATCCGGGCGAAGGCGGTGAGCGGCAGCGGATGGACGCTCGCCTCGACGCCGCCGGCCACGACCATGTCCGCCCGGCCGGCACGAATGAGGTCGAGGCCGAGCGCGATGGCCTCCGCGCCCGACGCGCAGGCGCTGACCGGGGAATGGGCTCCGGCGAGCGCGTTGAGTTCCATGCTCACCCAGGCTGCTGGTCCATTGGCCATGAGCATGGGCACGGTGTGCGGGGAGACCCGACGCGGACCCGCGGTCTCCAGGATGTGGTTCTGGCCGAGCAGCGAGGTCACTCCGCCGATGCCGGTACCGATGACGACGGCCAGCCGCTCCGGGTCGACCTCCGGCTTGCCGGCGTCCTCCCAGGTCTGCCGTGCGGTCACGAGGGCCAGCTGCTCGCAGCGGTCGAGCCGGCGGGCCTCGGTCCGCTCCATCATCTCGGCGGGGTCGCGGGGCAGGGTCGCGGCGATGCGGACAGGCAGGGGCTTCGCCCAGTCGGCGTCCAGGGTGGCGATGCCGTTCTCACCGGCCCGCAGAGCCGCCCAGGTGTCGGAGGCTCCCATCCCCACAGGCGTCATGGCGCCAAGGCCGGTTACCCATACATCGATCGCGCTTGTCTGCATGAGTCCGGACGGTAGCCAACCGTACGGTTGGCTCGCAAGGCGGGAACCAGGTCGTTTTGGCGGCCTTTTAGTCGCGCATCAGTGAGGCGACCTGCAATTCTTCAGCCATACCGATATGGCCTGACAGGTCCGCCCACACCCCCAGTTTGACAAATCCAACCAACCAGTTGGATCCGATCCGGTGTAGCATCACCGGCCATGAGAACCAGCAGCCGTTCGGAGGAGACGCGGGCTCGCCTGCTGGTCGCCGCACGCGCCGAATTCGCCGAGGCCGGCATGAGCGGCGCCCGCGTCGACCGCATCGCCCGCCAGGCCGGCGTCAACAAGGAGCGCATCTACGGCTATTTCGGCAGCAAGGAGCAGCTGTTCACGGAGGTGATCGCGGAAGCCCTGGGCGATCACGCGGGCCAGGTGGGTCTCCCCTACGGCGACCTGGGCGAGTACGCGGGGCGCATCTACGACTTCCATCTGGCGAACCCCGAGCTGACGCGGCTCATGATGTGGGAGGCCCTCTACTATCGAGACCAGCCGCTGCCCGACGACAAGGTGCGCGCCGCCCACTACACGGCGAAGGTGGCCGCGGTGGCCGAGGCCCGCGGGCACCGCTTCGACGAACGGGCGGCGACGGCCTTCGTGGCCCTCATCGCCGTAGCCGTCTGGCCGCTGGCGTTTCCTCAAATGACGCGGCTGATCCTGGGCACCGCCGACGTGGAGCCCGGCGCCCTGCGTCGGCACGTCGTCGCCATGGCCGATGCGCTGGTGTCCGCGCCGGGGTTCGACGACCTGTGAACCCGGGGTGCGCACCAGGTCACCACCGCGATCACGCACTCCCTTCCCACCCGCACGTCCTCGGCACCACAGAGAAAGGTGGGATATACACGAAGACACATCGGAAGAGACGGGGGACGTTGTGGATTTGGTGGAACGGGAACGAAGCCGATGTCTTGTGGAGGATCTGCTCTCCGAGGCGCAGCGGGGCAACGGCCGGGCGGCACTGGTCGTAGGGGCACCCGGTATGGGCAAGAGCGCGCTCATCCGTGAGGTCCAGACGCGTGCGGCGGAGTCGGGGGCACTGGTCCTCGCCGCTGTGGCCTCCGGAGCGGAGCAGGCCCTCCCGATGGGCGTCGTCGGTCAGCTCTTCGACGCGGTCGACCTGTCGCCCCTTCAGGCCTCGGTGCTGTCCGGGCTGCTGGTGTCGGCCCGCGCGCTCTCCCCCGAGCAGTGGGCCACGGCGAGTCCGACACCCGGCACAGCTCCGCTCGTAGAGGGAATCCACCGCATCGTCCGCAGCCTGGCGGGCCGCGATCTCGTCGTCATCACGGTCGACGACGCGCACGAGAGCGATGCCGCCTCACTGAACTACCTGCTCTACCTGGTCCGTAGGGTGGCTCAGTCCCAGGTGCTCGTCGTGCTCGGCGACGGCCACGTGGCTCCGCAGATGTCCTCTCCGCTGACCTCAGAGTTCTTCCGCAATCCCGCGTGCTCACTGATCCATCTGACCCGGCTGTCGGCGGAGCGCACGCTGGCGGAGATCGCACCGCACACCCTCCCTGACGCCGTGGCCCGCCGGGCATCGGGCTGTCACCGGGCGTCCGGCGGCAACCCGCTGCTGCTGCGCGCCCTGCTGGAGGACGACGGCAAGGCGATCCGCCCGCGGCGGGACGACGCCTTTCCCGTGGCCGGACAGGCCTACCGGCTGTCCGTGCGTTACCTGCTCAACCGGCTGGAGAAGCCGGTGGCGCAGGTCGCCCGCGGTCTCGCCCTGCTGGACGGCGAGGCGGCACCGGGCTGCCTCGACCGGCTCCTGGCACTGCCGAGCGGTACCGCCACACAGGCACTGGACACGCTGGACGCCGTGGGGCTGACCCGGGCCGGCCGGTTCCGGCTGGAAACCGCGCGCACCGCGACCCTGGAGGACATACCGGTGGCGGACCGCGCCGCACTGCGGAACCGGGCCGCCCGGTTCCTCCACGAGGAGGGCGCTCCGGCCTCGGCGGTGGCCCGGCTCCTTGTCGCGAGCGGCACCCCGGTCGACGAGGACTGGGCCCTGCGGGTCCTGCTGGACGCCGCAGACCACGCGCTGCGTGGCAGTGACATGCATGGGACCATCGCTTGCCTGCGTGCGGCACAGAACATCTGCGCGACGGACGAGCAGCGGGCGACCGTACGGGCGGAACTCGCCCAGGCGGAATGGGCGGTGGATCCCTCTTTGACCCTGGGACACCTCACCGCGCTGATCGACGACCACCGTGCGGGGCGGCTGAAACCGCGCTACAGCGTGCTGCTGATCGCAGCTCTGCTGTGGCACGGCCAGCCTCGGACGGCGGTCGAACTGCTCACCGGACTGACCGCCGAGGACGGACTTCCTCCCGAGTGCCGGTCCCGGTTGCGGACCTTGCGCGCCTGGCTGCGGCACGCCTACCCGGCTCTCGGCACCCGGCTGCCCGACGGTCCCGCGTCGGACGAGTTGCCTCCGGCCGGCGGCGTCGGTGTGAATCCGCACTCGGAGAGCGCGGTGCTGCTGGACGTCCTCCGGACGGTGGGGCCGACGAGCGGCGCCCTGAAAGCGGCCGAACGACTGCTGCAGGGCACGGTGGTGCACGGCCCCTCGGTGGCACCCGCCGTCGCGGGCATCGTCGCGCTCTTCCAGAGCGCGCGCCTCGACCGCGCCGCCGAATGGTGCGAACTGCTGCTCGACAAGGTCTCCGACCGGCTGCCGACGCCACGGGCGCTGCTGCTGGCCGTGGGAGCCTCGGTCGAGTGCCGGCGTGGCAACCACGATGTGGCCCGACAGCGCGCGGAACTGGCGCTGTCTCTCCTGCCTCCGGCGGCCTGGGGCATCACCATCGGCTTCCCTCTGGCCGCGAAGGTGCTCTCCTGCCTCGGCTCCGGCGACCGCCGGGAGGCCGAGGCCTGCTTCGCGATCCCGGTGCCCCACGAGATGTTCCAGTCCCTGCCCGGCCTGCACTACCTCCAGGCACGCGGCCGGTACCACCTGGCGGAGGGGCGCTGTCACGCCGCCCTCGGCGACTTCTACGCCTGCCGGGAACTGATGGCGTCCTGGAACCTGGAGGCCTCCGCCGCCCTGCCCTGGAGGGTGTACGCCGCCGAAGCCCTCCTGGAGCTCGACAGCCCGGTCCAGGCCCGGGACCTCCTCGTCGCCGAACTGGCGTACGGCGAAAGCGGAAGCAGTACGCCGTGCGAGCGTGAACGGGCCCAGCGGCTGCTGAGGCGTCTGGAGCCGACCGACCGGTTCACCGCGGTCCCCGGGGACTACACCGAGGATCACGCCCTCTTCGACCAGCTCACCCCGGCGGAACAGCGCGTCACCAAGCTGGCCGTGCAAGGACATACCAACAAGGCGATAGCCGAATGTCTCTTCGTGACGACGAGCACGGTGGAGCAGCATCTGACGCATGCCTATCAGAAGCTGGGCGTACGCGGCCGGCCGGATCTCGTGTCGCTGCTGAGCACCGAGCTGACCGCGCACTGAGCGAAGCCCCCGGGGTCACAGCCTTCGGCGCTTGGGGGTGCGGTGGAAGCCGTGGCTGCTCTTCCGCCCCAGGCATCCCCTCATGACCAGCTGTTCCAGCAGCCGCGGGGGCGCGAAGTCCGGCTCCGGGAAGGCCTGGTGCAGGCTTCGCAGGATGGCCAGGGAGACGTCGAGGCCGATGGTGTCCAGCAGCGCGAACGGCCCCATGGGAAAGCCGAAGCCCTGTTGGACGGCGCTGTCCGTCTCCTCGATGCCCACGTCATGCCGTTCCAGGAGACGGACGGCGTCCGCGAGATAGGGAAACAGCAGGCGGTTGACGAGGAAGCCGGTCCGGTCACCGCACTCGACGGGCGTCTTGCCCAGGCGCCGGCACAGCGCGTGTCCCAGTGCCATGACCTCCTGGCGTGTGGTGTCCGTACGGACCACCTCGACCAGCCGCATCACCGGTGCCGGATTGAAGAAGTGCAGCCCCAGCACGTCTCCCGGACGTCCGGACGCCTCCGCGCAGGCGGCGACCGAGAGACTGGAGGTGGTCGTCGCCAGGACCGCCCCCGGGCGGCAGACCGAGCCGAGCCGCTCGAAGACGGAGCGCTTGACGGCAGGGTCCTCCGCGGTCGCCTCGATCACCAGGTCGCAGTCGGAGAGCGCGGACACGGCGTCGGTGACCTCAAGGAGGTCCAGCGTGGTCCGCTGACGCTCGACGGTGGTGAGGCCGCGGCGCACGGCGCGGGTGAGCGAGGCGGCCACCGCCGCCCGGAGGTCGATGGCCTTCTCCCCCGTGCGGGCGACGACGACCGTGCGCAACCCGGCACTCGCCACGACCTCCGCTATGCCGCGGGCCATCGTGCCGGAGCCGACGACGCCGACGGTCCGGATGTCGTCGGCAGCGCCGTCGGCCTCCTCCGGCCACGGTGCGTCGAGCCGGTCGCCGAGGTCGTCGTACCGGTGGACGCCGCGGCCGCTCTTCTTGCCGAGCGTGCCGGCCCGGACCATGGAGGTCAGCAGCGGGGCGGGGCGGAAGGTCTCGTCGCCGGTCCGGCGCCACAGCTCCAGCAGGGCCGAGTGGACGCTGTCCACACCCAGCTCATCGAGCATCTCCAGCGGTCCGCGGGGCAGTCCGCAGCCCAGGCGCAGGGCCGTGTCGATGGCCTCGTGGCTGACGTAGCCGTCGTCGAACAGCGCCACGGCCCGGTTGAGGAAGGCGTACACCAGTGTGGTGGCGTCACAGCCCGCCACCGGCCCGAGGGCGACGGAGCGCAGCCCGATCGTCGGCAGCAGCCGGTGCAGTGCGTCCACGGCGTCGTCCTCGCTCATCGCGATCCGCACGGGCTCCGCGGCGGAGTCCGATGCCGGGGGAGCGAGGAACCGCAGCCCCAGGGTCCGGCTCGGCCGTCCCGACGCGACGGCGAGGTGGGTGAGCGAGAGCGAGGCGGTCGTGCTGACCAGGACGGTGTGGTCGGAGCAGATGCTGTCCAGACGGCGCAGTACCTCCGTCTTCGTCCCCAGGTCCTCGGTGACGGCCTCGATCACCAGGTCGGCCCGGCACAACGCCGCGGTGTCGTTGGTGAGCGTGCAGTCTCCGCCGGAGCCGCGGGCCGCTTCCGTCGTCTTCATCCGCCGGTCCACCCGGGCCAGCACGTCGGGCTCCCGCTCGATCCCGACCACCTCGTGCCCTGCTGCGCACAGCATGCGCAGCAGGGGTTCGCCCAGTGCGCCCAGTCCCACGACGCCCACCACGGACGGCTCGTGTACCACGTGAGTCTCCCTTCCTTCCGGGTTCGCTCCCGGGTCTCAGTGCGTGGGCGTCCGGAAGCGGTTGATGGCGTCGAGGTGCTGGGCGCGCATCTCCTCGTCGCGCACGCCCAGGCCCTCCTCGGGGGCCAGGCACAGCACGCCGACCTTGCCCTGATGGAGGTTGCGGTGCACGTCGTAGGCTGCCTGGCCGGTCTCTTCCAGGGAGTACACCTTGGAGAGCGTGGGGTGGATCTTGCCCTTCGCGATGAGCCGGTTGGCCTCCCAGGCCTCGCGGTAGTTGGCGAAGTGCGAGCCGATGATCCGCTTCAGCGACATCCACAGGTAGCGGTTGTCGTACTCGTGCATGTAGCCCGAGGTCGAGGCGCAGGTGGTGATGGTGCCGCCCTTGCGGGTGACGAAGACGGAGGCGCCGAAGGTCTCGCGGCCGGGGTGCTCGAAGACGATGTCGATGTCCTCGCCGCCGGTGAGTTCGCGGATGCGCTTGCCGAAGCGCTTCCACTCCTTCGGGTCCTGGGTCTGCTCGTCCTTCCAGAACTTGTAGCCCTCGGCATTGCGGTCGATGATCGCCTCGGCGCCCATGGAACGGCAGATGTCCGCCTTCTGGTCGCTGGAGACGACACAGATCGGGTTGGCGCCGCCCGCCAGCGCGAACTGCGTGGCGTACGAGCCGAGTCCACCGGACGCGCCCCAGATGAGGACGTTGTCGCCCTGCTTCATGTCGGCGCCGTTGCGGGAGACGAGTTGCCGGTACGCGGTCGAGTTGACGAGCCCCGGAGCGGCGGCCTCCTCCCAGCTGAGGTGGCCCGGCTTCGGCATCAGCTGGTTCGACTTGACCAGCGCGATCTCCGCCAGGCCGCCGAAGTTGGTCTCGAAGCCCCAGATCCGCTGCTCGGGGTCGAGCATCGTGTCGTTGTGACCGTCGCTCGACTCCATCTCCACAGACAAGCAGTGCGCAACGACCTCGTCACCGGGCTTCCAGGAGTTCACACCCGGGCCGATGCGCAGGACGACACCCGCCAGGTCGGAACCGATGACGTGGTACGGCAGGTCGTGCCGCTTGGCCAGCTCGCTGGTGCGGCCGTAGCGCTCCAGGAACCCGAACGTCGACAGCGGCTCGAAGATCGCGGACCACACGGAGTTGTAGTTCACGGACGACGCCATCACGGCCACCAGGGCCTCACCCGGGCCGAGCTCGGGCAGCGGAACGTCCTGGACGGACAGTGACTTCCGAGGGTCCTTGTCCGCCGTCCGCATGCCCTCGAACATGTCGGTGTTCTCTTTCCGGATGACGACACCCCGATAACTCTCCGGAAGACGAAGAGACTCGAAGTCCCGGGTGTCCGCCTCGCCGGAAAGTACGGCCCCGATGATTTCTTCCACTGGTTTCCCTTCGGAAGCAGAATGCGTGATCGGCGCACATGCGCCTGTCCTGGGCAACGTAATCCCATTCCTCAAGGCGTAAAAACCCCTGAAAAATGGAGGGGTTCGTTCTCTCCAGGGGGCTTCACCCCAGTACCAGGAGCACCCCTTCTAGGGGTGCGTTTAGGGGTTGCCCGACCCTCATGCCTCTCACATCGTCGAAAGGGAGGCGCAGGTGCGACCTCCCGGTGATCCGGCGCACCGCACCGGTGCGCGACCGAACGACGTGAGAGCAGGTGGCCCGTGGGCGGAAGTACTGTGGACGGCGGACGGTGGGCGCGTCGGTTCCACCCGACGGACGACGCGGAGTTCCGCCTCTTCTGCTTTCCGCATGCGGGAGGTTCGGCGAGCTTCTTCTTCCCCCTTTCTCAGGAACTCGGGCAGGACCCGGCGAACCCGGTCGACGTGCTGGCCGTGCAGTACCCCGGCCGGCAGGACCGGCGCTCCGAGGAGAACGTCCACGACATGAGCGTCCTGGCGGACCAGGCGGCCGAGGCCCTTCTCCCGTGCGCAGACCGGCCGTTCGCCCTCTTCGGGCACAGCATGGGTGCCACGCTGGCGTACGAGGTCGCCCGTCGGCTCGAGGAGGCTGGCCGGAGCGCCGACGCCCTGTTCGTCTCCGGGCGCCGGGCGCCCCACCGGGTCCTCGACGACGGACTGCACGCTCTGTCGGACAGCGAGATCATCGACGACATCAAGGCGCTGGACGGGACGGGATCCGCGATGCTCGGCACTCCGGATCTGATGCGGATGATCCTGCCGGCGATTCGCGCCGACTACACGGCCGCCGAGACCTACACCTATGCCCCGGGTCCGGTGCTGACCTGCCCGATCCATGCCTTCACCGGCTACTCCGACCCACGGGTACCGGTCGCGGAGCTGCACCACTGGAGCGCGCACACCAAGGCCCCGTTCGACCTTCTGGTCTTCCCTGGCGGCCACTTCTACCTGTCGGAGCACTGGTGCGAGGTCTCCCGGGCCGTCGTGGACCGGCTGGCCGGGCGGACGGTGTGTCCGTGACCGTGTACTCGACGGTCCACACCCCCGTAGGAGTGCTGGGTACGGGGTCGTTCCTGCCGGAGCGGGTCGTGCCGAACGAACTGGCCGCCCTGCCCGCCGGGGTGACCGCGGACTGGATCGAGCGCAAGACCGGCATCCGCGAGCGGCACCACGCCGCCGCCCACGAGGCCACCTCGGACCTCGCCGCGGAGGCTGCCGTGCGCGCATTGGAGAACTCCGGCACGGCTCCCGAGCAGCTGGACTGGATCATCGTCGCCACCTCAACGCCGGACCATCCGCAGCCCGCCACGGCCGCCCTGCTCCAGCACCGGATCGGAGCCTTCCGGGCCGCGGCGTTCGATGTCAACGCGGTCTGTGCCGGATTCGTCGCCGCACTGCACACCGGAGCCCTGCTGTGCGCCGGCACCGGCGTCGCTGTCGACGGGCGGGTCCTGGTCGTCGGCGCCGAGACCTACTCGCGGATCGTCGACCCGACGGACCGGCGGACCGCGCCGCTGTTCGGCGACGGTGCCGGGGCCGTCGTCCTCGGCCCGGTCGCGGAGGGCGGCGGCGTCCTCGGCACCGGGCTGGCCACCGACAGCCGGTTCCACGACCTCATCGGCGTACCGGCGGGCGGCAGCAGACTGCCCGCCTCGGACAAGACCGTGGCCGCCGGCGACCACTACTTCCGCATGCGCGGCCGGGAGGTACGGGAGTACGTCCTACGGGAACTTCCCACGGCCGTAAGGGAATTGCTGCGTGCGTTCGATGTAGGGCCGGAGGACGTCGACCACTTCGTCCCGCACCAGGCCAACGGGGCAATGCTCAAGGACCTTCTGGAGCCGCTGGGGCTCCCCCGCGCGCGGGCGCATCTGCCCGTGACGCACCACGCGAACACCGGTGCCGCCTCCATACCGCTAGCGCTGGACGAAGCGCACCGCTCCGGCCTGCTGCGCCGGGGAGAGCTGGTCGTGCTGGCCGGTTTCGGCGGCGGGATGACGTTGGGCACGGCCCTGCTGCGCTGGACCGGCTGACGCGCTGTCCGTACCACTCGAATCACAGGCGCCTCACCCGGAGGAGCCACAGGGGGATGTGAAGTGCAGTTCAAGATCCTGGGACCCATCGAAACGGTGGTGTCCGACCAGACCGTGACACCCCAACCCGCCAAGATCAGGGCCGTACTGGCACTGCTGTGCGCCCATTCCGGATCGGTCGTCTCCAGGAAGTCCCTGGTCGACGCGCTGTGGAACGGGCATCCGCCGCGTACCGCGCGCACCGCGCTCCAGGTCTATGTGTCGAAGCTGCGCAAGCACCTCGACGAGCACGCCGACCTCGCGAACCGGCTGGTGACCAGGCCGCACGGCTATTCGCTCGACCTGGAGACCGGAGAGCTGGACCTCGACTCGTTCGACCGGCTGGTCCGGGAGGCACAGGCCTCCTCGGCGGAAGGTCGGCCACGGGACGCGCTGCGCTGTCTGGAGAGCGCCTGCGCGCTGTGGCGCGGTCCCGCCCTGGCCGATCTGCGCGGCTCGGAGCCGTTCGACACCCTGGCACGCCAGCTGGACGAACGTCGCATCGACGCGCTCGACCAGCGCATCGGCATCCAGCTGGCCCTCGGTCAGCACACCCATGTCATCAGTGAGTTGTATGGCCTGGTGGCCCAGTACCCCACGTGGGAGGCGGTGCACGAGCACCTCATGCTCTCCCTCTACCGCAGCGGACGGGTCGCCGAGTCGCTCGACGTCTACCGCATGATCCGCCTCACCCTGGTGCACGCACTCGGCCTGGAGCCCGGCGACCGGATCCAGCGGCTACAGCGGTCCATCCTGTCCCGGGACCCCGAACTGGACGAGATCCAGCTGCTGTCGGCCGCCTGGTCGTACCGCGCACAAGCCAGGATTAGGCATTCCTTTAGCGGCATCCAAGTTTCTGCCGGAACTCACCGGAACTCATACGGACCGAGGGGCACCTCGTGCTTTCACACCTGTCGGAAAGACTCCACGATCCGATCATCTACGCAATTCCCGCGGTCGCGCTGATCATCGTTGTCGAATTCTTCGCCATCCGCTGCGATCGCGACGACATGGAGCGTTACTCACTCGCCGACACACGTGCCAACATCCTGACCGGAGTCGGCGCTCTCGTCATATCCAGCGTGCTGCGTACGGTGGCTCTCTTCTTCTACGCCTGGATCTACGTCTATGTCGCCCCGTTCCGACTTCCCGCGGACGCCTGGTACACCTGGGTCGCCCTGTTCTTCGGGGTCGACCTCACCATCTACGTCTACCACCGTATGACCCACCGGATCCGGTTGCTGTGGGCAGGCCACCAGGTCCACCACTCCAGCCAGTACCTGAACGTGTCCGTGGCCCTGCGGCGAAAGTGGGCCCAATGGTTCGAGAAGCTCATGTGGCTGCCGTTGCCGCTGCTGGGCGTCCCACCGGCGCTGGTCTTCACCGTGCACTCGCTGCATCTGCTCTATGGTCTGTTCGCCCACACCGAGAAGATCGGCACCCTGCCCCGGCCCGTCGAGGCGGTCTTCGTCACCCCGTCCCACCACCGGGTCCACCACGGCAGCGACCCCGAGTACCTGGACAAGAACTACGGCAGCATCCTGATCGTCTGGGACCGGCTGTTCGGCACCTTCCAGCCCGAACTGCACCGCCCCACCTACGGTCTGACCAAGCCGGTCGACACCCACAGCGTCTGGCGGATCCAGGTGCACGAGTTCGCCCAGATGTTCCGTGACGTGCGCGGGGCCACCTCGTGGCGCGACCGGGTCGGTTACGTCTTCGGCCCGCCCGGCTGGCGTCCCGCGAAGTCCACGAGCGACACGGATGCCACGGACTCCGCGCCCCAGCGCATCGCAGCCCGATGAACACGCCCGGCGCCTCCACCGGCCGTGGCCTGCGGGGCCATCCCTGGCTCACCCTCACGACACTGACCCTGGGCGCCATGATGGTGTCCCTGGACACCACCGTCGTCGCCGTCGCCCAACCCGTCATGCGGAACCGGCTCGACGCGACCATCGGCGACATCCAATGGGTGACGGCCGGTTATCTCCTGGCGCTCGCCGCCCTGCTCGTCATCGCGGGCAGGGCGGGAGACCGCTTCGGCCACCGGCGGACCTTCCTCGTCGGCACGGCCGGCTTCGTGTGCTCCTCGGCGCTGATCGGCCTGTCCCCGCACATCTCCTGGGTCATCGCTTTCCGGGTGCTCCAGGGGGTGTTCGGCGCGTTCATGCAGCCGCCGACGCTAGCCCTGCTGCGGACGACCTTCCCGGCCGACCGGCTGAACGTGCCCATCGCGCTGCGCAGCGGTGCTCTGGGCACAGCGACCGCGGCGGGCCCGGTGGTCGGGGGTCTGCTGGTGGCGCACGGCGACTGGCGTCCGGTCTTCTTCGTCAACCTGCCCCTGGGAGCCCTGACCTTCGGCCTGGGACTGCTTGTGCTGCGCGAGACCCGTCCGGATCCGGCCGCGCGCGCCGGCGATACGGTCGCCGTGCTCCTGCTGGCCGGCACCCTGCTCGCGCTGGTGTGGGGCGCGGTCAGGGCTCCCGACCACGGCTGGTCCGACGCGCGGACCTGGTCGGCGCTGACTGGCGCCGCGATGCTGGGCGCCGGGTTCTGCCGCTGGGAGTCCCGGGCGCGGGCACCGCTCGTTCCGCTGTCCCTGTTCCGCTCGCCGCGCTTCACCGCCGGCGTGCTGCTGATGACCCTGGTCTCCTTCGTCCTGTTCGGCGTGCCGTTCGTGCTCGCCTTCCAGCTTCAGAACGTGCTGGGCATGTCCCCCGTCAACTGCGGGCTTCTGGTGCTGTGGCTGACTCTGGCCATGGTCCTGTCGGGCATCGCGACCGGGCTGCTGATGCACCGCACCGGTGCGCCGCTGCCCGCCGTCGTCGGCATGGGGGTCACGGCCGTGGCCGTGCTGGGCGTCGCGCACGCGGTCACGGCGGGGCCGGCCGATGCCGGACTGCGGTGCTGGCTGGTGTTGTTGGGGCTCGGCTTCAGTGCCGTCATCGTCGCCGCGACCCATCTGATCGTGCGGGAGGCACCGGTACGGAACTCCGGTGTCGCCAGCGGCATCCAGCAGACCGCGATGCAGATCGGGGGCAGCCTGGGCACCGCCGTCCTGGGCGGCGTGCTGGCCGCCCGGGTCGGCACGCTGCTGCCGGAGCGGCTCACGGACGCCGGCGTGCACCTGACCGGAGGGGCACTGGACAAGGCGGTACGTTCGGCGGCGACGGGCGTCACCTCGGACGCGCTCACCGGTGCGGCGGACCATGCCGTGCGGGACTCCTTCAGCTCCGGCCTGCACACCGCTCTCCTGCTCTCGGCCACGCTCGCCGTCCTGGCGGCCGGGACCGGTACGGCACTTCTCCGCCGTCGCGGCGGGACGGCGGAGAAGGAAGGGCACGGCGGAGCGGAGCCCAGGGAGCCAGTGACGGAGCCGGCCGCGTGACCTACGTCCGGGCCGTCACCCGGGGCCCCGCGCGGTGCGCTCCGGCCCGGCAGGCGTCCGCCTCCCATCTGGTCCAGAAGTCGTGGAGCCATGTCAGGGTGTCCCGCATCAGATAGTGGTCGGAGCCGGGGCGCAGGGCGGACAGCAGAAAGGACTTGCGTCCTTCGGCGGGCGGCCCAAGCACAGTGAGACGCGCCTCCACCGAGCCGTCGCGGCCCAGGGGCCGGAAGCGGTCGTCCAGGTCCAGCCCGCCCGGCTCGAAGCTCTCCCCCGTCGACGGGGCGTTGCGCCACAGCCGTACGGTTCCCCGGCGCAGCAGGTTGCGGAACAGCGGCGAGGCGTCGCGACGCGGGTCGAAGGGGTGGATCCGGGCGTCCACGAGAGTGTCGACCGGGCAGGACACCCCGGTGACCGGTCCGTCGACCCGGAACCCGCCGGTGCCGGGGTCCGGTGCGACCGAGGCGCCCGGTCCCGCGCCGACCAGCAGCAGCCCGTGCCGGATCAGGGCCTCGACACGGGCCATCACCTCGGCGGCGGCTCCGTTGGCGAGCCGGTTGTGCAGGCGTACGTACCGGGCCAGGAAGATCCGCTGGGAGGCCGGAGTCAGACCGCTGTCGTCCACCGCGTACGAGATCACCGACCGCAGGTCGCGCCAGACCCCGTCGGCCGCGGCCTTGTGCGGGTTGTCGAGGTTGCCCTGAGCTGCCCGGCACCGGTCGCGGGCCATGAAGCCGAGCACCTCGTCCCGGTACTCCTCGGGGGTGCACGAGCCGGGAGCGGTGAGCGGGGTGACGGTGCGTTCCCAACTGAACCGGTTCCCACGGGGGTGCGGGTCGAGTCCCCAGGGTGACTGGCCCGCGGTGCCGTCCGGAGCCCACGGCTTCCCCGGTCCGAGCACCACGTCCGCCCAGCGGCGCAGTGTCGCCCCGAACGGCCAGTGCCGGACGGCCGACTCAGCCTCCGCCTCGGCCGGGCACATCCGGCCCCCGACGACCGCGTCGAGCACCTCGACGATCTCGTCCACCGCGTCCTCCAGGGGGCCGAGCAGCCGCGCCGGGTCGTGCGCACGCTCCTGGTGCGGCCGGCCCCCGGCGAGGAACGCCCGGTGGGCCGGGGCAGCGCGATCGGCCAGGAATGCGGCCGTGTCCGGGCCGAACAACGTGGCGTAGTGGACGTAGGCCATCTCCAGCACGATGAGCGGGAGGACGTCCCGCTCGAAGTCGAGGCGGCGCGGCCCCCCTGCGACCGCTCCGGCGGTGCCCACACTCGCGCGCAGCTGGTCGATGGCGTCGTTCGTCAGAAACGCACCCCGGTGCTCCAGCCGGGCGGGGTCGGCCTCCTTATGGTTGTCGGGCCGCGCGAAGGTGAACAGACCGGTCTCGCTGAAGGCGAGCAGCCGTGCGGGCTCGGCACCGCTGGGCTCGTAGCGCAGCCCGTGCGCCGAGTCGGGAAGAAAACGCCCGCCGCGGCCCTCGGTCAGGTGGAGGATCACGTCGATCGCGGTCAGGCCCATTCCCGCGACACCGACCACCCGGCCAGGCCCTGCGCTGTCGACGCCCAGCGTCCTGTCCATCGGGTACGCCCAGGGGACGTAGCGGGCTGCCGTGCGTTCCGCGTGGTCCAGCAGTGCCTTGGCGCGCGGCGAACGCCGGGGGTCGTGCTGGGTGTGGCCGGTGACGAGCAGGGCCTGGTCGGCGGGGAAACTGCGGCCGTCGGCGATGAGTACCAGCAGACGGGATCCATGGGGCCGGATGTCGACCACTTCCGCGTGGTGGAGGTGCACCCGCACGCCGGGGTGCCGGCGCAGATCACGGAGATAGGTCCCGAACATGTCCTGCAAGGCCAGTCCGTGCACATAGCGCCTCGGCCAGTCGTCGGGGCCGAGGTCGAGGTCGGGTTCCCCGGTCAGCGCGAACCGGCGCCGGCACCACTCGTGGAGGGTGGGGCGTTCCGCCGCGGGGCGCAGCCGTACGGCGCCCCGGACCGATTCGTCGGCGGCGAACGCCACCTGGCTGGTGATGCGGTTCAGATAGCTCGTCGTCGGCTGGGTGGGGCTGTGCGACTCCCCGGAGCCGAACTCCCCTGACCGTTCGAAGAGGTGGACGTGCAGCCGACCGTCCGGGCCGAGCCGGCCGATCTCCGCGGACAGCCGTTCCAGGGCGTAGGTGGCACGTGGGCCACCGCCGACGATGGCCAGGGTATGCACGCGTCCGGTGGTTCCCCGTGTCCCGGTCACCGGACCTCCTGGCCGGGGAGCAGTCGAGCGAGGACGGCGAGGAAGGAATCGATGTCCTTCTCGTCCATGGCTCCCATGGTGGACAGCCGGAAGAAGCCGCCGGCGAACTGTTCCTGGGCCGCGTAGACGACGAACCCCTCGTCCTTGAGCGCGCGGTGCAGGCGCTCGAAGGTCAGGCCCTCGGGCAGTTCGACGGCTGTGAGCGCGATGGCGCGGTGCCTCGGGTGGACCGGCATCCGCAGTCCGAGCGCGCTCAGTCCGGCGCGGAGCCGGTCCGCCAGACGCAGGTAGCGGGCCCCGCGCGTGACCGTACCCTCGGCGAGGGCCAGGTCCAGGGCCGTCTCGAACGCGTAGAACAGCGGGACCGACGGGGTGAAGGCCGGGGCACCGGCGTGCTCCTGCGCCTGGTAGTGCCGCCCCAGATCGAGGTAGTACGAGCGTGGCGCACGCCGCCTCAGTTCGGCGAAATCGGTGTGGGCGGCGCACACGAAGGACAGGCCGGGCATCCCTTCCAGGCACTTGTTGGCCGTCCCGACGAGCCAGTCGATGCCGTCGCGCGCGATGTCGACCGGCTCGGCGCCGACACTGCTGATGGCGTCCACGACGATCCGGCGTCCGTGCCGCCGCGCGACCGCGGCGAGCGCCGCCACGTCGTTGAGCATCCCGGTGCTGGTCTCGTGATGGACGACGGCGACATGGGTGAGGCCCGGATCCACGGCGAGGGCCCGGTCGACGAGGTCCGGTTCGATGGGGGTGCCCCACCCCAGCTCCAGTCGGACGCAACGGATTCCCAGGAGCGTCGCGATCTCGTACAAGCGCCTGCCGTAGTGGCCGTTGTCGACCACGAGGAGGCCGCCCGTGTCCGGCACCACGCCGACGGCGGCCTCCAGGGCTGCCGTCCCCGAGCCGGTCAGGACGACGGCCGTGTGCTCCGCGTTGCCGCCACACACCGCGGTCGCCTTGTGGCGGACCCGGCTCATCAGCGAGGTGAACTCCGGTTCGCGGTGACACAGGTCCGGGCCGCCGAGGGCGGCACGCACCTCTTCGGAGGTGTTCACCGGTCCCGGGTTCATCAGCACCCAGCGGCGGCCGACGGGCGAGCCGTGCGCGCTCATGCCGTCACCGCCGCACCGAAGCGTGCGGCCGACGCCGGTGGCGGCAGCGTCGGCCGGCCGAGCCGCGGGTCGGAACACGCGCGGACGCGTACCCGGATCAGTGACGGGCCGACATGGGAGAGCTGTGCGGCGAGGGCGGCCATCAGCCCCTGCTCGCCGGTGACCTCCGTCGCCGAGCAGTATCCGCAGGCGGCGGCGATCTCGGTGAAGTCGATGCCCCCCGAGCCGGTCGGCTGCCCGCCCGTCGACTCATATGCCTCGTTGTCGAACAGCACGTGCAGCAGGTTCGGCGGTGCGAGCCGGCCGATCGTGGCCATCGCCTCCAGGCGCATGAGCGCGGCGCCGTCCCCGTCCAGCACGACGAGTTGGCGAGACGGCGCGTGCAGGGCGACGCCGAGTGCCACGCTGGAGGCGCAGCCCATGGAGCCGACGACGTAGAGGTTCTGCGGCCGGTCCCAGTAGCGTTCCAGTTCCCTCGCGGTCTTGCCGGTGGTGGCGACGACCAACGCGTGTTCCCCGACCTCGCGCATGACGTGGCCGATCGCCTCGGCGCGCGACATGAGCCGACCCGCAGTGGACGGTCCCGGTCCCCCGTCGCCACCGAGCGCCTCCGCAGCACCAGCGGACTCGTGTGTGCCGCTGTTCTTCTCCTCATAGGGCCCGATGGCCCCTTTCGGAACGACAAAGGCGAAGGGAAGCCCGGTCTCGCGCATGTGTTCGTCCGCGGCACGGAGCCGTTCGGCCAGGTCCTCCGCCCGGTCCGGCAGGAGCTCGTTGCGGATCTCCATGCTGGTCAGCAGTTCGCGGGTGATGCTGCCCATCAGCTGGTGCTGGGGCTCGTCAAAGGTCCCGGGTTCGCCGCGCCAGGTCACCAGCAGGAGGACCGGGATACGCAGGGTGTGGCACAGCGAGGTCAGCGGGTTGACGGCGTTGCCCAGGCCCGAGTTCTGCAGGATCACCACCGGACGACGGCCCGCCAGCCAGGCGCCGGCGGCGACTGCCACCGCCTCGCCCTCGTTGGCGGAGATCAGGTATCTGTCCGGGATCTCATTCTGCAGGCAGCTGATCACCGGGCCGAGGAACGAGCACGGCACACCGGTAAACGGGCCGAAGCCCGCCTCCTCGAAGACGCCGACGACCTTCCCCGGGTCGAGCGGGGACGTCATGCCGTCACCTGCCCGGACGCCAGCGCGGACAGCTGCGACAGGTCGTCCCGCGAGCGTACTTCGGTCCAGCCGCCGGCCGTCACCACCGCCTGGACGCTCCAGCCCGCGGCAACGAGGTCGGCAAGCAGATCGGCCGTCGCAACCGGCGTCGCCTCGCCGGAGAGGCGCTTCTCCGCTGCCTGCTGAAGGGCCGTGAACGCGGCGGGAGAGAAGGCCGCGCTGCCGGTGAACACCGCGTCCCCGGCCGCCCCGTCGCCCAGAGCGGTGACGAGGTGCAAGCCGAGCCGCCTACCGGCGACCACGCACGAGGACAGCGTCACGGGAGGGGCACCTGTCTCCCGCGCGGTCACATCGACCAGTACGGCGATGTCGGCCGTGGTGGACGCGAGTCGGCTCATGGCGTCGGCATCGGCGAACACGGCGTCGGGAATCACGAGGGTGCGGCCACGGAAGCCGGCCGGCACGTCGGCGATCACCTCCGCCGCATCGACGTGTCCGCCGGCCGCGGTGTCGAGCACCAGGCGCGTACCGCTCTCGCGCAGCACCGGGGCACGCAGCTCGGTCAGGTCCGTGCCGGAGACCGTTTCGTCGCCACCGCGGACCCCACGATGAGGATCCGGTACGACGACGGCTCGGGCCCCAGAGCCGCCGGAGCGGACGAATCGTTCCTCGTCCGCCTTGAGCCGCGCCATGCCCTGGAGGTCGAAGACGGTCGCCAGCGGGGCGATCCGCTCCTCGACGCCGGTGGTGCGGCCCTCCTTGAGGATCGTGTCGAAGACTTCGGTGACCGCGTTGATCCCGGCACGCAGGCCGTGGTTGGCGTAGATCACCATCTTGGCGCCCGCCGCGTGGAGTTGATCGGCCGTGATGGTGTGGTACGTGGTGGGAACCACGACGACCGGCAGTGCCGGCTTCCATCGGCTCAGAAACTCCAGGACCGGCTCGGGCGAGACTCCCTTGGCGTGAATGAGGACGGCGTCCGCGCCGGCCTCCGCATAGGCCTCGCCGCGGGCCAGCGCCTCGTCCATGCCGTGTCCGGCGATGAGCGCCTCGGTCCGGGCGATCACCATGAAGTCGGTGCTGCGCTGCGCGCTCTTCGCCGCCTCGATCTTGCCGCAGAACTCGTCCGGCGGGCAGAGCTCCTGCCGACCGGCGACGAAACTGTTGACCTTCGGGAAGACCTTGTCCTCAATGCTCACGCCTGCCAGGCCGGCCCGCTCGTAACGCCGGATCGTGTGCATGACGTTGAGCGCGTTGCCGTACCCCGTGTCGCAGTCCGCGACCACGGGGATGTCGACGGTGGCCGCCAGCGAAGCCGCGACCGCCTGGAGCTCCGCCATGCTGAGCAGGTCGGTGTCGGGCAGCCCCTGGGACGCCGAGATCTCCAGCCCGCTCGACCAGACGCCGTCGAATCCGGCCCGCTCGGCGAGACGTGCGCCGAGCGGGTTGTGGGCGCCGACGATCCGGACCACTCCAGGACGTGCGAAGAGTTCCCGCAGTCCGGCCGCCCCTGCCGGCATGTGCTCAAATCCGTTGACGGGCTTCATGTTGCCCCTGCTCTCCTGTGTTTCAGGGCATCAGGGCCCGGACGCCGGCGTCGGCGGCATCGGTGGCGTCTCGGCCTCGCCGGAGCCCTGTGCAGACTGTCGATTCGTTGGTCGCGGTGGAAGTGGCGACGGAGCCGTCGGTGAGGTCAGCCGTAGTCGAAGGTGTCGGGGTCCGGGCCCCGGCGGCGGTCCGTGTCGAGGGAGTCGATGGCGGCCATCTCCGTGTCGTCGAGCGTGAAGCCGAAGACATCGGCGTTCGACGCGAGCCGGCCCGGGTCCACGGACTTGGGGATGACCACGGTGTCCCGCTGAAGGTGCCAGCGCAGCACCACCTGGGCGGGCGTCAGTCCACGCTGCCGGGCGATGTCGGTCAGCACCGGAAGGTTCAACAGGCCCTGCCCCGAACCGAGCGGGCTCCATGCCTGGGTGACGATGCCGTGCTCGGCGTGGAAGGCTCGCAACTCCCGTTGGGCGAAAAGCGGATGGAGCTCGACCTGGTTGACCGCCGGGACGACGTCACAGGTGTCCATGAGGTGGCGCAGCTGACCGGTGGTGAAGTTGGAGACGCCGATGGCACGGGCCCGTCCCTCGGCGTGGATCTTCTCCAGCGCCTTCCAGGTCTCGACGTAGCGCCCCCGCATGGGGAGCGGCCAGTGGATCAGGTAGAGGTCGACCCGGTCCAGGCCCAGCCGTTCGAGGCTGGCGTCGAAGGCGCGCCGGGCCTCGTCTGTGCCGTGGTCGGCGTTCCACAGTTTGGTCGTGACGAAGACGTCCTCGCACGGGAGTCCGGAGGCGGTGACGCCCGCGCCGACACCTCGTTCGTTACGGTAGCTCGTCGCGGTGTCGATGGCGCGGTAGCCGGTCGCCAGCGCCGTTGCGACGACCTTCTCGACGTCCTCGTCCGGGATCTGCCAGGTGCCCAGGCCCAGCTTCGGCATGCGGGCCCCGGTGTTGAGGGGGACGGTGGGCATCATGAGCGCGTGTTCCTGAGGCCGAGGTCGACGGGGAGCTCGTAGCAGCCGTGCAGATGGGTGGTGGTACGGAAGCTGATCTCGTCCACGGGGACCGCCAGTCGCAGGTCCGGGTAGCGGGTGACCAGGTGCTCCAGGACGACCTCCAGCTCCAGGCGGGCCAGACCGACGCCCAGGCACACATGGATTCCGTGGCCGAAGGCCAGGTGGCGGGGGCCGCGCGGCCGTTCCAGATCGATCATCTCCGGAGCGGGGAAGGCTGCCGGATCCCAGTTCGCCGCCTGTATGGACGCGATGACGCCTTCGCCCTCGCGGATGGTGACACCGCCGATCTCGATGTCCTCGACGGCAGCGCGGCGCGGCGAGTCACGGACGACGGCGTGGTAGCGCAGGAGTTCCTCGACCAGGACCGGGATGACGGACGGGTCCTTCCGTGCGCGTTCGGCCAACTCCGGACGCTGCGCCAGGGTCAGGGCGCTGAGTTCGATCATGTGAGCCGTGGTGGAGAAGCCGGCGAACAGCAGCAGCGCCACGAAGGAGACCAGGTCGAGGTCGCTGAGGCCGGGGTGGTCCGTCATCAGCTTGCTCAACAGGTGGTCGTCGGGCTCGGCGCGCTTCTGCCCGATCAGCTTCATGACGTATTCGAGCAACGCGAGTTTCGCCTGGTCGCGTTCGGCCGAGGCGAGGTCGTCGTGTGCGAGGACCAGCCGCACATTGCGTTCGAAGAACTCCAGCGCGTCGGTCGGCACACCGAGCAGCAGGCTGATCGCCATGGCCGGGATCGGGGTGGCGAACTCCGTGACGAAGTCGAACGGCTGGGGCAGTTGCTCGACGGCCGCGCACCGTTCGAGCGTGATGCGTTCGATGTCCGGCCGGAGCCGGCTGATGCGCCGGGGGGTGAACGCGCCCGCGACCATGGCCCGCAGCTCCGTGTGAAGCGGGGGATCGGCGTGGGTCATGCTCATCGGCAGGTCGGTGCCACCCGGCAGGTTCCAGCGTGGGAACCCCTCAGAGCGGGGATTGGCACTGAATCCGGGGTGGGTGAGGATCTCGCGGACCAGCTCGTGTGTCGTGGCCAGCCAGGCCCAACTACCGTCGGGCAGCGATACTTTGGCCAGCGGGGACTCCTCCTGGAGCTTCGCCGTCCCGGCGGGAGGGGCGAACGGGCAGCCGCCGGAGGCGCCTTGCGGCAGTGGGGGGAGGGCGGCCACGTCGGGGCCGATGTCAGTAGTCACGCTCTTCACCTTTGTCCGGCTTCGTGTCTGGTGTGCGGGCTCCGGCGTGTGCCCGGCCGCTCGGCCGGGTCACCAGGTCACCACCGTGGCGCAGGCCGCGGTTCCGCCGCCGAGGCCGGCGAGCAGCACCCGGTCGCCCCGGTGGATGCGCTGGTGCTGCGCCTCGTGGGCGAGCGTCAGCGGTATGGAGGCGGCACTGGTGTTGCCGAAGAGGTCGGCCGTCAGCGCGACCTTCTCCGGCGGTGCGTCGATCCACTTGGCACACAGCTCCACCATCCGGCCGCTGCCCTGATGGAGGACGAACCTGTCGATGTCGGCCGGCATCACTCCGGCCTCGGCGCAGGCCTGGTCGACCACCTCGGGCAACGCTTCCTGAGCCCAGGCCACGATCGGGCGGCCCTGCATCTCGAAGCGGTCGGCGAGCGGGTCGGCGGTGTCGCGCAACGGCAGCGCGCTGCCGCCGCCGCGTACCCGCACGAGGTCCAGGTGTTCCGGGCGGCAGCGGGCGACGATCCGTACGGCGTCGTCGTCGGACCGCGCCCGGTCGAGGATGACCGCTCCGGCGCCGTCGCCGAAGAGGCTGACGGTACGGCGGTCCTGCCGGTTCATGATGGCCGAGTACTTGTCGGCGCCGACGACGGCCACCGGTCCGCGCCGCCGCCAGCCCTCGGCTGCGCCGAGGCCGTAGAGGAAGCCGGCGCACACGCCGTTCACGTCGAACGCGGGGATGCCCGAGACACCCAGCTCGGCCAGCACGAAGGCCGCTGTCGGCGGTTGGGGCTGGTCCGGAGTCGAGGTGCACACCACCACCGCGGCCAGGTCGTTCCCGGCGAGTCCGGCGTCGTCGAGGGCACGGGCGAGCGCGCGGGCCGCGAGGGTGGAGGTCGGCGTCTGCGGGTCCGCGTAGCGGCGCTCGCGGACGCCAGTGCGGGCGACGATCCACTCCGGGGTCACTCCGCACCAGCGGGCGACGGTCTCGTTGTCGACGCGCCGCTCCGGCACGTACCAGCCGAGACCGGCGACCCGCAGGGTGGCTCCGGATGCCTTCAGCGGTGTCTTCATCGATACGCCTCGTAGACCTTCTCAAGGGTGCGCGCGGTGATCCGGGACGGGACGGCGTCTGGTACGGCGGTCCGCGGGACCGGCCGCGGCCGCGGTGCGCGGAGGGCGCGGGCCACGGCTCGGGCCTGGATCTCCGCGCATCTGACGGCCGCGTCACCGCAGCGGAATCGGTTCATCAGGTAGAGGGAGGGGAATCCCGGAACGTCGAGAGCGAGCCCGAGCAGTCCGCGGTCGAGCACCTCCCGAACCGCCGGCGGCAGGTGCGGGGAGCTGTCCCGGTATCCCGTCGCGGTGATGACGGTGTCGAACTTGTCGGTGCTGCCGTCGTTGAACCGCACGGCGGTCTCGCCCAGTTCGGCCACCCCTCGGTAGCGGGTGAGCCGGCCGTGGGCAAGGTGGGCGAGGAAGTGGTCGCTCAGTACCGGGGTGGAGGCGGCGAGCGGCGACGTGGGATCGTCCAGCCCGTACACGCGGTAGGACCCCAGGATCCGCCGGACCGCGGACTCCACCGCGCCGGAGGCGAGCCGGCCGAGCACCGGCGTGTGCCGCCACCAGCCGTCCGGGGCGTGGTCGACGGGCCTGCCGAGGAGCATCTTGGGCAGGTACCACTTCGGTGTCCGGATGCTGATGCCGACCTCGGACGCCGTGCCGACGAGGTCGCAGGCGATGTCCACGGCCGAAGCGCCGTTGCCGACGACCAGGACGCGCTGTCCGCGGTGGGCGGCGGCATCGCGGTGGTCCGCCGAGTGCAGGAGCGCGTAGTCGGTGCGGGCGGCCGTCGGTACGTCCGGCCTCCGGGGCTCTCCGCTGTGCCCGGTGGCGTCCACGACCGCGTCGAAGACCGCTTCCCGGGCGGATCCGTCCGATGCCGTGAAGCTCACCAGCCAGCCGCCCTCCGGCCGCACGGACACCGCGCCGACCCGGCATCCCCAGCGGCGCTCGGTGACCGTGCACCGGCTCGCGATCTCGTGGAGGTAGGCCGCGTAGCGGGAGTGGTGCACGAAGTGGACGCCGGGAGCGGCGTCGAGGCTGGTGCCGGTGAAGGAGCTCGGTTCACGGGAGGTGTTGAGGTACAGCGCGTCGTAGACGCGGCTGCGGCTGGAGGACGTGCTCCACAGGCCGCCGGCCTCGGTGTCCTCGGAGAACCAGTGCAGCGACCCGTCGGGCAGAGCCGCCTCCAGCGCGCGCACCGCCGCGATGCCGAAGACCCCGGAGCCGATGACGCACACCTTCACAGGGACCGTCCTCCCACCGAGGTGGAGGTGGCGGCCGGAGCCAGGACCGCGGTGGCGGCCGCGACCGGGGCCGCGAACATCGGGGAGGGTTCACGGTCGCGGTACAACCGCTTGGCGTAGTCGTAGGCGGGCACCTCGACGTACCGGTAGAGGGGGACGGCCAGCAGGACTATCAAGCCGAAGTAGCCGGCCATGATGCACGCCTTCCACAGCGGCTGGCCGAGCGTCGTCTCGGACACACCCAGCGCCGACGACAGCCAACGCACCAGGAAGGGCGCGGTCGGCAGGAAGACCAGCAGTTGGATGGCGTACATGCCGTACGACAGTTTCCCCAGCTCCACGAAGAGCTTGCGGCGCAGCAGCGAGGGCCGTCCGTCCATGTCCGCCTGGGCCAGGGCGACCACCAGGACGGCGAGCGGGACGAGTCCGACGGAGGTGCGCTGGAGGGGCCCCGTCGTATAGGTGCCGATGGCATAGGCGACGGCGCACAGCGACCACGCCCAGCAGGTCCTGACGCGGGGCAGGGCCCCCCGGGTGAGGAGGACACAGCCGATCATGCCGACCAGGAATTCCAGGAACCGGTACGGCGGGAAGGGCAGCGTGAACCAGTAGGCGAGGTCGCCGCCCCTGGAGCCGGTGCTCATGAAGGTCTCGTGTCCGGGCAGCGCCGCGACGGTGAAGTAGTGCATCACGTAGAGCGGCAGCGCGAACTCCAGGAAGACCGCCGCACCGAGCAGCCACCACAGGGCGCGTGTACCGAGCCGGTGGACCAGGAAGAGTGCTGTCGGGAACAGCAGGTAGAAGAAGGCTTCCGTACTGAGCGACCATGTCACGGGGTTGACACCGTGGTAGATGTCCTGGAAAGGCACCCATGACTGCAACAGCGTGAGATGCAGGACGATGTTGGTGGCGCTGATCGGCATCCCGATCAGCACGATGGCGGCGATCGCCAGCACCGAGGTGACGAAGTAGACCGGGAACAGTTTCCCGACGCGCTTGGCGCAGAAGTTGGCCATGCTGGTTCCCGGCCGGGTGGTCAGGGCCAGGACGAACCCGCTGAGGATGAAGAAGCTGCCCACGGCGAAGTTGCCGCTCATGGTCAGCCACATGGGCCGGGTCAGCGGGGCGAACTCCAGGCCGCCTCCGGAGGCGAAGACCATCTGGAACGTCGTGTAGTGGAAGCAGAAGACCAGGATCGCGGCGAGGCCGCGCAGCCCCGTCAAGGAGTCCAGCAGCGAGGGCGCCTTGGGGCCGGCCGGGGGCGACTCGGCCGTCAGCTGTTCGGGACTCGCCATGTTCATTCCTCTGTTCCTGTTCGCTCGTCTCGCCTGGGGCCGAAAGGTGCCGGGGTGCGCCGCGTCACCGCGCTAGGACCAGGGCGGTGTTGTGGCCGCCGAATCCGATCGAGGTGGACAGGGCGGCGTGCTGCCGTACCTCCCGTGGCCGGTGCCGGACGAGGTCGAGGTCGATCCCGTCCCCGATCCGGTCCAGGTTGCGGACGGGCGGCACCAGTCCGTCCCGCAGCGCCAGGACCGTGGCCACCGCCTCGACCGCGCCGGAAGCACCGAGGAGATGCCCGGTGCACGACTTCGTCGCGGTGACCGCGGGCCGGTGAGCGCCGAAGGCCATACACAGCGCCTGGCTCTCGGCCCGGTCCCCAGCGGGGGTCGCGGTGCCGTGGCTGTTGATGTGACCGATGTCGGCCGGGATCAGGTCCGCGTCGCGCAGGGCGAGTTCGATACAGCGGGCGGCGCCGGCGCCCTCCGGATCGGGGGCGATCATGTGGTGTGCGTCGGAGGTGACGGCCGCCCCGAGCAAGGTGCCCAGGGTCCGCGCGCCGCGCGCCTCGGCGTGCTCCGCCCGCTCCAGGACCAGCATTCCCGCACCCTCGCCGAGCACGAACCCGTCGCGGTCCTCGTCGAACGGGCGGCTGGCTCCCGCCGGGTCGCTCTCGCGCCGCGACAGGGCGCGCAGTTGGGCGAAGCCGGCCAGCGTCATCGGGTGCAGACAGGACTCGGCCCCGCCCGCCACGACCACGTCGGCCCGGTTCAGCCGAAGCAGGTCCAGCGCGAGGGCGATGGCCTCCGCGCCGGAGGCGCACGCGCTGACGGGTGCGTGCGCACCGCCTCGGGCACCGAGGTGCAGGGCGACCTTGCCCGCGGACGCGTTGGGCATCAGCAGGGACATCAGATAGGGGTTGATCCGGCGAGGGCCCTGCTCACGCAGGACCATGGTCTGCCCCGGAATGGCCTGCGCCCCGCCGATGGCGGTGCCGACGACCACGGCCAGCCGTTCCGGCTCGACGTCGTCCGCCTTGGCCTGGTCCCAGGCCTCCTGGGCGGCTACCAGCGCCAGTCGCTGTACGCGCTCCAGGGTCCTGCCGGTCACCCGGTCGAGGCGGCCCTCGATGTCCGCCCGTCCGGCCAGCCGGGTCGGCAGCGGCGCGAACTCCGGACCGTCCAGCAGGCCGATCCCCGACTCCCCGGCGAGCAGAGCGTGATGGACGTCATCCGCCCGGGCCCCGATCGGGGAGACCGCGCCCACCCCCGTGACGACGGCGCTCACGCGGTCGCCCCGGATGCGTCCAGGTGGTCCAGCACCGCGCCCACCGTGCGGAGTTCGCCGGAGACGTCATCGGGAATGTGCACGCCGAACCGGGTCTCGCACGCGACCATCAGCTCGATCTTCGCCACCGAGTCGATGTAGAGGTCCTCGACGAGATCGGCCTCCGGGACGACCGCCTCCTCCGGCAGCCCGGTGATCTCCGCGATGAGCGCGGCCATTCGCCGCAGGTTCCGCTCCCGTGGAGCCTCGCCGACGGCCTCGCCCGCCGGGGACGCGTGGGGTGCGGTGTCGGCTGCCCGGTCGGTGGTCTCGGACGCGGTCATGGGTAACTCCCGTCGAAGAATGAGGTGTTCGCTGGGATGAGCGGATCAGCGAGGCTCGCCCGCGGGCGCCGCCGCTCGTACGGTTCCGGCTCGGCCGGCCTCGATCGCCTGCCCCTTGACGGCGAACCGGAGGACGAGCTCCTGTCCGGTGAGATCCCGGATGCCACGCATGATCTCTTCGGTGAACCGGTGGCGCGTCAGGCTCAGTTCCTCCCGGCCCGCGTACCGTTCGGGCGACAGTGGCTGCCCGAAGTGCACTTCGAAGCGGGCCCGCCTGAGCAGCAGACGGCCCGGGCCCTGCACCTGGTCGGTCCCGACCAGACCGCACGGCACCACGGGCGCCCCGGTGGCCAGCGACAGCCATGCGGCGCCCGTGTGGCCCCGGTAGAGGCGGCCGTCGGGTGAGCGGGTGCCCTCCGGATGGATGCCGACGGCGAGACCACGGTCCAGCAGTTCACGGCTCAGCTCCAGGGCCGCCACGCCACCCCGTCCACCGTCCCGCCGTACCGGGATCATGCCGACGCTCCTGAAGAAGAGCCCGCTGAGCCGGCCGCGCAGCCCCCGCCTGCCGAGCCGTTCCGCCTTGCCCACGAAGTAGAGGGAGCGCGGCACGAACAGCGTCATGAATATGTGGTCCGAGAAAGAAAGATGGTTGGCGGCCAGGACGACCGGGCCCGACTTTGGAACGTGGGACAGGCCGGTCACACGGGGACGGAAGACGAGCATGGCCAGACACGACAGAATTCTACGCAGCAGCTCTCGACCGGTCACAAGTCCTCCAACGTTCTCGCCAGTTGGCCTTTCCCGTCTCTGGACTTCACTATGGCGAGGCGTCCGATGCTCTCTCAAGTCGAATCCGCCCGATTTAAATCCGGTAGCCGCATGCGCTTTAGCGGGAGGAAAGCGGATCGGGGATCCTCGACGCGGAGAGTACGGCCGATGCGCTCGGGTAGTGTTTCCCACCCCCAAGTAGTCGGCAGGTTCAGGCGGTTCACATGTCCCGTGTCAACGATTCGAAGCCCGACGGCTCGAAGAGCTCCGATCGCGCCTTCGAGCCGCGCAGAGCCTGGCTGATGCTCGCCGTTGTCACCCTGGGCACGACGATGGTCTCCCTGGACGGCACCATCGTCCTGCTCGCCCAGCCGGCCCTCCAGGCGGACCTAGGTGCCAGTCTGGAGCAGGTGCAGTGGGTCACCGCGGCCTATCTGCTCGCTGTCGGCAGCCTGCTCATCGTCTCCGGGGGCATTGGGGACCGGATCGGCAACCGTTGGACGTTCCTCATCGGGGTGACCGGCTTCGCCGTGTCGTCGGGCCTGATTGCATCCGTGCACGACATCAACTGGCTGATCGGCCTGCGGGTCCTGCAGGGGCTCAGCGGCGCCGTCCTCCAGCCGTCCACCATGGGCCTGTTGCGCGAGGCCTTCCCGGACGACCGGCTGGACATGCCGATCGCCGTGCGCAGCGCCGCGATCGGCATCTCGACGGCCGCCGGCCCGGTGGTCGGCGGGCTGCTGGTGGAACACGTGTCCTGGCGGGCGGCCTTCCTCATCAACATTCCGATGGGCATGCTCACCATCGCGCTGGGCAGCTGGATCTGGCGCGGCCGGCCGGCCAGCCGGCCCACAACGTCCTTCCGCAGGGGCTTCGACGTACCCGGTGCGCTGATCCTCGGGACGCTCCTGTTCACGGTCTTCCTCGGGGTCTCCACGGTCACCGAGCGCGGGGTGCTCGATCCGCGCAGCGCGGCCCTGATCGCCGCCGCGGCGGCCCTGGCCTGGCTGTTCCTCCTGCGTGAACAACGGGCCGCCGATCCACTGTTGCCTCCGGCTCTGCTGCGCACGCCACCACTCTGGGCCGGGCTCCTGCTCGTGATCAGCCTCTCGTTCACGATGATCGGCACCCTGTTCGTGATCTCGTACTACGTGCAGAACCAGCTGGGCCTGCGTCCGGTCGAAGGAGGCCTCCACGTACTGCCACTGACCGGCACGCTGATCGTCGTCGCACCGCTCTCCGGTATCGCCATGCGCAGGGTCGGCGCACGCGTGGTGGTGTGTGCGGGGCTGGCGGTCACCGCCGACGCCGTGTACGGGCTGTCCCGCCTGGGAACGCACCCTGGCTCACTGGAACTCAGCCTGCTCCTCTTCACCCTGGGCCTAGGCCTCGCGCCCGCGCTGGCAGGCTCCACCAAGATCGTCGTGAGCCAGGTCCCGGCCCCGCTGGGCGGGCTGGCGGGCGGACTGCACCAGACCGGCATGCAGATCGGCAGTGGCATCGGCATCGCGGCCATGGGCACCATGCTGGGCAGCCGCGCCGAGGACCTGCTCAGGAAGGCCCTGCACAAGGCGGGAGCGAACAGCACGGACCAGCGATTCGTCCGCCAGGCGATCGACGACGTGTCCGTCGGACTGCATCGCCCCCTGGCACACACTCCCCCAGCCCTTCGGGGGACTTGGGACGAGCTGAGCAGCTCGATCTTCATGGACGCCATGTCGTACGCCCTTCTCGCGGGCGTGGTCGTGGCGCTCGCCGGAGTGGCTGTCACCGTGCCGGGAGCCCTCGCGGAACGACGCGGCCGGCGCGACGAATGAACGGCGAAGTACCCTTTCCCGCTGCTTTTAGTGGCGCTTTAGTGGTGCATTAGTAGCGCTTTGACGAGGATATCGGCAACCTGTCAGCGGGGCTTGAGCAAGGGTCGCAGATTAATCGGCCGGCCGTCCCGGTCCCTGCGCTAGCATCACTCGGCATGGCTCAGCAGAGAGCGGAGAAAACCCAGTGACGATCTATCAGACATTGCAGTGGACGGTCGGCCCTCTACTCCGTTCCCTGGCACGTCTCGAAATATCGGGGGAGGAATTCGTTCCGAAATCCGGACCCGTTGTCCTGGCGTCGAATCACTTGTCAATCGTCGACTCCACCTTCCTCCCACTGGCACTGGACCGGCATATCACCTTCATGGCCAAAGCCGAGTATTTCCAGGGTCCTGGCCTGCGGCACCGATTGACCTCGGCCTTCATGCGTGGGACCGGGCAGGTCCCAGTCGACCGCGCCGACCGGCGAGCCGCCGTGGCCGCGCTGGACCCTTGTCTCGACCTCCTGCGCCGCGGTGGCGCGTTCTGCATCTATCCGGAGGGAACTCGGTCACCGGACGGACGGCTGTACAAGGCGCGCACGGGGGTGGCCTGGCTGGCACTGCGGTCCGGTGCGCCGGTGGTACCCGTCGCGATGTCCGGCACCGATCGCGTCCTTCCTCCGGGGAAGGTCTCGCCCCGGCCGGCCAAGATACGCGTCGCGTTCGGCAAGCCCGTGGATCTCACACCGTTCGAAGGCGGTGCCGACGACGCGAGGGCCCGCCGTCAAGCCTCCGACACCGTCATGGACGCCATCGCGGAACTGTCCGGCCAGGAGCGCGCCCCGGTCTTCGCCACGTCCGTGAAGAACTGAGCAGCGCCCTCCGGTACCGCGCAACCACGCCGCCACCCACCGTTCGCCGAGGAGAAGCTCATGAACGTCGCCGCCGTGAACGTCATGGACGCCCAATCGCTGATCGCCGCCTTCGGTCTGGCGGGCATCCTCATCATCGTGTTCATCGAGACCGGGCTGCTGTTCGGCTTCTTCCTGCCGGGCGACTCACTGCTGTTCCTGGCCGGAGTGGGCGCGTCAGGTGCGGCCGCGGAGGTGTTTCATCGGCCCGGCTTCCACCTCTCGCTGCCCGCGCTGCTGATCGGCGCCCCCGTCTGCGCCACGGCTGGAGCACAACTGGGACACCTACTCGGGGCGCACGTGGGCCCGAGGCTGTTCCTGCGGCCGGACTCCCGGCTGTTCAAACAGGAGTACGTGGCCAAGGCCGAGGCCTATTTCACCCGCTACGGCGCGGGCAAGGCGGTGGTCCTCGCGCGCTTCCTACCGGTCGTACGGACGTTCCTGAACCCGGTCGCCGGAGTACTCGGGATGCGGGCGCGCGAGTTCTTCGTCTGGAACGTCCTCGGAGCATCCTTGTGGACGGTGGGGATCATCCTCCTCGGCCACCGGCTCGGCGATTCGCTCAAGGGCAGTATCGACTCCTACCTGCTCCCCATGATCATTCTGATCATCGCCCTCTCCCTCGTGCCGGTCCTGGTCGAGGCGATACGGGCCCGCAGGGCAGCACCGCCCTCGAGACCGGAAGAGCGACCTGCTCGCCCGTGACAACCGCGACGGCACCGGCCACACCGTTCGCAGCGCCCGACAGTGTCGCCCGGCCACCGCGTACAGTCGATCTTCTCGGCCATGCGGGACAGCGGGACAAGAAGAGGGACCGACGTGTGACTGCACTACGCTTTGCTCGACGACGAGGGTGTTCCTGCCGAGGCGCACGGCGTCACCGTGTGCGGCACAGCCGACTCACCCACCCCGCCTGTCGAACTGACCTAGGCGCTGCTGCTGGGTGGGCCTCCCCCGCGGGGTCATCGAGGAGAACAACGCACTGCACACACAAGGCTCCTGGGAATCCACCGTCGGCGCCGGCCTGCACATGCGCCGACTCAGCCTCCTCGGGCTCGGCAGGATCGGCAGCTGGGTGGCGCAGTTCGGGCTCGCTTCGGCATGCGCGTCAGCGCGTGGGGAGCCAGAACCTCACCAAGGAGTACGCCGCCGAGGTAGGCGTCGAACTCGCCCCTGCCCAGCAGGACCTGCTCCGGGACAGCGACTTCGTCTCGGTCCACCTCCTCGCCCTCGGTGACCGCACCCGCGGGCTGCTCAGTCCGCCGAACTCGCCCTTCTCAAGCCGACGGCGTACCTGATCAACACCTCGCGCGCGGCCATCGCCGACCAGGACGCTCGCCTCGCCGCGCTCTACGAGGGCCGTGTCGCGAGACAGGGCTTGATCAAGTTCCGGAGGTGTCCGGGTTGTTGGTGATGCCCAGGATGGGGAGTGCTCGCTCGGGCTTGTTGCAGATCGCCTGGGTGGTCTTGGCGATGTTGTCGGCACCGAGGAGCTTCAGCGTGCCGATGGCGAGGTTACGGAGGGAGCCATGGCGCGGGGCGCGGTGCCAGTGGAGGCGTCCTCGGCGAAGGTGACTTCTCTGACCTGGTGCAGGGCTTCGATCTTCCAGTGGCCGCGGATCGCGGCGGTCAGGTCGGCGGGTGTGGCCTGGTGGGCGTTGAGTTTGGTGACGGCATAGACACTTTCGCGGGTCTCGCGTTCGCCGGTGGGCCTGCGGCGACGGTGGATGCGGATGGCCAGGCGGGCATGTGGGCAGGCGATGCCGCCGAGTTCGTCCGGGATGGCGCAGGTCTTGCTGGAGCAGGTCTCGCGGCGGCCGTGTCCGGTGTCGGAGGTAGCGTGCTGGACGGTGATGTCCCACCCGCCACGGCAGGGCCGCGAGCTGGCGGTACGTGGTCGGCTGGTTGGTTTTGATCACGGCGATGTAGTGCGGCTGCTTCGTATCCACCAGCCAGGTGATGTCCGCCTTCACCGAGTGCAGAGCGTCGAAGGTCACCAGGTCACCAGGTCGCCGGTCAGGTCCAGCGGCGCGAACAGCGGCTTGAAGTGCGTGGTCTCGTTCGTCTTCACCCCGGCCTGCCTGGGCCAGGGGCAAGACCGGCCAGCGAGTGACCGCGGGCAGCAGATGACGGCGGCGCATCGAGGCGGGCGGAGCCCTTGAGGGCCTTGCCGTCGACGGCGATCACGCTTCGCGGCCCCGAGGTGTCGGCCGGCTCGACCACGCCGCGGTGCCGGTCCGCGAAGTAGGCGCCCACCGCCTGGTCCAGGGCATCGCCGTCAACCACCCCCAGCACACGCCGATCGTGGCCGGCGGCGAGGGAGCGCGCCGCCATCTGAGCGGGTGCCGATGAATGCCGATGGCCGTCAGGAGTCTGATGGAGGCGTTCGCGCCCCATTCGGCCAGCTCCTCGATGCTCCTCGTGCCCTAGACGACCGCACAGGCGCAGACCAGCACGATCGCCGTCAGCGAGTACCACTGGCCCCGCCGCGAGCGCGGATCGGGCACCGCGTCGAAGTCCAGGGGAGTCGCATCCCTGACATTCACCGTCGAACGACGGAACCTCCGTTGACGGCAACCACCGTGCCCATCTGCGCACTTCCCGCGAGACCGGAGACCATCGGCCTCACAAGTTGACCGACACCGACAATCCCAGCACGGTCGACACGTCCCGTTCGACGACCCATCCCCCGGACTGCCCGCCGTACTCTCAATGCACGGATGCGCTCCCCTTGCGCACACCACCAGCACCCGGCACTGATCAGACATCACCCGAACCTTGAAATCCGCAGGTCAGGTGGCTTGCACACACCCAGCGAAACAGATCACGCCCGTAATCAAACCTCTGACCTACGCATCACGCCTGCGCAGGCCAACAGCCCGGCTCGCGCCCGGACCAAACAGCACGAACAACAAAAACCCCAGGTCAGAGGCCTGACCTGGGGTTCAAAAAGAGCCGCCTTCGGGATTCGAACCCGAGACCTACGCATTACGAGTGCGGGGGCCCGGCGAAACGATCGGACGCCTGCACGAACACTAACGACCCGACTCCCGCAAGCACGTCACGTACCATCGGATACTTCGCAGGCAGCCCTCGGCAAGAAGTCCCCGAGAAGTCCCCGACGCGACTCAGGACGAGCCTGCCCACGACAAAACTGCAGTTCAAGGGCATGATCAACAGCCGCCGACATGTCCGTGAAGTACAAGGAGACGGCTCGGGGTGGGTTGGCTGTGAACATCATCGAGTGTTGAGGAAGTAGGCCCTGGCCAGCGCGTTCGCGTCTTTCAGCGCTGTCAGGGCCTTCCTTTCTTACGCGGCCCACGATTCAAGCACCGTGGTGCTTTCCGGTGTGGCGGCTGGTGGGCCGCATCGACGGCGACGCGTTGGACCGGGCGGTGGGCCCCTGGCTGTCCGACCGGCACAGGTGCCGACGGCTGGCTTCGGGGGCCGGCGGTCGACGGCAAGAGCCTGCGCCGCGAAAGCGTTGCTGACAAGGGAAATCTTCCCACCCCGATTCGACCGACCCGGTGTACTGAGTCACCCGCGCCATCTGGCCGGCGACGACGGCACGGAGTTCCGCCGAGACCTCATCCAGAAAAGATCTTGGCGGGTCATGTCGAAACAGGGGCTTCCCGTTCGAGCTCCAGTTGGAAGGGCTGACAGCCAGCCCTGCAGTTCGAAGGGAACAGGGACGATGTCCCAGACAAATACGGTGTCAGCGGCTGCGAAGGCCGCAGGGCGCGGTCGCATCCCGGCTACGGGAGCCGGAAGGAACCTGCTGGTCTGCAGCGCCATCGCCGGGCCGTTCTACGTCGTGGTGTCACTGACCCAGGCGCTGACCCGCGAGGGCTTCGACCTGACCCGGCACGCCTGGAGTCTGCTCAGCAACGGCAGCCTGGGCTGGATCCAGGCGACCAACCTGATGGTGACCGGCCTGATGGTCACCGCGGGTGCCGGTGGCCTGCGCCGCGTCGTGGCCCTGGACAGAAGGGGCATCCGGTCTGCTCGGCTGTGGGTTGCGTATGGGCTGAGCATGGTGGCAGCCGGGATCTTCCGCGCGGACCCGGCGCTGGGCTTTCCCCCGGGTACGCCCGACGGTGGCGTTTCCACCAGCTGGCACGGCGTGTTGCATTTCGTGTCGGCAGGCATCGGTTTCCTCTGCCTTGTCGTGGTGTGCTACCAGCTGGCGCGGCACTTCGCAGCTGCCGGCCTGCGGGGATGGGCAATGTTCTCGCGCATCACCGGGAGCGTGTTCCTGGCAGGCTTCGTGGCGCTGGCCGGCAGCGGCGGAGCTGCCTGGGCGAACCTCACGTTCACGGCGGCGATCCTGTTGGCCTGGGCGTGGTTGTCCATGGTCTCCCTCCACTTCCGCAGCCGCGCACCACGCACTGCGACCGCATAGCTCCCCTCTACACACAAAGAAAGGTCCGATCATGCGTTACCTGGCGTTGCTCAAGGCCGCCCGCCCGACCACACCGCCTCCGCCCGAGCTGATGGCCGCGATCCTCAAGCTCGGTGAGGAGGCGACCAGCGCCGGCAGTCTGCTGGACACCGCGGGCCTGGCCCCGGGTGAGATGGGCTCTCGTATCAGCCTGTCCGAGGGGAAGCTGAGCGTGACCGACGGCCCGTTCGCCGAGGCCAAGGAGATCATCAGCTACGCGCTCTACGAGGTACGCAGCAAGGAGGAGGTCATCGAGTGGACCTCCCGCTTCATGCAGCTGCACCGGGACCTGTGGCCGGGCTGGGAAGGCGACGCTGAGGTCCTGAAGGTGATGGGACCCGAGGACTTCGCCTCGCCCGCCTAGCGCACGGGTGGTTGGATCGGCAGCGTGGCAGCTGCCGATCCAACCGATCCCGAAGATCCTTCCCGCACGACCCATCGGGCCGTGGAGGCGGTCTGGCACATCGAGGCGGCCAGGCTGATCGCGAGCCTCGCCAGGCTCGTACGAGACGTCGGCCTAGCCGAAGATCTCGCACAGGACGCCTTCGTCGTCGCGCTGGAGCAGTGGCCGAAGACCGGCATTCCCGATGATCCCGGTCCGTGGCTGAGGGCGACCGCGAAGCATCGCGCGATCGATCTGCTGCGGCGCCAGGAGCGGTACGCGGCCAAGCTCAACTTGCTCGGCCGCGACGTCGAAATTCAGCAGGAGTACGCGGAGAAGGAGTTGGACGCCGAGCTCGACGACCACATCGGCGACGACCTTCTCCGGCTCATGTTCACGGCGGCTCATCCGGTGCTGTCCGCCGAGGCGAAGGCGGCGCTGACCCTCCGGCTGCTCGGCGGACTGACCACCAGGGAGATCGCCAGGGCCTTCCTGATTCCGGAGCCCACCGCCGCCCAGCGCATCGTGCGGGCCAAACGCGCACTGGCCGACGCCGGCGTCCGCTTCGAGTTGCCCACCCCGGCCGACCTGGCCGACCGGCTGTCCTCGGTTCTGGAGGTCATCTACCTGATCTTCAACGAAGGCTACTCCGCGACGGGCGGCGAGGACTGGGCACGCCCCGCACTGTGCCAGGAGGCCCTGCGGCTGGGACGCGTCCTGACGTCTCTGCTGCCGGACGAAGCCGAGGTCCACGGTCTGGTGGCGCTCATGGAACTGCACGCCTCCCGTCTGCCGGCCCGTACCGACGACGCCGGGGAGCCCGTACTCCTGCCCGACCAGGACCGGCGGCTGTGGGACCGGCTTCTCGTCCGCCGCGGTCTCGAAGCCCTCGACTGTGCCGAGTCGCTGGGCGGCGGCTCCTACACGCTGCAGGCCGCGATCGCGGCGTGCCATGCCCGCGGGCGCTCCGCGGACGAGACCGACTGGCCGCGCATCGCCGCCCTGTACGAGGTGCTCGCCTACGTCCAGCCCACTCCCGTGATCCTGCTCAACCGGGCCGTCGCGGTGGGCATGGCGGACGGCCCGGAACGAGGGCTGGGCCTCCTCGCCGAGCTCGCCGAGGAGCGGGCGCTCAAGGAGTATCCGCAACTTCCGGCGGTACGCGGAGAACTGCTGACCCGGGTAGGCCGACACGACGAGGCACGTGCCGAGTTCGCACGGGCCGCAGGGCTCACTCGCAACAAAGCCGAGCGAAATCTCTTCCTCAAACGCGCCGACGACACCAGCCGGCGACCGGGATAGAGCACGTTCACTCGCCCGACTCTACGACCGGCAGACCGGCAGTCCATCAACAACCAGCGCATCGAAGGGCTCCTGAGCGCCTACGTCCGGCCACCCGACTTGGATCAGTAGCGTCTGCGGCGAAGCCCTGGGTGGGTTGGCTGTGAACGTCATCGAGTGTTGAGTCGGGCGGGCTGCGGGCGGCGGCGTATCTGTCTCTGGTCCGGCGGGCGGACCGCCTGGCGGGTCTGCCGGAACAACGGCTGGTGGAGCGCCTTCGGCAATTCCGGGTACGGAAGGTCGCCGCCGTACTCACCCGGCACGGCCTGGCCTTCTTCGCACAGTTGCAGAAGAACGTCCTCGACCGCCAAGTCTGGTTCGCCCGCCAGGAGTTGCGGATCTCGATCGTGACCTGGATCGAGCGGACCCACCACCGGCGCCGGCGACAACGACTCCTGGGCCGATGGACCCCCGTCGAGTACGAGTGCGTGCTTGCCTAGAGCGCACTCCACGTGACTAGCGTTAGTCCATGAAGTACACGCAGCTCGGACGCACGGGCCTCAAGGTCAGCCGACTCGTCCTCGGCACCATGAACTTCGGTCCGCACACTGACGAGGCCGACAGCCACGCGATCATGGACGCGGCGCTGGACGCGGGCATCAACTTCTTCGACACGGCGAACGTTTACGGCTGGGGCGAGAACAAGGGCCGTACCGAAAGCATCATCGGCAACTGGTTCGCGAAGGGCGGCGAGCGGCGCGACAAGGTCGTCCTCGGCACCAAGGTCTACGGCAACATGGGCGTGGACGACGCGGCCTGGCCCAACCACGACAAGCTGTCGGCGGTGAACATACGGCGCGCCGTGGACGCCTCGCTCAAGCGGCTCCGGACCGACTACATCGACGTCTACCAGTTCCACCACGTCGACCGGGACACCCCGTTCGAGGAGATCTGGCAGGCCGTCGACGTACTGATCCAGCAGGGGAAGATCCTTTACGTCGGGTCGTCCAACTTCCCGGGCTACAAGATCGCCCAGGCCAACGAGATCGCCGCCCGTCGCGGCGGCACCATCGGCCTCGTGAGCGAGCAGTGCCTCTACAACCTCTACGAGCGCCGTGCCGAGATGGAGGTCATCCCGGCCGCGCAGGAGTACGGCCTCGGCATCATCCCGTGGTCACCGCTGCACGGCGGTGCGCTCGGCGGCGTGCTGAAGAAGGAGGTCCAGGGCGGTCGGCGCAGCGAGGGGCTCGCCGCGGGCAACATGTCCGGCCCTGACGTACGCGCGAAGATCCAGGCGTACGAGGACCTGCTCGACAAGCACGGTCTGGAGCCCGGCGAGGCCGCCCTGGCCTGGCTCCTCACCCGCCCCGGCGTGACCGGCCCGATCGTCGGCCCGCGCACGGCCGAACAGCTCGAATCCGCCCTGCGCGCCATCGAGTTGGATCTGAGCGAAGAGCTGCTGGCCGGGCTGGACGAGATCTTCCCGGGACCGGGGCCGTCTCCGGAGGCCTTCGCCTGGTAGCGGTCGCAGCCGCATTCGTTCGCAGTCGCATTCCTTCGCAGTCGCCGCCACCGTCTTCGGGACGGGGCAGCGCTCGTTCGAGTACAGGGATGCGACATCCTTCGATTGCTTGCCCGTGTCGGGCGACTACGCCGTAGCGAGTACCTGGACGGTGTCGCCCAAGGTGCCCGCCACTTCCTTCCACTCGGGGAGGGAGATCGTCAGGGGTGGCAGAAGCTTCAGTACATGCCCCGACCCCGAGGTCTCGGCGATGACGCCGGCACGGAACAACGCCTCCCGAATCCGCTCGGCCGTCACGGCGGCGGGGAATCTCAGGCCGCTCATCGCTCCCTTGCCGACGACTTCGGCGGCACCCGCCGGGAGGGCGTCGGTGATGCTCGCGAGGCTGGTGCGGATCGCGGCGGTCAGTTCGGCGGCGTGGTCGGTGAAGTGCGGGTCGGCCCAGTGGTCCAGTGCCGCGGAGCCCGCCACGAAGGCGAGGTTGTGACCACGGAACGTGCCGTTGTGCTCGCCGGGGGCCCAACGGTCGAGCTCGCGCCGGATCAGCAGCGCCGCCATCGGCAGCCCCATTCCGCTGAGGGACTTGGACAGGCAGACCAGGTCGGGGCGGAGTTCGGGGGCGTCCTCGAAGCTGAAGAAGGTACCGGTGCGTCCGCAGCCCGCCTGAATGTCGTCCACGATGACCAACGTGCCGGTGGCCTCGGCGAGTTCACGGATCCGGGCCAGCCACGCGCGGGGAGCGGTGTGCAGTCCGCCCTCGCCCTGGACCGTCTCCAGCAGGACCGCGGCGGGCGGGGGCGTCGCCGCGCCCGGGCCGAGGGCGTGTTCCAGGGCGGCGAACGGATCGGGCTCGGCCGCGTCGCCGTACGGGAGGATCGTGACGTCGGTCAGAGGAACGCCCGCCGCGCCGCGCAGCAGCGGGGAGGTCGTGGCGGCGAGGGCGCCGAGGGACGCGCCGTGGAAGCCTCCGGTGAAGGCGATCACCTCGGTGCGCCCGGTGACCTTGCGGGCCAGCTTCAGGGCGGCCTCGACGGCGAGCGTTCCGGCCGGTCCGGGGAACTGGACGACGTGGTCGCCGAGGCCGCGCGGCTGAAGGACGACGCTGGTGAACCGCTCCAGGAAGTCGGCCTTGGCCGTGGTGTGCAGGTCCAGCGACTGCACCGGGCCGTCGGCTGTGAGGTAGGCCGTCACCCGTTCGACGATCTCGGGCGGGTTGTGGCCGTAGTTGAGCGAGCCGGCCCCGCACAGCAGGTCCACATAGCGTCGCCCCGAGGTGTCCCACAGATGGTGTCCGGCGGCTCGTTCGAAGACCACCGGGAAGTCGCGGCAGTAGCTGCGTACGTTCGACTCGTGACGCTCGAACACCGCGAGGGGCGTCCGGTCGGTCTCGGCCATGTCAGCACGTACCTTTCCTGTCAACGGTTCTCGTAACGCGTCGCGGGCCGACGTCATTTGAGGGATCACTTGACCAGCACCGTTCCGTCACCGGGACGGTGGTCGCGGGAACGGCGCAGGTCGCTGAAGGCGAAGGTCCGCTGGAGCCAGCGGTCGCGGCCGTCGTAGCGCGGGGTGAACGCCGAACGGCCGTGCAGGGTGATCCGGTTGTCGACGACGGCGAGGTCGCCGGGGCGCAGCAGCACCCCGGTGTACGTGCGGTGCGCCACCTCGGCGAGTTCGGCGAGGGCGGCCCGGCCCTCGGGCGTCACACCCTTGGTGGCCGCCTCGTCGAAGCACCAGTCGGGGTCGTCCGGGTCGCCGGTGAGCACGGCATGCGCGGTGCCTTCGCCGGCCGGGCCGAAGGACGGTGGCGCCTCGGTGACGTACTCGGGCCTGCCGAGCGCCTCCCGGGTGCCGGGGGTCAGCAGCGGCAGGACGCGTCGGGCGCAGCTGGTGCGCAGTTCGGCCGTGCCCTCGTGGTCGGGGCGCAGGCACAGCAGCATGACGTAGTCGGGGCGGTGGGGGTGGAAGGCGTTCTCGGTGTGGAAGGTGAGTTCGACCGAGCCGACGTTGCCCTGGACCGTCTCCTGGCCGGGCACCGGCACCACGTCCTGAACGAGGGCGCCGGACTTCTCCGCCGCGAACGCGGCCGGGTCGCCGAGCCCGGCCGCGAACAGCAGCAGCGTCGCCGCGGGCAGGGACGGGCCGTGCTGGACCGAGCCCTTCACCATCGGGGTCGGCGGCAGGTGCGCGGCACCGATGGGGAGACTCCGGAGGACGAGGGCGCCGTCGGGGCCGGAATACCTGCGGAACTCCCTCACGGTGCGCCGTATTTCGGCGGGGGCGTCCTCCCAGGCGTGCCGGGCGAGGGCCACCCAGGCGGGGTCGTCGACCCGGTCGCCCGCCTGGTCCAGCAGCTGCGTGGTGACCTGGCCCAGGGTGGTCAGCGTGCGGGGGCCGTACCGCACTGTGCCGTCGGCGCTCGCCGGGGCGTACGGTGCCTGCGTCATGTCGACGCTGCTCACGTGCGTGTTCCCTTTCGTCCGCTGCGTCCGCGTCACTCGCCCATGGCCCGGACAAGGCTCTTGGGGCGCAGGTCGGTCCACTCGCGTTCGACGTACTCCAGGCAGGCGGTGCGGCTGTCCGGGCCGAAGACGCTGGTCCAGCCGGCGGGTACGGCGGTGAAGTCGGGCCACAGCGAGTGCTGGCCCTCGTCGTTGGCCAGGACCCGGTAGGTGCCGTCGGGGTTCTCGAAGGGGTTCGTCATGACGGGTCGGTGTTCCTTTCGGGAGCCGGGAGGCGCTTCGCCTCCCGGGTGTGGGGAGTTGGGCCACGGTTCCGGCCGGTGGTCCGGGCGGTGTGGCCGGTCATCAGGTGGGAAGGGGCGCGCGGAGGCAGCCCTGCGTGGGAAGGCCCGCGCGGAGGCAGCCCGGCCACCGAGGCCGGTCCGCACGGCTCGCCTCACCGTTCGACGAAGTCCCAATAGCGGGAGATCGCGGCCTCGTCGATGTCCGGGATCGCGACCGCCAGGTCCCGCAGCCGCTGAAGCGTCCTGTCGTTGTCGAACTGCAGGGTCGGCTGCTCCGGGTCCGGCGCGTTCCTCGCGTGCTCTTCGAGATACGCCTGGTAGGGCATGATCGGCAGGTCCTGTCCCCGTTCGCTCGCGCGCCGCAGACGGTGCAGCCACTCGGTGAGCGGAACCGCTTCGGAGACCGTCCCGCGCATCCGGTCATAGCCGCTCATGAAGACAGCGGCTCCGACCCTGCGCGGGTGGTGGAGGTGGTGCACACGGGCGGTCCCGGTCCCGTTCAGGACCAGCTCCACGACGGCGCGGGCCAGGGCGTCGACGGGGAGCAGCGCTTCCTCCAGATCCGGTCCGACCGGATGGCAGCCGAGCGCGGCGCAACTGGTGAGCAGCCGGGAGAACATGTCGTCCGCACTGACGGCACCGGTCGAGGTGTGCGCCCAGATACGGCCGAGCCGGTGGATGCCACCGGTGGCCCCCCGCTCGAAGGCACGCTCCACCAGCCGGTCCGCGACCCATTTGCTCGCCACGTACCCGTTCCCGAACGGGTGCTTCTCACCGTCGATCGGTGAGTCCTCCGTGACCAGCCGGGAGTCCTGGCCGAGCCCGAACACACCGAGGGTGGAGAGGTGGTGGAACGCCTTCGGCCGGCCTTCGGCGGCCAGGCGCAGCAGGGTTCGGGTGCCCTCCACGTTGGCCGGTTTCAGCCGGGTGTACGGCGAGAGGTGATGGACGTGTGCGCCGCTGTTGACGATCGTGTCGACCCGCTCGCGCAGTCCCGCCCAGTCCGCGGGGTCCAGGCCCAGGTCCACTGCCGTCAGATCCCCCCGGACGACGTTCAGCCGCGGATCGTCCGGCGTCGGCGTGAGGTCGATGCCGTAGCGCCGCATGGCCCCGGTCAACCGTTCGACCGCCTCGGCGTCGGTCCGCGCACGGACGAGGCAGTGCACCCGCGCCGGGGTCCGGTGCAGCAGCTCGGCCAGGAGGAAGGCTCCGACGAACCCTGTGGCCCCTGTCAGCAGAATCTCTCGCGGACCACCGGCCTGCGGCGCATCGGAGGGGCCTGCGGGGGATGTGCCCGACGTGAAGCGCAAAGCGGGACTCAGCTCGGCTTCCGAATCCGGCACCCACGATTCGGTCTGCGGGCCGCCTTCCGCGAGGTGGTGGGCCAGTCCCGCCGGGGTCGGTGCTTCGAGAAGCGCCGACAGGCTGAAGCGGACCGCCAGCGCCTCACCGATCCGGTTTGCCAGACGGGTGGCGAGCAGGGAGTGACCGCCCAGCGCGAAGAAGTCGTCGTCGGCGGAGACCTCAGGCACCCCCAGCACCTCGGCGAACAGCCCGCACAGCAGGGCCTCCTGTTCGGTCCGCGGCGGTCGGCCGGTACCGGCGGCGGTGTCCGGCGGGGCGGGCAGTGCCCTGCGGTCGAGCTTTCCGTTGGCGTTCAGCGGGATCGCGTCGACCTCGACGAACGCGGACGGTACGAGGTGGGCTGGCAGGGTCGCGGCGAGCCGGGCCCGCAGGTCGTCGGCGTCGAGCGGCGCGGGGCGCTCCGCTGGAGGGGCAGTTCGTTCGCTGCGGGTCTGTGGGGGCTGGTGGCGCAGTTCCCCGCGCCCCTTACGGGGCACGACGTAGGCGACCAGCCGTACGTCGCCCGGGCGCTCCTCCCTCGCGATCACGGCGGCCCCTGCAACCCCGTCGAGCGCCGTCAGCGCCGACTCGATCTCGCCGGGCTCGATCCGGTAACCCCGGATCTTGACCTGGTCGTCGACGCGCCCGGCGTACTCCAGCACCCCGGCACGGTTCCAGCGGGCCCGGTCGCCCACCCGGTACATCCGGGTGCCGGGCGGGCCGTACGGGTCGGCGACGAAGCGTTCGGCACTCTGGCCGGGCCGCCCGGCGTAGCCGCGGGCCAGGCCGGTGCCGGCGAGGTACAGCTCGCCCCACACCCCGTCGGGGACCGGCTGGAGGTGCTCGTCGAGCACGTACACGTGCGCGCCCGCGATGGGGCGGCCGATGGGCACCGGCCCCGCGCCGAGGTCGTCGTACGGTTCGAGCCGGTGGACGACACAGCCGACGGTCGCCTCCGTGGGACCGTACTCGTTGATCACCACGGCCTTGGGGTGCCGCTCTCGCCACTCCTGGAGGGCGGTGCCGTCGAGGGCCTCGCCGCCGATGACCAGGTTCCGGGCGTCGCTGACACGGTCGGGCAGCGACTCCAGCAGCCGTAGATGGCTCGGGGTGACCTTGAGCAGGTCGGGGGTCGGCGTGTCCTCGTCCAGTTCCCCGAACCGCACCCGGCCGCCGGTGACCAGTGGCGTGAACAGCGTGGTCACCGGCATGTCGAAGGCGAGGGAGGTGTGGACCAGGGACTCGCCCGAGGCGGCCGGGTACATCCCCGCGGCCTCGCTCAGATAGGCGGCGAGCGAGCCGTGCTCGACGACCACTCCCTTCGGGCGGCCCGTCGATCCGGAGGTGTAGATCAGGTAGGCGGCCTGCCGGGGGTGGACCCGGACGCCCGGGTCACCGTCCGCACCGGTGTCCGGGGCGGCGGCGAGGGCGTCCTCGTCGAGGACGATCGCGGCGCCCGCGTCGGCGACCAGAGCGTCGATCCGCGCCTGCGGGTTGGCCGGGTCGATCGGCAGATAGGCCGCCCCGGTCTTCAGGACCGCGAGCAGCGCCACGACCACCTCCGGGCGACGCGGCAGCACCACGGCGACGACGGTCTCCGGTCCGGCCCCGAGCGCGACCAGGTGCCGGGCGAGCCGGCCCGCGCGGCGGTTCAGTTCGTCGTACGTCAACTCCGTACCGCCCGTACCATCCTTGCCGTCCGAGACGACGGCCACGGCGTGCGGAGTACGCGCCACCTGTGCCTCGAACATCTCCGGCAGCGACGCCTCCGGGAGCGGCCGGGCGGTGCCGCCTCGCCGGTCGAGCGTGTCCTCGCGTTCGGCCGGGGTGAGCAGGGGGAGGGCGTGCAGGGGACGCGCCGGGTCGGCTGTCACCTCCTCCAACAGGCGCAGATAGCGGGCGGCGACGCTCTCGGCGGTGGCGCGGTCGAACAGGTCCGAGGCGTACTCGACCGACCCGGACCAGCCGCCCTCGCCGCTCTCGACGAGCGTCAGCGACAGGTCGAACTTGGCATGGTCGCCGGTCACGTCCCCGACGGTCACCTCAAGTCCGGGCAGTTCGGGGGCGATCGCTTCCTGATTGACCGTCAGCATGACCTGGAACAGCGGGTGTCGGGAACGCGAGCGCGCCGGGTTGAGGACCTCGACCAGTTGCTCGAACGGCACGTCGTCGTGGTCGTACGCCGCCACGTCCGCCGCTCGCACCCGGTCGAGGAGTGCCTCGAAGGTGGGGGCGCCGGAAGTGTCGGCACGCAGGACCAGCGTGTTGGCCAACAGGCCGACGAGGTCTTCGAGCGCCGTGTCCGGGCGGCCCTCGACGGGCGTTCCGATCACGATGTCGTCGCCGGCTCCCAGCCGATGAAGCAGAGTGACGAGCGTGGCGTGCAGCACCATGAAGGCGCTGGCCCCCCGGCCCCGGCCCAGCGCGTCGATACGGCCGCGCAGTGCGGCCGGCACCGTGAAGGGCACCGTGCCACCGCGCTGGGAGGCTACAGCGGGTCGGGGCCGGTCGGCGGGCAGTTCGATCTGGTCGGGGATACCTGCCAGCTCCCGCGTCCAGAAGTCGAGCCGGTCGGCGGGCAGTTCGCGCTCCCACAGCGCGTAGTCGGCGTACTGGAGGGGCAGCGCGGCCCAGTCGGGGGCGCGGCCGGTGAGGCGGGCGGCGTAGGCCGTGGAGAGATCCTCGGCGAGGGGCCGCATGGACGCGCCGTCGGCCGCGATGTGGTGCAGGAGCAGCAGCAGGACGTGTTCCCGCTCCGCGTCGGTGAACAGCACGGCGCGGATGGGCGGTTGGGAGTCCAGGGCGAACGGCAGTCGGGCGGCCTCCGCCACCCCGGCGTCGAACCCGGCCGGGTCGGACGACCGGATGGCGAAGCTCGGTTCCGTGTCGACGACGACCTGGTGCGGTCCTTCCGGCCCCTCGGCGATCACCGTGCGCAGCACGTCGTGCCGCCGTACGAGGTCGCCGAAGGCGGCTCGCAGGGCGTCCGTGTCGAGGGTGCCGGTCATCCGCAGGACGACGGGGATGGTGTACGTCTGCGACGGGCCGTCGAGCCGGTCGAGGAACCACATCCGCCGCTGTGCCGCTGACAGGGGCACCCGCTCGGGCCGTTCGCGCCGCACCAGCGGCGGCCGGGCAGAACCCGCACCCGAGCCCGTGACCAGCGCGGCGACCCCGGCGACGGTCGGGTTCTCGAAGACGTCCCGCAGGGACAGCTCCGCGCCGAACAGGGTCCGGATCCGGTTGACCAGGCGGGCGACCAGCAACGAGTGGCCGCCGAGGTGGAAGAAGTTGTCGTCCGCGCCCGCCTCGGGAACGCCCAGGACCTCCGCGAAGACGTCGGCGACCTGCCGCTCGACGCCCTCGGCGGCCGGCTTGCGCGGCTGCCCTGCGGTGAGGTCGGGTGCGGGCAGCGCCTTGCGGGCGATCTTGCCGTTGGCGGTCAGGGGCAGGGTCTCCAGCACGACGAAGGCGGCGGGAACCATGTAGTCGGGCAGGGCGCGCGCGGCGGCGGCACGCAGAGCGACCGGATCCGCCGGGTGATCCGCCTCCGGCACCACATACGCGACGAGGCGCTTGTCGCCGGGGGTGTCCTCGCGGACCACCACGGCGGCCGCGTCGATGCCGGGCTGTGCCGTCAGAACGGCCTCCACCTCGCCGAGTTCGATGCGGAACCCGCGGATCTTGACCTGGTCGTCCACGCGGCTGACGAACTCCAGCAGACCGGCGGCCGTCCAGCGGGCCAGGTCACCGGTGCGGTACATCCGGGATCCGGGCGAGCCGTACGGGTTGGCGACGAAGCGTCCGGCGGTCAGCCCGGGGCGGCCGTGGTAGCCGCGGGTGACCAGGTCACCGGCGACGTACAGCTCGCCGGCCGTGCCGAGGGGCGCCGGGCGCAGCAGCGCGTCCAGCACGTACATCCGGGTGTTCCAGGCGGGGGTGCCGATCGTGATGACGCCGGGCGGGACGGGGTCGCCGGGTTCGATGCGGAACAGGCTGCAGCCGATGGTGGTCTCGGTCGGGCCGTACTCGTTGAGGACGGTCACCCCGGGGTGCCGGGTGCGCCAGGCGTCCAGCACGTCGCCGAGCAACGACTCGCCGCCGAGGACGAGTTGGCCCTGAGGCGAGTACTCCTCGGGAACCACGCCAAGGAGGTGCAGATGGCTGGGGGTGGCCTTGACGAAGTCGGGCCGGGTGACGCGGGCGTCCGGGTCGGGGCCGCTCGCGGTCCAGCGCACCAGTTCCACGGTGCCGCCGTGGATCAGGGGGCCGAACATGCCGGTGGCGGTGAGGTCGAAGGAGACCGGCGAGTGCACCAGGACGCGTCGGCGCAGGCTCTCGTACTCGTGGGTCGCCCAGGCCAGGTAGGCGACCAGCGAGCGGTGCTCGACGACGACGGCCTTGGGCCGCCCGGTCGAACCCGAGGTGAAGATGACGAACGCGGCGTGCTCGGGCCGTCGTGCCACGTCGGTGACCGGGGCCGTCGACTGCCGGTCGATCTCCGGATCGGAGGTCAGGACGATCGCCGCGTCCGTCAACGGGCGTACGGTGTCGGCGAGTTCGGCCGTCGTGACCACGGCGGCCGGCGCGATGTCGCCCAGCATGAAGGCGAGCCGGTCGGCCGGGTGGGCCGGGTCCAGGGGCAGATAGCCGGCGCCGGTCTTCAGTGCGGCCAGCAGGGTCACCGGGATGTCCTCGCCGACCGGCATCAGTACGGCGACACACCGCTCCGGACCGGCGCCCAGGCCGATCAGGTGCCGGGCCAACTGGTTGGCGCGGGCGTCGAGTTCGCCGTACGACAGCTCGCGCGCGCCGAAGACGACGGCCGGGGCGTCCGGGGTGCGGGCAGCCTGGGTCTCGATCAGGTCGGTGAGGGTGGCCGACGGCACCTCGTGGTCTGTGGCGTTCCAGTCGGTGAGCAGCCGCCGTTCCTCGTCAGCCACGACGTCGAACTCCCCCACCGGGCGCCCCGGTTCGGCGGCGACGGCGGTGAGCAGCCGGGTGAAGCGCTCCGCGATCCGGGCGGCCGAGTCGCGGTCGAACAGGTCGGTGGCGAACTCCAGGAGTCCGCTCACCCCGCCCTCGGGCCGCTCGGTGAGGAAGAAGGACAGGTCGAACTTGGCGGCGGGCGAGGCGACTGGCTGGACCCGTGCGGTGAGGCCGGGCAGGTCGACGGCAAGGTCGAGTGCGGCCTGCTGGTCGGCGTTGTTGAAGTTCAGGCCGGTCTGGAACAGCGGGTGCCGGGCGGTGGAGCGGGCCGGGTTCACGGCCTCCACGACCCGCTCGAACGGCACGTCCTGGTGGGCGTAGGCGGCCAGGTCGGCGGCCCGCACCCGGCGCAGCACCTCGGTGAAGTCGGGGTCGCCGGTCAGGTCGGTGCGCAGCACGAGGTTGTTGGCGAAGAAGCCGACGAGGGGTGTGAGGGCGTCGTCCGTGCGGTTGGCGACGGGTGAGCCGATGACGATGTCGTCGCCCGCGCCGAGCCGGTGCAGCAGGGTGGCCAGAGCGGCGTGCACGACCATGAAGACGGTCGTGTGGTGCTCCCGGGCGAGCCGGACCAGGGCCTCGTGCACCTCGGGTGCGACGGCGAGGGGCACGGTGTCGCCGCGGTGGGTGGGCACGGCGGGCCGGGGCCGGTCGAAGGGCAGCTCCATCTGCTCGGGCAGCCCGGTGAGCGTCCCGCGCCAGTGGTCGAGCTGCCGGGACAGCGCGCTGTCCGGATCGTCGGCCTCACCCAGCGCCCGCCGCTGCCACACCGCGAAGTCGGCGTACTGGACGGGCAGTTGGGTCCAGCCGGGTTCTTCGCCCCGGGTCCGGGCCGCGTAGGCGGTGGCGAGGTCGCGGGCGAGCGGGGCCATGGAGGCGCCGTCGCCGGCGATGTGGTGCAGGACGAGGAGCAGCACGTGCTCGCCGGCGCCGAGGTCGAACAGGGTGGCCCGCAGCGGGCGTTGGGCGGTGAGGTCGAACGGCGTACGGACGGCGTCGGCCAGGTGTGCGGCGAGCGCCCCCTCGTCGACGCTCACCACGGTCAGCGGCGCCACCGACGGCAGGATGATCTGGTGCGGGCCGTCCGCGTCCTCGGCGAAGACCGTGCGCAGGGCCTCGTGCCGTAACGTCAGGTCGTCCAGGGCGGCGGTGAGCGCGGGCACGTCGAGATCGCCGGTCAGCCGCAGCGCGACCGGCAGGTTGTACGTCGGGGACGGGCCCTCGAAGCGGTGCAGGAACCACAGCCGTTCCTGGGAGTACGACAGCGGCAGGCGCCCCTCGCGCGGCTGCGCGGTGATGCCGGCACGGCGCGGTCCGCTCCCGGTGAGCCGGGTGGCGAGCTTCGCCACGGTCGTCGCCTCGAACAGCACCGACAGCTCGATGTCGACGTCGAGGGCGGCGCGGATACGGCTCGCCAGCCGGGTGACCAGCAGGGAGTGACCGCCGAGCGAGAAGAAGTCGTCGTCGATCGAGACCTCGGGGAGACCGAGCACCGCGGCGAACAGCCCGCACAGGATCTCCTCCTGCGGGGTGCGCGGTCCGCGTCCGGCGGTGTGCGTGACGTCGGGGGCGGGCAGGGCCTTGCGGTCGAGCTTGCCGTTCGGGGTGAGCGGCAGCACGTCGAGGGTGATGATCTGGGCCGGGACCATGTACTCGGGCAGTCGGGCGGCGAGGCGGTCGCGTACGTCGTCGGTGTCCACCGGGGTACCGGGGTCGGCGAGGACGACGTACCCGACGAGCCACTGGCCGTGCACGGCGGCGGCGGCCTGTGCGACGGCCGGGTGGTCGGCCAACGCGTCCTCGATCTCGCCGAGTTCGACCCGGAAGCCGCGCAGCTTGACCTGGTTGTCGGCGCGGCCCAGGTACTCCAGCTCGCCGTCCGCCGTCCAGCGTGCGACGTCACCCGTGCGGTACATGCGGGATCCGGGCGGGCCGTAGGGGCTGGCGACGAACCGTTCGGCGGTCAGGGCGGGCCGGTCGAGGTAGCCGCGGGCGAGCTGGACGCCTTCGACGTACAGCTCGCCGGGCACTCCGGGGGCGACCGGTGCCAGCGTCGCGTCGAGCACGTACGCGCGGGTGTTGGCGATGGGCCCGCCGATCAGCACGGTCTCGGTGTCGGGCGGCGCGGCCCAGGCGGTGACGTCGACGGCGGCCTCGGTCGGGCCGTAGGCGTTGAGGAGCACGGCGCTGGAGTCGTCGTGGAAGCGGCGGACCAGCTCGGCGGGCAGGGCCTCGTCGCCGGAGACGACCAGGCGGACGGAGTCCGGCAGCAGGGTCTCCGCCAGGTAGGCGCCGAGCATGGACGCGCTGAGGTGGACGACCGCGACGGACTCCTCGCGCATCAGCCGCTCCAGGTAGAGCGGGTCGCGATGGCCGTCGGGCCGGGCCACGACGAGGGTGCCGCCGTACATCAGAGTCCAGAAGACCTCCCACACCGACACGTCGAAGCTGACCGGGGTGGACTGCAACACCCGCTCACCTGCGGCGAGTTGGTGGTCGCGCTGCATCCACCACAGGCGGTTCGCCATGCCCGCGTACGTGTTGACCGTGCCCTTGGGGCGGCCGGTGGAGCCCGAGGTGTAGATGACGTACGCGGCGTTGTCGCCGTGGGCCGTCACCTCCGGGTTCTCCGCGGCCCCCGCGGCGTCGGGTGCGATCCGCTCGAAGCCGTCCGCGTCCCGGTCGGAGATCAGCAGCCGGGCGCCGGAGTCGGTGAGGATGTACGCGATCCGGTCGGCCGGGTAGCCGGTGTCGATCGGCACGTACGCGGCGCCCGACTTGAGGACCGCCCACAGGGCCACCATCAGGTCGACCGAGCGCGGCAGCATCACGGCGACCCGTGACTCGGGGCCGACACCCCGCTCGCGCAGGGCGTGTGCAAGCCGGTTCACCCGGGTGTTGAACTCGCCGTAGGTGACGCGCTCGCCCTCGAAGCGGATCGCCTCGGCGTCCGGGTCGCGCAGCGCGTGTGCCTCGAACAGCTCGACCGCCGAGCCCTCGCCGTCGAACGCCACGGCGGTGTCGTTCCAGCCGGCGAGCACCAGGGCGCGGTCGTCGGCGCCGAGCACGTCCACCTCGGACAGCCGCTGCCTGGGGTCGGTGGTGACGTGCTCCAGGATGCGGACGAACCGGGCGGCGAAGCTCTCCGCCGTACGCCGGTCGTACAGGTCGGTGGCGTACTCCAGGCGGCACAGCAGTCCGCCGTCCTCGTGGACGTGGCAGTCGAAGTGCACGTCGAACTTGGCGGTGCCGCTGGTCACCGGGCCGGGGTCGGCGGTGATGCCGGGCAGGTCGAAGTGGGCCTCGCGCAGGTCCAGCCAGGCCAGCATCACCTGGAAGAAGGCGTGCCGGGAGCGGGAGCGCTCCGGGTTCAGCTCCTCCACCAGGCGTTCGAACGGGACGCCCTGGTGGGCGTAGGCGGCGAGGCCGGTCTCCCGGACGCGGACGAGCAGCTCCTCGAAGCTGGGGTCGCCGGAGGTGTCCATGCGGTAGACGAGGGTGTTGATGAAGACGCCGACCACGTCGTCGAGCACCGAGTCGGGCCGATCGGCGATCACGCCACCGAGCGGGATGTCCTCGCCCGCGCCGAGCCGGGTGAGCAGCAGTGACACGGCGGCCTGGAGGATCATGAACGGAGTGCTGCGGGTCCGGCCGGCCAGATCCAGCATCCGCTGGTAGAGCTCCGGGCGGACGGGGAACTCCACGTGGTCGCCGCGGTGGGTGGCGACCGCCGGGCGGGGCCGGTCGCCGGGGAAGGTGACCTCGGGCGGGAGGCCGTCGAGGTGCTGCTTCCAGTGGTCGATCTGGCGGGGCAGGTCCGCGGCGAGCGTCTCGCGCTGCCAGGTCGCGAAGTCCGGGTACTGGACCGCCAGTTCGGAGAACGCCGGTTCCCCGCCGGTGGTCCGGGCGCGGTAGGCGGTCGTGATGTCCTCGGCCATCGGGCGCAGCGAGGCGCCGTCCGCCGCGATGTGGTGCACGACCAGCAGCAGGACGTGGGTGTCGGGCCCGGTCTCGTACAGCGTCGTCCGCAGGGGCACGTCCCGGGTCAGGTCGAACGGGCGAGCGGCGTCGGCGGCGAGGTCGGGGGCGGGATCGCGGACGCACTCCGTGGTGTACGGCGTCCAGGGCGGCAGGACGACCTGGTGCGGACCGTCGGCGTCCTCCGGGTAGACCGTGCGCAGCGCCTCGTGGCGGGCGACGAGGTCGGCCAGCGCGCCGGCGAGGGCGTCGGTGTCGAGGGGGCCGGTCAGCCGGATCTGGAGGGGGATGTTGTACGTCCCGGAGCTGCCCTGGAGCCGCTGGAGGAACCACATGCGTTCCTGGGCGAACGACAGCGGGATGCGGCCGGGCCGCTCCTCCGCCGTGATGCGCTTGGCCTGCGGGGAGAGCCCGGTCAGGCGTTCGGCGACGCCCGCGACGGTCGGGGCGGCGAACAGGTCCCGCAGGGACAGGTCGACGCCGAACTCGTCGCGCACCCGGTGCACCAGACGGATCATCAGGATCGAGGTGCCGCCGAGTGCGAAGAACTCGTCGTCCACCCCGACCCGTTCGACGCCGAGGACGTCGGCGACGATCGCGCACAGCGTCCGCTCCTCGGCCGAGCGGGGTTCGCCGCCCCTGACGGTGGGGGCGGTCTTCGTGGGAGCGTCGGCCGTACGGACGCCGGTGACGAGCAGCCGGTCCTCCTCGCTCACCGCCGCCACCTCACCGGCCGGGGTGTCGAGTCCGTCCGCCGCGCCGCCGATCAGTTCCGCCAGGAGGTCGGCGAGCCGGGCGACGGCCGCCGCGCCGAAGGCACCGGCGAGGTACGAGAACCTCAACCGCAGCCGCTGCTCCGGGAAGACGGACAGGCTGACCGGGTAGTGGGTGCGTTCGACGAGGTCGGCGTGGGCGAGTCGCAGGCCGCCGGCCGCGATGCCCTCGTTCATCGGGTAGTTCTCGAAGGCGACGACGGTGTCGAAGAGGGCGTCGAAGCCGGTGGCGCGGGTCATCTCCGCGAGGGAGGCGTGCTGGTGGGGGTGGAGGGACTGCTGCTCGCGCTGGAGCCGGGCCAACAGCGCGGCCAGTGACTCGTCGCGGTCGACGCGGACCCGGACCGGGAGGGTGTTGACGAACAGTCCGACCATCGACTCCGCACCGGGCAGCTCGGGCGGGCGCCCTGAGACGGTCGCGCCGAACACCACGTCGTCGCGGCCGGTGAAGGCGCTCAGCAGCAGGCCCCACAGGCCCTGCACGACGGTGTTGACGGTCAGCCGGTGGGTACGGGCCGTGGCCGTGAGGGCGCCGGTCAGTGTCTCGGGCAGGACGAGTTCGTGGACGTCGTGCGCGTCGGAGGTGCGGTGGGCGGGGGCGAGCAGGGTGGGTGCGGCGAGGCCGGCGAGCTGTCGGCGCCACACCTCGGCGGAGGCCTCGTGGTCCTGTCGGCCGAGCCAGGCCAGGTAGTCGCGGTACGGGGTGGCCGGGGGCAGTTCGGCGCCGCCGTACAGGGTGAACAGGTCGCGTACCAGGAGCGGCAGGGACCAGCCGTCGAGCAGCAGGTGGTGGTGGGTCAGCACCAGGCGGTCGCCGAGCACGGTGAACCGCAGCAGGGGCGGCCGGACCACGCTGCAGCCGCGGGCCCGGTCGCGGGCGAGGAACGCCTCCAGGTCGTCCTCGTCGCGTACCTCCCAGCCGACCTTGACGTCGGCGGGGATCACCTGCACGGGAGCGCCCGCCGAGCGGCTGCGGAACGCGGCGCGCAGGTTGGGGTGGCGGTACAGCAGGGCGGTGGCGGCCGCCCGCATCCGCTCCGGGTCGAAGCCGCCGTCGATCTCCAGGACGAGCTGGCCGACGTACGGGTCGTCGGGCTCGTACAGCGCGAGGAAGAGCAGTCCCTCCTGGAGCGGGGAGAGCGGCAGGACGTCGGTTGCGCCGCGGAACCGGTCCAGTTCCTCCTGGGTGATCCGCACGAGGGGCACGTCCGAGACGGTGAGCCCGCCGCGGGTGTGCGCGGAGAGCTCGGTCAGGGCTCCGGTCCATGCCTCGGCGAGGGCGCGCACGTCGTCCTCCGTGAGGACGCCCGCGGGGTAGGTCCACTCGGCGGTGAGCGCGCCGTTTCGGACGTAGGCGTCGATCTGGACGGCGTGGGTGAGGGCGAGGCGGTCGTCGGCGAGCAGTTCGACGGCCGTCTCCGCCTCGGCGAGGTGCCAGCCGCCGAGATCCTGTGCGTCCAGCCGGCCCAGGTAGTTGAAGGAGATCTGGGGCGTGGGCAGTCCGGCGAGGTGGTCGCGCAGCAGGTCGTGGCCGCGGCCGCCGTGCGGGACGGCGCGCAGTTCCTCCTTGGTGCGCTTGATCAGGGCGGCGTCGGTCCGGGTGCCGGCGCCGAGGCGTACCGGGTGGATACGGGTGAACCAGCCGACGGTGGTGGACAGGTCCATCCCGTCGGGCAGGTGGTCGCGCCCGTGGCCCTCCAGGTCGACCAGGACGGGTCCTTCGCCCCGGTGGCGCTGTACGGCGGCCGAGAGCGCGGCGAGCAGGATGTCGTCCGGGGTCGCCCGGTAGGCGGCGGGCAGGGTGGTCAGCAGGGTGGCGGTGAGCTCGGCCGGGAGGGTGACGGTGATCGAGCGGGCGGTGCCGTGTACGTCCCGGGCGGCGTCGAGGGGGCGGGTGCCGAGGACGGGCTCGGTGATGGCCAACAGGTCTTTCCACAGCGGGAGTTCGTCGTCCGGGGCGGTGGCGAGGTGGTGGGCCCAGCGGCGCAGGGAGGTCCCGGGCGGGGACGGTTCGCCGTCGGCGAGCGCCTCGGCGAGGTCGGTCAGGAGGATGCGCCAGGACACTCCGTCGACGACCAGGTGGTGGAGTACGAGCAGCAGTTGCCCGGACTCGAACCACACGGCCCGCACCATCACCCCGTCCTCGGGCGACAGCGCACGCCGGGCGGCCTCCTTCTGCCCCGGAACGTCCTCGTCCTCGGCGCGGGTCAGGCAGTCCTCGGCCCGTACGGCGCCCACGGGCCGAATGCGGCGGCCTCGCATGCGCAGGGCGTCATGGCGGTCGAGCAGCTTCTGGAGGGCGGCGGTCAGGTTGTCGTACGACAGTCCCGGCCGGGCGGCGAGGAGGAGCGACTGGGCGAATCCCTCGGTGGGGCCGCCGCGTTCGGCCAGGCGCCGGGCCATCGGTGTCTCGGGGAGGTCGCCGACCGGGTCGTCCTCGACGTGCACGGTGGGCGAGGTCGCCGGTGCCGTCGCGGCGGCCGTGGCGAGCCGGGCGACGGTCGGGTGGTCGAAGACGTCCTGAGGGGTGAGACGGAGGCCCTGGCGGCGGGCCCGGCTGACGAGCTGGATGGCGTGGATGCTGTCCGCGCCGAGGGCGAACAGGTTGTCGTCCACGCCCAGTTCGGGCCGGCCGAGCAGGTCCGCCGCGAGGGTGTGCAGCGTGCGTTCGGTGATGGTCCCCGGTGCGCGTCCGCCGGCCGGGAGGTCCGGGGCGGGCAGGGCGCGGCGGTCGACCTTGCCGTTGGGGGTCACCGGGATCGACGGCAGGACGAGCACCCTCACGGGCACCATGTGCGCGGGCAGCCGGTCGGCGAGGTGGGTCCGCGGATCGGTCTCCGGCGCGCCGGTCACATAGCCGACGAGTCGGCGGGCGCCCGCGGCGGAGTCGTGGACGAGGACCACGGCCTGCTCCACGCCGGGCACCGACGCCAACACGGCCTCGACCTCGGCGGGTTCGACGCGCTGTCCGTTGATCTTGACCTGATCGTCGGCGCGGCCGACGAACTCCAGGCCCCCCTCGGCCCGGCGGCGCACCAGGTCACCGGTGCGGTACATGCGGGCGCCGGCCGGGCCGTACGGGTCGGCCACGAACCGCTCGGCGGTCACGCCGGGACGGTCGAAGTAGCCACGGGCGAGCTGGACGCCCGCGAGGTACAGCTCGCCGGTGACACCGTCCGGGACCGGCTGGAGGGCCGGATCGAGCACGTAGGCACGGGAGTTGTGGGTGGGCGTGCCGATGGTGACGGGCACTCCGGGCGCACAGGCGTGGGAGGTGGCGGTCACCGAGAACTCGGTCGGCCCGTAGGAGTTGTGCAGCCGCGCGCCGCACTCGCGGTGGAAGCGGTCGGCGAGCCCGTCGGGCAGGGCCTCGCCGCCGCAGCTGACCATGCGCAGCGACGGAGTGGGCACGTACTCGTCGAGGAACGGGCCGAGCATCGCCGGGACGAAGTGGATGACGGTGACCTGTTCGTCGCGGACCAGGCGGGCGAGGTACGCGGGGTCGCGGTGGCCGTCGGGGCGGGCGACGACGAGGGTCGCGCCGCGGGTGAGGGTCCAGAAGACCTCCCACACCGACACGTCGAACCCGACCGGCGTCTTGTGCACGACCCGGTCGCCCGGGGTGAGCCGGTACTCGTCCTGCATCCAGGCCAGCATGTTGCCGATACCGGCGTGGGTGACGACCGTGCCCTTGGGGCGGCCGGTGGTGCCGGAGGTGTGGATGACGTAGGCGGCGTGGTCCCCCCGCGGGACGACGCCGGGGTGCGTGTCGGGCTCGCCGTCGCCGAGGACCCGTACGTTCTCCTCGTCGAGCACGAACAACACGCGGGCGTCGGCGAGGACGTAGGCGATCCGCTCGGCCGGGTAGCCGGTCTCGACCGGCACGTAGGCGGCGCCGGTCTTCAACACCGCCCACAGCGCGACGATCAGGTCGAGCGAGCGCGGCAGTCGCACGGCGACCCGCGACTCCGGCCCCACGCCGCGTGCGCGCAGGGCGTGCGCGAGGCGGTTCACGCGGGCGCCCAGTTCGCCGTACGTCAGCCGCTCGCCCTCGAAGACGACGGCCTCCGCGGCCGGGTCCTGCGCCTCGAACAGCTCCACGAGCGAACGCGGGTCGGTCGCCCGGTCGGTGGTGTTGTGGGCGTGGAAGCGCTCCCGCTCCGCGTCGGCGAGCAGGTCGAGGGCGCCGATGGGCCGGTCGGGGTGCTCGGTGGCGGTGGTGAGGAGGCGGGCGTAGCGGTCGCGGTGGGCGGCGGCCGTGTCAGGGGTGAAGCGGCCGGGGTGGGCGTTGACGGTGAGTTCGATGCCGTCGCCGGCTTCGGGGTCGCCGTAGGCGTGCAGGGCGAGGTCGCGTACCGGTCCTGAGGCCAGCTGGTGTGCCTCGGCCTGGACCGGTCCGAAGGGCAGGCGGGCGGCGGCGAAGGTGAGGACGTTCAGGGAGGGGCCGTTCAGGGTGCCGGGGTGGGCCGTGGCGGCGAGGTCTCGGCGGAGTTCGTCGTGCGGGTGACGCTGATGGCGGGTCGCCTCGGCCAGGCGGGCGGCGACGCGGTCGAGGAGTTCGGTGAAGGTCGTCGAGCCGTCGACGGGGATCCGCAGCGGGACGTCGTTGACGAGCATGGCGGGTGTCGCCAGGGCGTGCGGGCTGAGCCGGGCGGCCATGAACACACGGACGAGGACGTCGTGGGCGCCGGTGACCCGGTGGGTGTGCGCGGCCATGGCGGCGATCACCGGCAGGGACCAGCGGGAGCCGCCGAGACCCCGCACGCGCGAGGAAGTGTCCTCCGGCAGGCGCAGCCGCGCGCCGGGCAGGCTGGGGGCGAGTCCCGTGGCTCCGGAGCCGAGTTCGGTGGACTCCGGCAGGTCGGCGAACTCCCGCCGCCAGTAGGCCCCGTCGCGCTCATGACGGGCCGAGCCCAGGTAGGCGTGCTCCTCGGCCAGTACCTCGCTCAGGGTGCCGAAGCCGCTCGCGGGCGGCTGCTCGCCGGCGGCCAGGGCCGTGTGGATCTCCAGCAGGCGACGGCAGTGCAGGACCTGTCCGTAGCCGTCGAGGAGGATGTGGTGGTAGCGGAAGTGGAACCAGTGCCGGTCGGGTCCGAGCCTCAACAGGGTGTGCCGGAACAGGCGGTCGCCGGTGAGCGGGACGGGGCGGGCCTGATCGGTGTCGATCCAGGCTCGGGCGGCGCCGGCCGGGTCGGCCTCGCCGCTCAGGTCGTGGTACTCCAACTCCCCCGTGACGGACGGGTCGAGCGTCTGCCGGACCGTGTCCCCGTCGTCGTGGAAGCGGACTCGCAGGGCCTCGGTCTCGGCCACGGCCCGCTCGACGGCCCGGGTCAGCAGGGCGCGGTCCACGGGCCCGGGGATGTCGTAGTAGATGCCGCAGGTGTAGAGGGGGCTGTCGGTGGCGAGGCGCTGGGCGACCCATACCCCTTGCTGGGCCGCCGTGAGCGGGAGCGCGGTGTTCATCGTCAGGCCCGCTTCTCGCCGACCAGCCCGGACAGGGCCGCGCTCAGCGCGTCGACCGTGGGGTGGTCCCAGGTCAGGGCGTCGTCGACGGTCACCTCGAACTCGTCCTCGATGTCGGCGGTGATGGCCAGCGCCGTCAGGGAGTCCAGGCCGTAGTCGGCCAGCGGCACCGACGTGTCGATGTCCTCCGGAGAGCGCCGCAGGTAAGCCGCCACCCGTTGCGTCAGCCAGGTGTGCACGTCTTGGTTGCCAGCGGTCATGAGGAACTCTCTTTCTGAGCGGAGAAGACGAAACGGGGAGGGAGCAGGGCAGGCCGGAGCCCATGTCGGCGGAGCCGCGGACCCGAGGCGGTACGTGGTGCGGTCTCGCGGTGGGGTACGGCGTTCAGAGCCCCCGGGGCCGGTACGCGGCGAGCGGGCGTCCGGTCAGGCCGAACGAACGGCCCGTGTCCCGGCGGTGCAGGAGTTCGGCGAAGAGGGCGTCCTCGACCGGGGCGGGCAGCGGGCCCGGCCGGTGCGGGCCGGCGGCCGAACGGTGCAGGGCCGCGCGCGCCCAGGCGGGGTCGGCCAGGAAGTCCCCGGGGACGGCGTGCCGCCACACCTGGACGCAGACGGTCCGGGTCAGCAGGCGCACGTAGCGGGTGACGAGGTCGTAGTGCTCGGGGCGGGCGTCGACTCCGAGGTCCACGGGTGACAACTGCCCGCACACCGCGGCGAGTTCGGTCAGTTCGGCGTGATCGGCGGCGAGGGCGGCCCGCAGGTCGGCGTGCTCGGGGGCCCAGGGTGCGTCGAGCAGGGCCTGGAGGGAACCGGCGATCGGGTCGCGGCCGGCGGCGTGCAGGGTCAGCCGGTCGTAGCGCAGGGGCGGCAGCGCCCGGTCGAGCGCGAACAGGTCAGCCGGCGCCTCGGTGCCGGGGCGGTTCCAGGTGCGGCGGGCCAGCAGCGGGAGTTGGGGCAGCAGGCTCATCTGGCAGGCGGCGCGCGCGATGTGCCCGAACCCGACGGGGGCCAGGTCGCGCAGCAGCTTCTGGAACAGAGCGGTCGGGCCCTCGCGCAGATAGAAGTGCGCGCCGAGGAGTTCCGCGAGCCGGTCCATGGCCTCCAGCAGCAGCCGGGACACCTCGAACTTGACCGCGGAGGCGTACCCGCTCGCCGCGCCGGGCACCAGGTGCAGCGCGCGGGCGCCGACCGCACTCAGCGCCTCGGCCCGCAGCAGGTCGGCGAAGACACCGGCCAGCGTCGAGCGGACGTGTGGGAGGGCGGTCGCGGGGCCGCCGTAGAGCTGACGGCCGCTCAGGTGGTCGACGGTGATGCGCAGTCCGGTGTCGAGGATCCCGGTGGCCATCGCGGGCAGGACGGTGCGGGTGATCTGGAGGGCCTTGAGCGCGGTCTCCAGGCCGGAGCCGACGGGGCCGAGCACCGCGGCGGCGGGTACGGGCAGTTCGTCGAAGTCCAGGCCGCCGAGCTGGACGCCCCGCATGCCCACGGTGGCGAAGCGCGGCACGTCCCTCAGGTGCGCGGGTTCAACTCCCGCACGGTCGACGAGGACCAGGGAGTGGCTGCGCGGGCCGGGCCGGGGATCGGTGCGGGCGAGGACGACCATGGCGTCGGCCCGCGCGATGTTGGTGACCACCGTCTTACGGCCGCTCAGCCGCAGACCGCCGTCCGGTGCGGTGTGCGCCGCGAACTCGGTGCCCGCCATGTCGTTGCCGTGGTCGAGTTCGTGGAAGGCGATGGCGATGCGCCGGCCGTCGAGCAGCATCCGGGCGGCGTGCTCGGTCTGCTGTGCGTCGCCGGCGGTCCACAGCGTGACCGCGGCGATGAGGGAGCTGGCGCCGTAGCCGAGGCCGAGCGCGGGGTCGCGGCGGTAGAGGGCGCGCATGACCTCGGCGAGATGGTCGGCGCGCTCCAGCCGACCGCCCAGCTCGGGCGGTACGAACTCGGCGTTGAGCCCGTAGGCGTGCAGCAGTGTCTCTCCGGCGGCGAGCATCTCGGCGCGTTCGTCGGCGGCGAGGACGGCGGTCGCGCCGGTGGGGTTGGCCGGGTCGGCGAGGGCGCCGAGCAGGTGCTCCAGTTCGTCGGCGCGCTTGGGAGCGAAGCCGGTGGCGGTGGTCATGCGGTGCCTCCCCACAGGGTCAACGGCGTGTCGGGCGAGGCGAGCAAGACGTCGCTGCCGCTCGCGCCGCTCGCGTCGGCCGAGTCAGCGACGGCGCCGAGCAGGTGCTCCAGTTCATCGGCGCGCTTGGGGGCGAAGCCGGTGGCGGTCGTCATGCGGTACCTCCCCACAGGGTCAACGGCGTGTCGGGCGAGGCGAGCAGGACGGCGGCCAGGGCGTCGAAGACGTCGTTGTCGCTCGTGTCGCCGCCGCCGTCCTCGCCGAGCAGGGCGGTCAGACAGGCCCGCAGCCACAGGCCGTCGGCGCCGAGCCGCCCGGTGCGCAGGGTCGGGTTCTCCCTCCACAACAGCAGAACGGCGGCAGCGGCGTAGGCGCGTTCGTAGTGCTCGGCCAGGCCGAAGGCGGTGCTGGGCAGTCCGCCCGCGACCGGCACGAAGTCCGCCGACTCCCTTTCCAGTCGGGCGAGTTCGGCGAGCAGCCGGTCGGGGAGGGCGCCTGCCTGCGGTGGCCCTTCCTCCCGTATGTGCTGCGCCAGGTCCGGCAGGGCCTGCACAGCGCTGCACCCCCTGGCGGACAGCAGTGACAGACGGTCCCGGTCGAACGGCGGCAGGGGCGCGGTGAGGTCGGCGGCGGCCCGCAGACCCTCGGTGTCGGTGGCGCGACGCTTCAACTGACGGGACAGGCGCGGCATCTGGTTCAGGAGGGCGGCGCGGTTGACGACCGTGCTGCCGTCGAAGATGGCGCAGATGCGGTGGTCGCGCTCCAGTTTGGCGAAGCCCACACCGGGCGGTGAGGTGAGGAAGCCGCGTACGCCCAGCAGTTCGCCGAGCGAGCCGAGCGTGTCCTGGGTGAGCGTCGGGACGTACGCCTTGGTGATCGCCGAGATCACGCCGAGTTCCGCGGGCAGGGTGTGCACCGAGCGGACGGAGAGCGCGCTCACGGCTTCGGCGGTCAGCACAGCGGCGGCGGCCCGGCCGAGGATGCGCCGCACGTGCGGGACGTCGGCGAGGCGGCGGCCGTACAGTTCCCGTCCGATGGCGAAGTCCCGGGCCAGCCGCAGGGCGTGGTCGGCGGCGCCCAGGGAGAGCGCCGTGCAGGCGATGCGGGTGAGCTGGAGCGTCTTCAGGACTACGGCGATCCCGTCGCCCTCGGCGCCGACGAGGGCGTCGGCGGGGACCGGGGCGTCGTCCAGCACGAGGCCGCTGATGTCGGCACCGCGGATGCCGTGGGTGCGGACCTTGGGCAGGTCGCGCCAGGCCTTCTCGGGCAGTCGGCGCCTGTCCACGAGGAAGAGGCTGAAGCCGCGTCCGCCGCCCGCCGGGTCGGTACGGGCGAGGACACAGGCGAGGCCCGCGCGGGTGGCGTTGTTGATGAGCCACTTCTCGCCGGTGAGCCGCCAGCCCCCGGCGCCGCTGTCATCGGCCTCCGAGTTCGCCGCGGGAACCGCCGTCAGTTCGCTCGCGAGCAGGTCGGCGCCGTGGTCGCGCTCGGTGAGTGCCCAGCAGACCGCTTCACCCGCGCGTACGCGTTCGGCGAGCCGGGTGGCCTGGTCCGGGGTGCCGGCCACCCACACGGGTGCCGTACCGAGGAATGTCTTGCCGTGTGCGATGGCCACGGTCAGATCACGGCGGGCGACGGCGCGCAGCAGTCGTACCGTCTCGCTGAAGTCGCCGTCCGGGGGCAGGACGTAGTGGGCGGGCAGTCCCGCCTCGTCGAGGGCGCGGACCGCGTCGCCGGGGAACTCCTCACGGGCGTCGAGCCCGGCGAGCGTCTCGGGGGAGAAGGCGTCGTCCTCGGCGAGCAGGGTCTCCAGCTCGGTCGTGGTGGTCATCGGGCGGTCACCCGCCGGTGTTCGGCCAGGGCGGCGGTGAGCAGCTTGTCCTCGCCGAGGTGCAGGGTGTCCAGTTCGCCGGCGAGGTAGAGGGCCCGCATCGCCGAACGCTGCACCTTGCCGCTCGTGGTGCGCCGGACACCGCCGGGCCGCACCAGGGCGACGGCCGCGACCGGCACGCCGAACTCCCGGGCCGTGGTCTGCTTCATGTCCACGGCGATCTGGCCCAGCCGTTCGGCGCCCCAGTGGGCGCGTATCTCGTGGACGGCGACGATCGCGGGGGCGATGTCCAGCCCGTCGTCGTCACCGACCATGAAGGCCGCGCCGTGCAGGCCCTCCAACTCCTCGTGCTGGGCCCGCAGTTCGTACTCGATGTCCGAGGGGTGCAGGTTGCGACCGTGCAGGACGAGGACGTCCTTGCGGCGGCCGGTGATGTACAGGTCGCCGTCGAGGAACCCGCCGAGGTCGCCGGTGCGCAGGTACGGTCCGCGTCCGTCGCCCGTGTACGCCTGGAACGTGCTGTCCGTGGCGCCCTCGTTCTCCCAGTACCCGGCGGTGACACAGGGGCCGCTGAGCCAGATCTCGCCGATCCGCCGCTCGGGCAGGACGTCCCGGGTGCCGGGATCGACGATCAGCACGTCGGCCCCGGCCGGTGCCCCGCACCCGGTCAGTACGCGGGGCGCTTCGAGCCCCTCGGCCGGCTTCAGCACCTGGTCCTCAAGTGCCTTGACGCCGACCGCGGTTCGCAGGGCCGGCCGGCCGGTGGTGCCGGAGACCATCAGGGTCGCCTCCGCCAGGCCGTACACCGGGATGAGCGCTTCGGGCCGCAGTCCTGCGGCGGCGAACCTCTCGGTGAAGGCGGAGACGACGTCGGCGCGGACCGGCTCGGAGCCGTCGGCGGCCTTGAGCCGGGACAGGTCGAGCGTGGCGAGCTGCTCGTCGGTGACGCGTCGTACGCACAGTTCGTAGGCGAAGTCGGGTGCGGCGGTGAAACCCACATCGCAGGCGTCCAGCATCCGCAGCCAGTGGTACGGGCGGCGCAGGAAGGACATGGGGTCCATCTGCACATAGCCGCTGCCGCACAGGAGACCGGGCAGCATCAGGCCGATCAGCCCCATGTCGTGGTACAGAGGGATCCAGCCGCCGTAGACCGTGTCGCTGTCGTTCCCGAACAGGCGGACCATCCGCTCCACGTTGGTCACGAGGTTGCCGTGGGTGACCTTGACGCCCTTGGGGTCGCCGGTCGATCCCGACGTGTACTGGAGCAGGGCCAGGGTCTCGGGTGACGGCCGGGGAGCGGTCCAGGCGTCCGGGTCGCCGTCCTGGGAGTCGGTCGGGTGGCAGAGCGTGCCGACGACGCCCTCCTCGGCGATCCACTTCTCGACCTCCGGAAGATCGCTCCGCTGTGTCAGCACGGCGCGCACCCCCGCGTCACGGGCGATCGCGGCGAGCCTGCGGCGCTCATGCCGGTAGCGGCCCGGCAGCGGGGCGGGCACGGCGATGACGCCGGCGTAGACACAAGCGGAGAACGCGGTGGTGAACTCGATGCCCGGGGAGTAGAGGAGCAGGACCCGGTCCCCGGGGGAGAGGCGCTCCTGAATCCAGGAGGCTATGCGTCGGGAGTGCTCGTCGAGTTGTGCGCGATCGCGCACCGTACGGCTGAAGTCGCTGAAGTCCGAAACAAACGTCACGGCAGGCTGCTGCGGGTTTCGCGCCGCCTGTTCCCTCAGCGTCGTGAGTAATTCTCGCACGACAGGAACCGTACGCAGTCACGATTCCCGAACCGGTACTGAAACATTCAAGCAACCTTCAAGCAACGCAAGCGAACGCACAAAAAACCTTGAACGTTCCATGATCGATTTGATTCACGGACGGGCGTAGAACGGATCCGTGCATACCCCCACCGAGTCGGCCGTCGCCGTACATGGATTACACAAGAAATTCAAGGAGAGTCACGCCTTATGCGGCGTTGACCTGCGAGTCAACCCCGGTGAGGTCCTAGGCCTGCTCGGTCCGAACGGGGCCGGTAAAACCACCCTGGTCAGGATTCTCACGACTCTCCTCAAGCCTGATTCCGGCCACGCCTTCGTGAATGGCTGGAATGTGACGGCCGCGCCGGAAAAGGTCCGCGCCACGATCGGAATGGCTGGCCAGTATTCAACGGTCGACGACACACTGACCGGATTCGAGAACCTCTACCTCATCGCGAAACTACGTGGTGTGGGACGACGTACGGCTCGTCGCAGTGCCGATGATCTGATGGCCCGATTCCGACTCTCGGAGGCCGCGGGACATACCGCGGGCACCTATTCGGGCGGCATGCGCCGACGGCTGGATCTGGCCGCCGCCCTGGTCGGCTCCCCACCCCTGGTCGTCCTGGACGAACCCACCACGGGTCTCGACCCCGAGAGCCGGCTCGACACCTGGGACGCGGTCGGTGAACTCGTCGCCGGTGGCACCACGATCCTGCTGACGACCCAGTACCTGGAGGAGGCGGACCGCCTCGCCGACCGGATCACGGTGATCGACCGGGGCCGGGTGGTGGCGGAGGGCACCAGCGACGAACTGAAGGCAGCGGCCGGAAACCGGCTCGTGGTGTGCGTCGCCCGGGACGACCAGCTCGACGCCGCGGCGCGGGCCGCCGCCGGCGCGACCGGCGCGGCCCCGACGGTGGACCGCCGTGCCCGCCGGGTGGAGGCGGCCGCCGCCGACGGCCCGGCAGCTCTGGGCCGGGCCCTCACCGCGCTGGAGGACGAGAAGATCGAGGTGCTGGAGATCGGGCTCAGCCGCAGCACCCTCGACGACGTGTTCCTCGCCCTGACCAGCCGCGCCCGCCAGAAGGCCGCGCGGTGAGCGCGCCCACCGACGTCGACCGGGCCGGCTCCCCGCACGGCGGCGCACTCGCCACCGGTCTCCCTCCGGCGGCGGCTCCGACCCGCGCCCGGCGCAACCCCGTGCTGCGGGTCGTCGCGGAGAGCGCTGACCTCGCCCTGCGCAACCTGCTGCACCTGCGGCGCACTCCGGGCCTGCTCATCTCCTGCCTGGTGGAGCCGGTCGTCTACGCCATGCTCATCGGGTACGTCTTCGGCAACAGCCTGGGCGGCACGGCCTACCGCTCCTACCTGGTCGCCGGGCTCATCGCCCAGACCGTGGCCTTCACCACCACCTTCACCACGGTCGGGCTCTCCCGAGACCTCGACCGGGGCATGATCGACCGCTTCCGCACCCTGCCGATCTCCCGGGTGGCCCTCCTGCTCGGCCGCACCACCTCCGACCTCACCACCTGCCTGGCGGGCGTGGCCGTCACCACCGTGTGCGGGCTGCTGATGGGCTGGCGCCCGCACACCGGACCGGTCGACGTGGCCGGCGGTGTCCTGCTGGTGCTGCTGTTCTCCTTCGCGATGTCGTGGATCGGCGTGTTCGTCGCCCTCGTCACCCCCAACGCCCAGGTGGCCGGAAGCGTCGGCATCATCTGGCTGTTCCCGGCCACGTTCATCTCCTCCGGCTTCGTCTCCGGCGCGAGCCTGCCGGGGCCGCTTTCCACACTGGCGGCCTGGAACCCGATCACCTCACTGGCGAACGCCCTGCGCCGCCTCTTCGGCAACACCGCCCCGCCCGGCTTCCCGGTACAGCACGCGTGGCCCGCCCGCCACCCCGCGCTGTACACCATGGGCTGCTCCGTCCTGGTCATCGCTGTCTTCATCACCCTGTCGACCTGGCGCTTCCGCACCCGCACCAGCCGCTGACCGCGGCCGCCCCTCCAACCGCCCCGCGCCCGGCCCCTGAACAGGAACCCCCGGCAACCGGCCCGCGCGCCCGCACAGGAGCACCCCATGCCCGTCCCCACCCTGCGACTCGGCCTCAACCTCGGCTACTGGGTCGGCGCCAACGACGCCTCCAGCCTCCCCCTCGCCTCCCTGGCCGAAGATCTCGGCTACGCGGCGGTCTGGGTCTCGGAGGCCTATGGATCCGACGCCGTGACCCTGATGTCCTGGATCGCCGCCCGCACCTCCCGCATCGACGTCGGCAGCGCCGTCCTCCAGATCCCCGCCCGCTCGCCCGCGATGACGGCGATGACCGCCGCCACCCTCGACACCCTGTCCGCAGGAAGGTTCCGGCTCGGGCTCGGCGTCTCCGGTCCCCAGGTCTCCGAGGGCTGGCACGGCGTCAGGTTCGCCTCACCGCTGGGCCGTACCCGCGAATACGTCGACCTGGTACGCCGTGCCCTGCGCCGGGAACCCCTGGCCTACGAGGGCAGCCACTTCACGCTGCCGCTGCCGGACGGCCCCGGCAAAGCTCTCGCCCTCACCATCCGGCCACCGCGCGAACGGATCCCGGTCTACCTCGCCGCCCTGGGGCCGCGGAACCTGGAGCTGGCAGGGGAGATCGCCGACGGCTGGCTTCCCGTGTTCTTCTCCCCCGCCCACGCCGCCCGGCAGCTGGAGCCGCTCAAGGCCGGCCTCGCGAGGTCGGGGCGCACGCTTGACGGCTTCGACATCGCCCCCGGCGTCCCCCTGGTGACCGGCGCCGACTGGCGGGCCTGCGCCCGCCGGGTGCGGGGGTACGCCGCGCTGTACCTCGGCGGCATGGGCGGACGCGAGGACAACCACTACACCCAGCTGGCCGAGCGCATGGGCTTCGGCCCCGAGGCACGTACCGTCCAGGAGAGATTCCTGGCCGGTGACTACCCCGGCGCCATGGCCGCCGTACCGCTCGAATTCCTCGACGCCACCTCGCTCCTCGGGCCGCGGGAGCGGATCGCCGAGCGCATGACGGCATTCGCCGAGGCCGGCGTCACCACGCTCAACGTCATGCCGGTCGGCCCCGGCCTGCCCGGCCCGGACCGCGCCGCCGCCGCGCTGCGTGTCGCCGTCGAGGCGGCGGAGCTCGCCGGCCTGCTCGCGTCCAGCCCCGACCCCCACACCCCATGCGCCTCACAAGGAGACACCCGTATCCATGACCACGCATGACACGACCAAACTGATCTGCCTCCCGTACGCCGGGGCCGGTGCCTCCTTCTACCGTCCCTGGACGGCCCTGGCCGGGGACGCGGTGCAGATCGTGCCGTTGCAACTGCCCGGCCGGGAACGGCTGATCGACGAGGAGCCGTACCGGGACGTGCACCGGGCCGTCGACGGTCTCACCGACGATCTGCGCAGCCGGCTCGGTGACGGCGGCGGCAGAGTGGCTCTCTTCGGACACAGCCTCGGCGCGGTGCTCGCCTACGAACTCGCCCACCGGCTGGCCGACGAGCCCGGCGTCGACCCCGTCCACCTCTTCGTCAGCGGATCACCCGAACCGGCCCGGGGCCGCGAGCGGCACGCCACCGGACTCAGCGACGAGGACTTCCTCGCCCGGGTCGGCGAGTTCGCGGGCTACCACCATCCCGCGCTGGACGACCCGGAGATGCGCGAGATGATCCTGCCCGCCCTGCGCGCGGACGTCGAGATGCACGAGAACTACGCTCCGTCCACCGAACTCCCGCTGAACGTGCCCCTCACGGTGATCCGGGGCGAGGACGACGACCTCGTCGGCTACGACGACGCGGAGTCCTGGAGCAAGGTGGCGGGCCGCGACTTCGAGCACGTCGAGGTCCCCGGCGGCCACATGTACCTCACCGATGCCGCGCCCGCGCTGGTGCGGCTGATCGTCTCGACCCTGCTGTGACCCCCATCCCCAAGGAGTTCCCGATGCGTCTGCACGGCAAGTCGGTCCTGGTCACCGGCGCCGCCCGAGGACTCGGCCGGTCCATCGCCCTCGCCTGTGCCGCCGAGGGCGCCGACCTCATGCTGCTGGACATCTGCGCCGACCTGCCCGGAGTGCCCTATCCGCTGGGCACGAAGGGCCAGTTGGAGCACACGGCGGCACTGTGCCGGGAGACCGGCGCCGCCGTGCTGACAGCCTCGACGGACATCCGTGACCTGCGGGCCGTGCGTGAGGCCGTGACCCTCGCCGAGGACCGGTTCGGGCGGATCGACGTCGCCGTGAACAACGCGGGCATCGCCGCGCCCTCGGGCAAGCCGGTGCACGAGATCGACGAGGACGAGTGGTCCCTGATGATCGACGTGGACCTCTCCGGTGCCTGGCGGGTGATCCGCGAGGTCGGCAAGGCGATGAGCGCCCGGCGTGCCGGAAGCATCGTCAACGTGGCGTCCACGGCGGGGCTCGTGGGCTACCGGCACTTCGCCGGGTACGTCGCCGCCAAGCACGCCGTCGTCGGGCTGACCAAGGCCGCGGCGCTCGACTACGCGCCGACGAAGGTGCGCGTGAACGCGGTGTGCCCGGGGTCGGTGCGCGACGACGCGCAGGCCGAGGGGCGCATGCTCGCCGAGATCGCCAGGGCGCTCGAAGTGCCGGTGCACGAACACGAGAAGACCTTCGTCGAGGCGCAGCCGATGAACGCGCTGATCGAGCCCGAGGACGTCGCCGCCGCGGTGGTCTTCCTCGCCTCGGACGAGTCCCGGCAGATCACCGGCTCGGTCCTGACCGTGGACGGCGGGTTCAGCATCCGCTGAGCCTGCGCCCCGCGTCCCCCCTTCCCGAACGACTCCCCCGGACAACCCCTCCGGCAACCCCCAGAACAACTCCCCGCGTCGACAAGGAGTACGACCGTGTCAGGCCCCCTCCACCCCGCGGCCCGCTGCCATGCGGTCCGTGTCCGCTCGGACCGCTCGCCGTATCCGACGGCCCCTCCGGGACTGTGGATCGAGGACATACCCGTGCCGGCGGCGGACCCGCTCGCCGAGCGCCGTCGCGCAGCCGAACTCGCCCGCCCGACCGAGGGACTGCGCAGGGTACTGCTGCGCTACGCCGACGGCTCCTGCGATCTGGTCCTGGTGGCCGCGCGGGACCAGTGGGACCGCGCGGCTCTCGCACGGCTGGCAGTCGGTGAGTCCGTCGAGCCGGGGACCGGGGAGTCCGTCGAGCCGGGGACCGGGGAGTCCGTCGAGCCGGAAGCGGGCCGTTCCGCCACCACGGCACCCGCACCCGCGTGGGGCTTGGGTGACGAAGGCCCCGCCGTCCCGCACCTCTTCACCCTCGACGACGGCGGCGACGAGGCAAGCTGGCTCGCCGCCCTCGCCGTGACCCTGCGCCGGCACGACCCCGAGACCACTCCGGTCATCGGCACCGACCACGGCACCTTCACCGTGCCGGAGGCCACCACGCTCGGTGAGCTGAAGGCCGCCCCCGCGGACGGTCCCGTACTCGCCGGTCTGCTCTTCGACGAGGCGGAGCTTCCGGGTGCGTACGTGCCGTGCCTCGCACCGCCGTTCCCGCTCACCCTGTCGGTGTTCAAGGACGCCGACGGCTGGCGGCTGCGCTGCGACCACGTCGGCGGCCATGTCTCCACGGAGATCGCCGCGCAGTTCGCCCGGTACCTGGTGCGGGTGCACCGGATGATCCTCACCGAGCCCGGGACCGCGGTGGCCGACGTCGATCTGCTCGACGAGGCCGAACGCGACCGGGTGGCGGCACTCGGCCGACCGTCCCGCCCGCTGGTCACCACCCCGGTGACCGTGCCCGAGGCGTTCGCGCGGATCGCGGGGGCGACACCGGAGCGCATCGCCGTGACCGAGGGCGCGGCCGGTCTCACCTACGGCGAGATCGACGAACGGTCGACTCGGTTGGCCCACGGCCTGCGCGAGCGCGGCGTCACGGCCGGCGACCGGGTGGGCGTCTGCCTGGAACGCACCGCCGAACTCGTCGTCACCCTGCTCGCCGTACTGAAGGCCGGCGCGACCTACGTACCCGTCGACCCGGCCTACCCGGCGGACCGCATCGCCCACACCGCACAGGACGCGGGACTGCGGGTGATGGTCACCCGGCTGTCGGAGTTCCCGGACGTCGCGGGCTGTGTGCCTGCCACTCCGGACGAACTGCTGGACGCCGCCCAGCAGTTCACCGACGCCCCGGTCCCGCCGACGGCCACCGCGCCCGACGCCGCCGCCTACGTCATCTACACGTCCGGCTCCACCGGCCGCCCCAAGGGCGTCGAGGTACCGCACCGCAATGTGATCGCCCTGATCGACGCGACCCGCGAGGAGTACGGCTTCGGCACCAGCGACGTGTGGACCTGGTTCCACTCCAGCGCCTTCGACTTCTCGGTGTGGGAGATCTGGGGGTGCCTGCTGACCGGCGGGCGGCTGGTCGTGGTGCCGTACTTCGTCTCCCGCGAACCCGACCGCTTCCGCGACCTGCTCGTGGCCGAGAAGGTCACCGTGCTCAGCCAGACCCCGTCGGCCTTCGCCCAGCTGCTGGACGTGGACCACACCCGGGTCGCGGTCCGGATGGTCGTCTTCGGCGGCGAGCCACTGGATGCGCGCATGCTGCTGCCCTGGTTCGACCGGCACCCCGAGTCGGTCTGCCGGATGGTGAACATGTTCGGCATCACAGAGACGACGGTCCACGTCACCGAGCAGACCCTCACCCGGCGACTGGCGCTCTCCGCCACCCGCTCCGTCGGACGGGCACTGCCCGGCTGGCACCTGTATGTGACCGACCCGTCCGGGCGGCTGCAGCCGCCCGGTGTCGCGGGCGAGATCTGCGTCGGCGGCGCCGGGGTCGCACTCGGCTACCTCGGCCAAGGGGAGCTGACCGCCCAGCGCTTCGTCCCGGACCCGTACACCGGCGGCACCATGTACCGCAGCGGGGACCTGGGACGCCTGCGCCCGGACGGCCGCCTCGAACACCTCGGACGCATCGACAGCCAGGTCAAGATCCGCGGCTTCCGGATCGAGCTGGACGAGATCCGCTCGGTGCTGCTGGAAGACCCTGATGTCCGGACGGCGGCCGTGGTGGTCCGGCGCGACGACCCGGACGACGCGGCCACCGCCAGGATCGACGCTTACGTGGTCCTCTCAGACGGCGATCCGGTGACAGTCCGCAAGCGGGCCGCGGGCATCCTCCCCGACCACATGCTCCCCACCACGGTCACTGCCCTGGACACGCTGCCGCTGACGGCCAACGGCAAACTCGACACGGCCCGGCTCCCCGCACCCGCCGCGCCGACCCGAAGCGCCGAGCCCGTCGCGGCCGAGGACGAGCTCACCGAGCGGCTGAGGCAGATCTGGAGCGAGGTGCTCGGCACACCTGTCGGCCTGGATGACGACTTCTTCGAGCTGGGCGGCAACTCCCTGTTCGCAGTCCGCATCGGGGCCGTCATGCGCGCGCAGGGCCTGCCGTCGCTACGGATGCGGGAGCTGTACCGCCATCCGACCATCCGCGGCACGGCCGGAAGCCTGGCCGCCTCGGACGGCTGAAGCGCGATGCTCCGCTTCCGCGGAGGCCTTCGCCGAATGCCGAGGTTCCCGCGCAGGCATATGGGGCACTATCAACTCCCGTCCCCCCACTTTCACTTCAGGGAGCCCCCGACATGCTCCGCGGCATCGATGTCAGCGCCTACCAGTCCTCGTCCTACGCCACGGCCGGTCTCTCCTTCGTCTTCATCAAGGCGACGGAGGGCCGCTCCTACACCAACCCGAAGCTCTCCGCCCAGGCCAAGCACGGCCGCGACGCCGGACTGGTCGTCGGCTTCTACCACTTCCTCTGGCCGGGCAACCTCACGGCCCAGGCCGAGTACTTCGTCGCCCACGCTCCCGAGAAGGCGGGTGACATCCTCGCCGTGGACTGGGAGACGACCGGCGACGGCACCCACGCGACCAACGCCGAGAAGGACGCCTTCATCCGCAAGGTGAAGCAACTCCGGCCGAACAACAGGGTCGTTCTCTACTGCAACCGCAACTACTGGCTCAACGTGGACAGCACGTCGTACGCCGGAGACGGCCTGTGGATCGCCGACTACGTCACGGCCGGCGAACCACGTATCCAGGCCAAGTGGCGCTTCCACCAGTACACCGACGACCCGGTCGACAGGAATGTCGCCGACTTCGCGAGCAAGGCGGCGCTGAAGGAGTGGGCGACGGTCTGATCGGTACGAGTGGGGTTCTACTCCGCGAAGGGGTCCTCCAGCTCACTCCGCAGAATCTCCGCCGCCCCCTCCGCGTCCCCGTCCGCCACGGCCCGGACCAGTGCCGCGTGGGCCTCGTCGGCGGTGTTGGGGTCGTGGGTGCGCAGTCCGGTCAGGGTCAGGAGTTCGATCAGGCCCTCACGCAGGACTGGGGTGAACTCCCGGAAGAGGTCGGCGAGTACGGGGTTGTGGGCGGCGGCGACCACGGCCGCGTGGAAGGTGATGTCCGCGTCGACGAAGGCCCCGTCGCCCGCCGTCGACGCGGCCCGGCGGCCCTCCAGCGCGAGCTCCATCGCCGCCACGTCCTCGGGCGTACGGCGGCGCGCGGCGAGCCGGGCCGCGTGGACCTCCACGGCCATGCGGACCTCGTAGACGTCGGTGACCGCGGCCCGGCGCAGACGCGTGGGCCAGTCCTCCGCCACTTCCGTCGCGGTGACGAAGACGCCCGCGCCCTGTCTGGGCCGCACGAGCCCCGCCCCGGCCAGCGCCCGCAGCGCCTCGCGGACCGTGGAGCGGCCCACGCCGAGTTCCTTCGCGAGGGTCGTCTCGCCGGGCAGCTTCGTGCCGACGGGCCAGTGTCCTGCGGTGATCTGCGCGCGCAGCCGCTCGGCGGCCTGCTCGACCAGGGGGCTGGGACGGACGGGACCTAGCGGCATCTGCGGTTCACCAACTCGTGCGGGGACAAAAGGCGCTCAGTGAATTCTCACTTGTCTGAGGAGCTGAGGAGTGACTAGCCTACCTTCCGTGATCTTCCGCGGACTCCTTCTTCTCGGCTGCCGCGGCGGGGCCTGACGCGACCGGCACCCCGCCGCGGGACGCCGTGCTGCCGGTCCCAGTCGACCGACCGAGCCGAAGGACACACCGTGATCTCCCTCTGGAACCCCCAGCGGCCCAGCCCCATGCCGTTCCACCGCTACCGCCCCTTCCAGGACCGCGTCCACGTCCCCGCCACCGACCGCGCCTGGCCCTCCGCCCGCATCGACCGCGCCCCCCTCTGGGTCCCCGTCGACCTGCGCGACGGCAACCAGGCCCTCGCCGAGCCGATGGACACCCCGCGCAAGAGCCGTTTCTTCGACCTGCTGGTGCGGACCGGCTTCAAGGAGATCGAGGTCGGCTATCCGTCCGCGAGCCGCGCGGACTTCGACTTCGTACGGCATCTGGTGGCGAGCGGCACCGTCCCCGACGACGTCACCCCCGTCGTCTTCACCCCGGCCAGGACCGACCTGATCGACCGGACCTTCGACGCGATCGCCGGGCTGCCGCGAGCCGTCGTGCACCTCTACATCGCCACCTCGCCGGTGTGGCGGGACGTCGTCCTCGGCCGGGACCGGGACGAGGTGTGGCGGACGGTCAGGGCGGCGGCCGAGCACATGGCGCGGCGGGCCGACGCCCTCGAAGGCACAGCCGTCCGCTTCCAGTTCTCCCCGGAGACCTTCAACCTCACCGAACCCGACTTCGTCCTGGAGCTGTGCGACGGGCTGACCCGGCTGTGGGACGCGAGCCCGGACCGCCCGGTCACGCACAACCTCCCGGCGACCGTCGAGATCGCCACCCCGAACGTCTACGCCGACCAGATCGAGTACGTCCACCGCCATCTGGCCCGCCGCGACTCCGTGATCCTCTCCGTGCACCCGCACAACGACCGCGGCACCGGCGTCGCCTGCGCCGAACTCGCCGTGCTGGCCGGCGCCCAGAGGGTGGAGGGCTGTCTGTTCGGCAACGGCGAGCGCACCGGCAACGTCGACCTGGTGACCCTCGCGATGAACCTGTACGCCCAAGGGGTGGATCCCATGGTCGACTTCGGCGACCTCGACGCGGTCCGCGAGACGGTCGAGCACTGCAACCGGCTGCCCGTGCACCCCCGCCACCCGTACGCCGGCGACCTCGTCCACACCGCCTTCTCCGGCACCCACCAGGACGCGATCAGCAAGGGCCTCGCCGAACACACCCGCAGGGCCGAGGAGTTGGGGGTCCCGGCCGGGCAGGCTCCCTGGAACGTGCCCTACCTGCCCATCGACCCCGCCGACATCGGCCGTTCCTACGAGGCCGTGATCCGCGTCAACTCCCAGTCGGGCAAGGGCGGGACGGCGTATCTGCTGCGCACCCACCACGGCATCGACCTGCCCGCCCGGATGCGCCCCGACGTCTCCCGCACCGTCCAGGAGGCCACCGACACCAGCGGCCGGGAGATGACGCCGAAGGAGCTGTACGAGCTGTTCCTGGCCACCTATCTGCCGGAGTTCACCCAGGTACGGCTGCACGACTGGTCGACGTACGAGGAGGCGCCCGGCGTCCATCGCTTCGTGTGCACGCTGGAGGCCGGGGACCGGATCGGCGACCACGAGGGCACGGGCGGCAGCCCGGTCTCCGCGTTCGTCGACGCGCTCGCCGGTGCCGGACACACCGTCGACGTCGTCGACTTCGCCGAACAGGAGGACGGGGCGGCCGCGTACGCCGAGTGCCGGGTGGACGGCCGTACCGCATGGGGCGCGGGCATGGGGGCGTCGGCCGCCGTCCAGGCCGTGCTGGCCGCGATGAACCGTGCGATGCGGTGAGGGAGGTCCTGCGCGCCGAGAACGTCCATGTCGTCCGGGACGGGAAGCCGATCCTCCAGGAGGTCTCCCTGACCGTCCGGGCGGGCGAACACTGGGCGCTGCTCGGGGCCAACGGCGCGGGCAAGTCCACGCTGCTCAGCCTGCTCGGCGCCCTGGTCCACCCCACCCGCGGCACGGTCGAGGTGCTGGGTCGCCGGCTCGGCCGGGTCGACCTGCGGGAGCTGCGCGCTCACGTGGGTCACGTCGACCCGCGTCATCCGCTCACCGCGCCCCTGCGGGTCCGGGACGTCGTCCTGACCGGACTGACCAACTCCGTCGCCCCGCTCCCCCGCTGGCGGCCGACACCGGGACAGCGGGAAAGGGCCGAGCGCCTCATCGACGTCCTCGGCCTCGCCGACCTCCCCGACGCCCGCTGGCCGACGCTGTCGCAGGGACAGCGCGGCCGTACGCTCATCGCCCGCGCGCTGATGCCCGAGCCGCGGCTGCTCCTGCTCGACGAACCGGCGACCGGCCTCGACCTGCCCGGCCGCGAGCGGCTGATCGACGCCCTGGACGCCCTGCGCCGGGAACATCCGGCCTTGGCGACGGTCCTGGTCACCCACCACCTGGAGGAGCTGCCGTCCGGCACCACCCACGCGATGCTGCTGCGCGAGGGTCGTGTGCTCACGCAGGGCCCGGTGGCGTACGTCCTCACCGGTGACCAGGTCGGCAAGTGCTTCGACCTGCCGCTGGTGCTGGAACGCCGTGACGGCCGCTGGACGGTACGGATCAGGGGCCGGGCATGACGAAGGGGGCGCCCCGGACCGCCGGGCGCCCCCTTCTCCGTACGCCTTACTTGTTGAGGAAGGCCCAGAACTCGTCGAACGACAGGAGCTTGTCGCCGTTCAGGTCGCGGCTCTTGATGATCGCCTCGGCGACCGACTCGGTCACGTTCCAGTCGCCACCCTGGGCCAGGGCGGTCTTGAACTCGGCGGCGGTGATGGAGCCGTCACCGTCCGCATCGATGCGATCGAACTGCTTGCGTGCTTCCTCGATGTCGATGTGCGCCACCGGTCCGCCCCTTTTCTCATTCCTTGCCGTCTTGCTGACGGAGGCCAGATTAACCGCCTGTCCTGGCCCGCAGTGCGGCGGCCACCCAGGCGAACTCCTCTCGGTGCACCGGCCCGCGCGGGCCGCCCTTCAGAGCGGTGAGCAACTCGCGGTAGCGGGCGAGCCGGTCGTTCTCCGTCGATTCCAGGCGTTCCAGTACGGCCGCCCAGTCGGCGTCACCGAGCAGATCCCGCAGGATCGCCTCGGCCTCCGGTGTCGCGGGGTCGATCCCCCGCTCCCGTGCCTCCCCCGCCAGCTGGACGAGCCGCTGAGCGAACCACAGGGACGTACCGGCCGGGGTGTCGTGCGCCCGGCCGTCGGCGTTGAACTCGGCCGCCTTGCGCATCTGCGCCCGGAACTCCGGATCCCGCACCAGCTCGGCGAGCTCCACCCAGGCGTCGACCTGCTCGGGCGTCGGGTCGTCCGGCAGGTTCACGGCGGTGTTCCGCATCCTTTCGCGGATGTCGGGATCCACGGTGTCCAGCCCGTGGAACATCTCCTCCACGAACTCCTCCATGATCCGCCTCCGCTCGGCGGCGGACAGTCGTGCCAGCTTGTTCATCAGGGTCATCTCCTCCGCGGTCGACCCGCGCCTCGCAACGGTCGACAGCACCGCCCGTGTCACCCGCAGCGACCGGATCTGCGCGTCCAGGGCCGCCACATGCGCGGCCGCCACCGACGCGACGTCCTTCTCGCCGCTGACCACCTTCCGTACGTCCGCCAGTCCCAGCCCCAGCTCCCGCAGCGTGCGGATCAGCTCCAGGCGGGCGACGGACTCGGCGTCGTAGAGCCGGTAACCGCCGGACGACCGCGTCACCGGGTGCAGGACACCCGCGTCGGACCAGTAACGGATGGTCCGCACGGTCAGTCCGGTGGCCCGGGCCAGCTCGCCGATGGTGAAAAGTCCGGTGCCGTCTTCGATCATGTGTGTGAGTCTGGGCCTTCCAGTGGGTGGAGACTCAAGGAGCGCGGTGATGGAGACCTTGCGGGACATTCTCGACGCGGCGGCCCGCGGTGTCTTCCCGCCGGCGGATGGCGGCACGACGGTCGTACCGCAGACGTGCCACCGGGACGCGGGTGTCCTGGCCTTCACGGCGCACTCGGTCGTCTTCACCGACGAGGACCCGGAGTGGGTGCGCGAGACCCTGCGCGGGCTGGACTGCGACCCGCTGGCCGCGACGATGAACCCGGTGTTCCTCGCCGCCCTCGTCACCCGGACCGGCCGCAGGTCGGAGACGATCGACGCGATGCTGGTGACCGAACCGCTGCCGGGCGAGCCGCAGCTCGCGCTGAAGGAGATCGAGGACGCCGACCATCCCCGGATCGTCTACGCCCGCAGGCGGCGCGACGACATCCGGGCCTGGACGACGGAGGGCGGGGTGCTGGTGACGGGTCGCGGGGTCGGCGGCCGCCTGGAGGTCTCGGTCGAGGTGGACGAGGACGTACGGCACCGGGGCCTGGGCCGTGCCCTGGTGACCGCCGCCCGCCACCTCACCGAGGAGCCGCTGTGGGCCCAGGTCTCCCCGGGGAACGCCCGCAGCATGCGGGCGTTCCAGGCGGCCGGTTACCGTCCGGTGGGCGCGGAGGCGGTGCTGCTCGCCGCGGCTCCGCGGGTTCCCGACGGTTCAGCGGAAGATGCCGGTGTGACCGAGTGAGTACCGCCCCGGCTGCGGATACACGGCCAGCCCGTGCGGCCCGCTGCCGACCTTGACGCGGGCCAGCTGCCTGCCGGTGCGGGTGTCGATGGCGTAGACCTCGGAGTTGTAACGGCCCGACAGCCACAGGACCTTGCCGTCGGCCGAGACACCGCCCATGTCGGGGCTGCCGCCGTCGGGCAGACGCCACTTCCTGGTGATGCTGTTCCGGGTGAAGTCGAAGACGGAGACGGTCCCTTCGCCCCGGTTGGACACGTACATCTCACGGGAGTCACGGCTGACGTAGAGACCGTGGGTGCCTTTGCCGGTGGGCAGCAGGGCCGGCTCGGTGAACTTGTCGCCGTCGAGGACCCACATCCCGTCGGCCTTCATGTCCGCGACGTAGAACCGCTTTCCGTCCGGGGAGACCTTGACGTCCTGGGGCATGGCCCCGTCGAACGGGAGTTTCCGCTGCCCGATCACCTTCATCTTCTCGGTGTCCACCTTCAGCAGCTCACCGCTGAACTCGCACGACACGATGAAGTACCTCCCGTCCAGGGAGAAGTCGGCGTGGTTGACGCCGTAGCAGCTGACCGGAACGGTCTTCTTCCGCTCCATGGTGTGCGGGTCGCGGAAGACGAGTTCACGGTCGAGGGAGGCCATCACGATCGCGTACCTGCCGTTGGGCGTGAAGTAGAGGTTGTACGGGTCGTGCACCTCGACCGGCTTGCCCGCCTTCCCCGTCCTCGGGTCGATGGGCGTGAGGGTGTGACCGCGGTTGTTGTTGACCCACAGCGTCTTCATGTCCCAGGAGGGCACGACGTGTTGGGGCTGCCGCCCCACGTGGATCGTCTCGATGACCCCGTACGTCTTCGGGTCGATGACGGAGACCGTGTCGGACTCCGTGTTGGGCACATAGACCCGGGACGGGAAGTCCCTGACCACCGGCGACAGCCTGCCCGGACGGTCCGCCGCGTACACGTCCTTCGGATCGAGCACGGGCGGCATCCCCGGCAGCCCGGGCACGGGCTTCTTCTTGACCTGTTTCACCGGCGCGGGGACGGCCGCCTTCGTTCCGGGGGCCTCGTTCACCCCGTCCCCGGTCTCGGTCCCGCAGGCGGCGAGGGCGACGAACGCGGCACCCGCGATCAGGGCGCGCTTCATTGACGTGGGGGACATCAGCTGAACAACTCCGTGGTGGTCACCGCGGCCAGGCCGCGCCGGTCGAGTTCTTCCAGTACGACGGGGAGGGCGGCGACCGTGTCGCCGTACCCGAAGTGCAGGCTCACCACGGACCCTTCGCGGATCTCGGCGAGCACCTTCCGGGCGACGACGGCGGCGCCGGGCGAGGTGAAGTCGAGGGAGTCGACGTCGTAGGAGAGGACGTGGGGGTAACCGGCCTCCCGGGCGAGCCGCGTGACGAGGGGCGAGGCGGTGGGCGTACGGGAGGGCCGGAACCACCTCCCGATCGACCCGGTGAGCCGCCGGATCCGCTCGGCGCAGCCGGTGATCTCCGCTCTGGCCTCGGCTTCGGAGATTCCGTTGATGTCGAGGTGGTGGAGCGTGTGATTGCCGAGGTCGTGTCCACCGTCCAGGATCCGGCGCGCGATGTCGGGGTGCGCGTCGAGCCAGGTCCCGACGGCGAGCACGGTGACCCGGGCCCCGTACTTCTCGGCCTCGGTGAGCAGGGCGCGGGCGGTGGCGGGGTCACCGCCGCCGTGGAAGGTGAGGGCGATGCGGGGACGGTCGCGGGGGCCGTGGGTGAGCTGGGCGGGGAGGGCGAGGGCGCTGTTGGAGGGCCGAGCGGGGTGAGCGACGGCACCGCTGGTGGCGCATCCCGCAGCCAACGCCAACCCAGCGGTAGCGAGCAGCACTGCCCGACGATCGGTAGTGGTCACCGCGCCATTCAAGTGGGATTGATGCTGAATGCCGGTTCATTAACCCACCTAGGGGCGCGGGGCTGTGTCAATGTGCGTCTCCGCGTGGGCGCGACAAGACCACACCCACCCGCACCCGCCCGACTACCTGTCAGCCACCCGCATCTCGAACCACGTGGTCTTCCCCCGCGGCAGCAGATCAACGCCCCACCGATCCGCGAGCTTGTCCACCAGGAAAAGCCCCCGCCCGCTGATGTCCATCTCCTGCACCGGCATCAGACAGGGCAACCCCCGGGACGGATCCCGCACCTCTATCCGGATCCACCCGCGCCGTCGCCGCATCCGAAGCCCGAACACCCGCGCCCCCGTGTGCCGCACGGCATTACCCACCAGCTCGGACACGAGTAACACCGCTTCCTCCGTCATCTTCGGAGTGAGCCCCCACTGACGAAGAACGATCACCTGGGTCAACCGGCGCGCCACCGCAGCGGACTCCGGCCGGGACGGCAACGGAACCTCCGCCTCCGCAGGATTCCCGAACAGTTCGAGCGCCTTCAGTGCGTGCTCGTCCTCGACCGCCGGAGACCAGCGCGCCGCGGTCACACGGCCGTCTCCCCGCGGCTGTTCGAAACCCTCCAGCCCCGCCATGACCCCATCATGGCCGCACACAGCGTCCCCCGGGGCCGTTCCCGACGAATACGCCCCCCGGAATGCGTCGCTCCGCGAGGGTCGATCGGCATATGCCACCGGCACTTCGGTGCTTTTGGCAGCCCTTCTGACCTGCGGCGGAGGCTCACCGGGAGGCAATCTTCGGACTCCCTCGACAAGGCAGACTTAAGGTTGCCTTAAGGCTCCCATAAACCGCCCCATCGAGGGACCCGAATCAGACATCGCGTCAATTGCAAGCGGTTCAGAGGAATTTCGCCTTGCCGGGGCCCTCCTCGACGAAACTCTTCATGCCCCGCTCACGGTCCTCCGTGGCGAACAGGCCTGCGAACCAGTTCCGTTCCACCGCGAGGCCCGTCTCGATGTCGGTCTCGAGCCCCGTGTCGATCGACTCCTTCGCCGCGCGCAGCGCGATCGCCGGTCCCTGCGCGAGCTTCGCCGCCCAGGCGTGCGCCTCGGCGTACACCTCGTCGGCGGGCACGACCCGGTCCACCAGACCCAGCGTCAGCGCCTCGTCGGCCTTGACCATACGACCCGTGAAGATCAGGTCCTTCGCCTTGGACGGGCCCACCAGCCGGGCCAGGCGCTGGGTGCCGCCCGCGCCGGGGATCAGACCGAGCAGGATCTCCGGCTGCCCCAGCTTGGCGTTCTCCGCGGCGATCCGGAAGTCCGCGCACAGGGCGAGTTCGCAGCCGCCGCCCAGGGCGTAGCCGGTGATGGCCGCGACGACCGGCTTGGGGATGCGGGCCACCGCCGAGAACGAGTCCTGGAGGGCGCGGGCGCGCAGGACCATCGCGGCGTGGTCCATGTTCTGCATCTCCTTGATGTCCGCGCCGGCCGCGAACACCTTCTCCCCGCCGTACACGACCACCGCGCGCACGTCCTCACGCCGGGTGGCCTCCTCGGCGAGCTCCTTCAGCCGGTCCTGGGTGGCCACGTCCAGCGCGTTCATGGGCGGGCGGTCGAGACGGATGGTGCCGACACCTTCGGCGACTTCGAGATTCACGGTCATGTCAGCAGGTTAACGGGGGCTAACGGGAACGGCCCCGGTGCAGTACCTCACACAGGGGCCGTAAGTCAGCGGAGCGTTACGCCTTCCACTTCTCCCACGACATGTTCCAGCCGTTGAGGCCGTTGTCCGCGGCGACCGTCGCGTCGTCGGAGTTCTTCACGACCACCACGTCGCCGAGCATCGAGTGGTTGAAGAACCACGCGGCCGGGACGCCGCTGTCGTAGCCGCCCTTGACGTCCCTGAGGCCGACGCAGCCGTGGCTGGCGTTGTAGTTGCCGAAGGCGCCGCCGCCCCAGTAGTTGCCGTGGATGAAGGTGCCGGAGTCGGTGAGGCGGGCGGCGTGCGGGACGTCCTTGATGTCGTACTCGCCGCCGTAGCCGACCGTTTCGCCGTTCATCCGGGTCACCGCGAGCTTCTCGCTGATGACCATCTGACCGTTCCAGGTGTCGTAGCCGGGCTTGCCGGTGGTGACGGCGATCGTCTTGACGGTCTTGCCGTCCTGCGTGACCTTCATCGTGTGCTTCTTGGCGTCCACGACCGAGACCTGGTTGCGGCCGATGGTGAAGGAGACGGTCTTGTCCTGCTTGCCGTAGACACCGGAACGGCCCTCGACGCCGTCGAGGTTGAGGTCGACGGTGACCTTGGTGCCTTCCTTCCAGTACTGCTCGGGACGGAAGTCCAGGCGGTCGTTGCCGAACCAGTGGCCCTCGACGTCGACGGCCGGCGAGGTCTTGATGGTGATGGCCTTCTCGACGTCCTCGGGGCTGGTGATGCCCCGGGTGAAGCGGATGGAGAACGGCATCCCGACGCCGACCGTCGAGCCGTCCTCGGGCGTGAACGTGCCGAGGAACGTGTTCTTCGGGGTCAGCGTGGTGAAGCTGGAGTCCTCGGCGGCCGTACGGCCGTCGGAGTCCTTCGCGACCGCGTGCACGGTGTAGGCGGTGCCGGAGGCGAGATGGGCGGACGGCGTCCACGAGGCGCCGTCCGCGGCGATCGTCCCGGCCACCGCGGTGCCCTTGGCGTCCTTGACCTGGACCTCGGTCAACTTGCCCTTGGTGGCGGCGACCTTGAGGACGCCGCTGGTGTCGACGGACTTCGAGCCGTCCTTCGGGGCGATGGTGACCACCGCCTCGGACTGCTTGGTCCCGGCCTGCGAGGAGTCCCCCGCCTTGCCCTTGTCGTCCGAGTCGCCCGAACTTCCCCCGCCGCACGCGGTGACCGCCAGCAGCAGGGCGCCGAGTATCAGCGCCAGCAGCCCCCGGGCCCTACGCCCCCGCGCGTCAACCGACGCCCCCGATATCGGTCGCACGTTCAAGTCGCTCTCCCCTCGCCGGGCCTGGTCAGGCCCGCATCACCCCCGCGATCACCGCGTGTCGGCGCATATTAACCGCATAAATTTCAGAATCTTGTGAGTACAAGGTCACCATTCAGTCACTGCCCGCCTTCCACTGCTTCCAACTCATATTCCACCCTCCGAGTCCGTTGTCGGGAGCGACCTTTTTGTCTTTGCTGTGGACGATCTCGACGACGTCCCCGATGAGACTGCGGTCGAAGAACCAGCCCGCGGGGGTGTCCGAGCTGCCGCCCTTCACGTCCCTGAGGCCCACGCAGCCGTGGCTGACATTGACCTTGCCGGGGGCGTCCGGCGCCCAGTAGTTGCCGTGCAGGAAGGTCCCGGAGTCGGTGAGACGCATGGCGTGCGGGACGTCCGGGATGTCGTACTCGCCGCCGAAGCCGACCGTGCGGCTGTTCATGCGGGTCACTTCCAGCATCTCGGAGACGACCATCTTGCCGTTGTACGTGGTCGTCTTGGGGGCGCCGGCGGTGATCGGCACGGTGGCGAGCAGCTCGCCGTCCCGCCGGACCTGCATGGTGTGTGCGGACGCGTCGACGAGGGAGACCTGGCTGCGGCCGACGGTGAAGGAGAAGGTCCTGTACTGGAGGCCGTAGACGCCGGGGGCGCTCTCCACGTCACGCAGCCGGAGAGCGACCGTCACGCGCGTGCCCGGCTTCCAGTAGTGCTCGGGGCGGAAGTCGAGGCGGCCGTTCCCGAACCAGTGCGGGCGGATCTCGACGGGGGGCTTCGAGGTGACGTGTACGGCGCGTTCGACGGCGGCGCGATCCTCGATCTCCCGGTTGAACTCCAGGGAGACGATCATTCCGGTGCCGACGGTGGAGCGGTTCTCCGGGGTGACGTATCCGATGAAGCGTTTGTCGGGGACGTACGTGGTGAAGGTGGTGTGCCGGGCCGAGCGGCGGCCGTGGCCGTCGAGGGCGACCGCGTCGACGGTGTACTTGGCGGCCAGCGCGAGCTGCGCCTCGTCGGGTTCCCAGCGCAGGCCGTCGTCGGAGATGTGCCCGGGCACCGGGATGTCCTGCGCGTCCTGGGACTTGACGACGGTGACCGACTCCAGGCGCCCGCTGGGTACCCGGACCCGTAGTTTCTCCTCGGGCGGCACGCCCTTGGTGCCGTCGTCGGGGGCGACCCTGATGACGTCCTCGGGCGCGGGAGGTTTCCCGAAACCGCCGACGCCGCCGATCCCGCCACCTCCGTCCGACGTACAGCCGGCGGCCCCGGCCAGCAGTCCTGCCCATGTCAGTACGGCGGCCAGAGCGGCCCCCGCGCGCCGAGCGCGCCCATGTCGATGCCTCACGAGGATCTCAACGACGGGGCCCACCTGGGGGAAACGTGACCTTTGGTCCTACGGCACCGGAGACGCGCCCTGCTTTTGAGGACCGCGGGGAACTGCGCGACAAGCCCCCACCGCCCCGCACCCGCCCCTCAACCCGACCCGGCACCCGCTGAGGCCGCCACCCAAGCCGAGCAGCGAAACGTGAGTGTGCCCCACGCTCTGGGCAGAACAGTGGGGAGGACGACGTGAGAGGGCACCACGGCCGGGACGCCGTGGGCCCTTCCCACCTCGCCCCATGAGAGCCGTGGGAGGCCGACCGGTGTCCAGCGCAGCCGAGCAGGAGGCGGTGACGGAAGCCGCCGAGGAGCGCCCCGCCGCGCTGGTGAACGGCGTGCGCCACAAGGCGCCCGCCGTGCCCGTGTGGCCCGGTGCGCCGACACCGCTGGGTGCCCGGTTCCGGGTCGGCCCGGACGGCGTGGCGGGGACCAACTTCGCGCTGTGGGCGGGCGGGGCCGAGGCGGTCGAGCTGTGTCTGTTCGACGCGCACGGCAAGGAGAGCCGGGCCCGGCTCAGCGAGCTCACGCACGAGATCTGGCACGGGTTCGTGCCGGGTGTGATGCCCGGCCAGCGCTACGGCTACCGGGTGCACGGCCGCTGGGACCCGTGGACCGGCGGCCGCTGGAACCCGGCGAAGCTGCTCCTCGACCCGTACGCCCGCGCCGTGGACGGCGACTTCAGCCTGCCGCCCGAGGTCTACGGCCATGTCCGCGACTGGCCCCAGCAGCAGGTCGCGGACACCGTGCGGGACGACCGCGACTCGGCGCCGTACGTCCCGAAGGGCGTGGTCGTCCACGATGACGCCACCGACGACGAATGGATGGAGGACCGCCGGCCGAAGACACCGTGGGCGGACTCGGTCATCTACGAGGTGCACGTACGGGGGTTCACGGCCCTGCACCCGGACATCCCGGAGGAACTGCGGGGCACCTACGCCGGGTTGGCGCATCCGGCCGCGATCGAGCACCTGGTGGCACTCGGCGTCACGGCCGTCGAGCTGCTCCCCGTCCACCAGTTCGCGCACGAGGACCATCTGCTGCGCCGCGGGCTGAAGAACTACTGGGGCTACAACTCCATCGGCTACTTCGCGCCCCACGCGGCCTACGCCGCCTCCGGTACGACGGGCCAGCAGGTCGGTGAGTTCAAGCGCATGGTCCGCGCGCTGCACGCCGCCGGGATCGAGGTCATCCTCGACGTGGTCTACAACCACACGGCGGAGGCGGGCGAGTTGGGCCCCACGCTGTCACTGAAGGGCATCGACAACCGGGGCTACTACCGGCTCCAGTCGGATGCGAGGAGGTACGCGGACTACACCGGCTGCGGGAACACGCTTCACGTGGTCCAGCCGCATGTCCTACGGCTCATCACCGACTCGCTGCGCTACTGGGTGACGGAGATGGGCGTGGACGGCTTCCGCTTCGACCTGGCCGCCGCGCTGGCCCGCTCGATGCACGACGTCGACATGCTCTCCCCGTTTCTCGCGGTCATCGCCCAGGACCCGGTGCTCAGGCGCGTGAAGCTGATCGCCGAGCCGTGGGACGTGGGTTCCGGGGGCTACCAGGTGGGGGCCTTCCCGCCCCTGTGGACCGAGTGGAACGACCGCTATCGCAACGCCGTACGGGACTTCTGGCGGGGCGCGCTGCCCGACGTGCGCGACCTCGGTTACCGCCTGTCCGGCTCCAGCGACCTGTACGCGTGGGGCGGGCGGCGGCCGTACGCGTCGGTCAACTTCATCACCGCGCACGACGGTTTCACCCTGCGCGACCTGGTGTCGTACGAGCGGAAGCACAACGAGGCGAACGGCGAGGGCAACCGGGACGGCACCGACGACAACCGGGCGTGGAACTGCGGGGCGGAGGGGGAGACGGACGACGAGCGGGTACGGGCGCTGAGGCGGCGGCAGTTGAGGAACCTGCTGACCACCCTGCTGCTGTCGACGGGCGTGCCGATGCTGGTCGCGGGTGACGAGCTCGGCCGCACCCAGCGCGGCAACAACAACGCGTACTGCCAGGACAACGAGATCAGCTGGGTGGACTGGGGGCTGCTGGCGGACCCGGGCTGGAAGGCCCTGTTCGACCTCACCGCCCGGCTGATCGAGCTGCGTCACCGGCATCCGGTGCTGAGGCGGCGGGCGTTCTTCTCGGGGCGGGCGCACTCGGCGGACGGACTGCGCGACCTGGCCTGGTTCACGTCCCGCGGCACCGAGATGACGGAACGGGACTGGTACGCGCCCGCCGGCACGCTCGGCATGTATCTGTCGGGGCGGGACATCCCCGGCCGGGACGAGCGCGGCGCCCCGATCCTCGACGACAGCTTCCTCGCCGTCCTGCACGCCGGCGACCGCCCGGCGGCCTTCGTGCTGCCGGGGCCACCGTGGGCGGAGCGGTACGAGGTGGTCGTCGACACGTCGAGGGAGGAGCAGGGCGAGGCTCCGGGGGTGGTGCACCGGGCGGGGACGTCGATCACGGTTCCGGCGCGGGCGGTGCTGCTGCTCAAGGTGGCCGACTAGGGCGTGTGTCGGAAGTCCCTTCTGCCCCGCGACGCCTGGCACGCTCCCCCAGAGGGGGCACCCCCACTCGCCGCACGGGGTGAAAGCCCAAGTACGTCCAGTACGAGGACTTCCACCCCGCACGCCGAGAGCACGCACCAGACGCCGCAGAGCCCGCCCTTCGGGCGGACGAAGGGACTTCCGACACACGCCCTAGCCGAGGATCCCCCGCCGGTACGCCGTCGCGACCGCCGCCGCGCGGTCGTTGACGCCCAACTTGGCGTACAGGTGGGTGAGATGGGTCTTCACGGTCGCCTCGCTGATGAACAGCTCACGGGCGATCTCGCGGTTGGACGTGCCCCGGGCGACCAGGGCCAGCACCTCGCGTTCGCGGGCCGAGAGGGGCTCGCCCGGAGGGGACTTGGGGGCGCGGACCGCGGAGACCAGGCGCGAGGCGACCGCCGGGGAGAGGACCGTCCGGCCCTCCGCCGCCGCCCGGACAGCCGTGAACAGCTCGTCGCGAGGAGCGTCCTTCAGCAGGTATCCGGTCGCGCCCGCCTCGATCGCGGGCAGGGTGTCGGAGTCGGTGTCGTACGTGGTCAGGACGAGCACCTTCGCGCGGGCGGAGCGGCGGGCCAGTTCACGGATCGCGTCGACCCCGCCGCCGCCCGGCATGCGCAGGTCCATGAGGATCACGTCGGGGTCGAGCGCGGCAGCCCTCTCGACCGCCTCCACACCGCCCGCCGCCTCACCGAGCACGGTGAAGCCGGGCGCGGACTCGAACATTCCGCGCAGACCGTCCCGTACGACGGGATGGTCGTCGACGATCAGCACCGAGATGTCACTGGTCATGGCGGACCAACGGTACGCGAGCCGACAGCGCGGTGCCGTGGCCCGGTTCGGTCTCCACGGTGAGGGAGCCCGCGATGCGCTCGGCGCGGGCGCGCATGCCGTCGAGGCCGAAGCCGCCGGTGCGGGTGCGGGACGGCAGGGCGAGGGGATCGAAGCCGACGCCGTCGTCGCGGATGTCGAGGATGACCTCGTCGCCCAGGAAGGTGAGGGTGACGCCGAGGCGGCCGGCCCGGGCGTGCCGGGAGGCGTTGGAGAGGGCTTCCTGGGCGATGCGCAGAAGGGTGGCCGAGACCTCGTCGTGGAGCTGTTCGGTGGCTCCGGCGACGGTGAACTCGGCGCGGACTCCGGTGCGTTCGCCCCATTCGGCGACGGTGTTGTTCAGGGCCTGGGGCAGTCCGTCGTGCTCCAGGGCGACGGGGGCGAGGTTGTGCACCGAGCGGCGGGCCTCGCCGAGGCTGTGCCGGGCCAGGTCCATGGCGCGGCCGGCGTGCTCGCGGGCCAGGTTCTCGTCGGGCGTGTTCGCGACGACCTGGAGCTGGGCGATGATCCCGGTCAGCCCCTGGGCGAGGGTGTCGTGGATCTCGGCGGCGAGCCTCCGGCGCTCGTCGGCGACCCCCGCTTCCCGCGCCTGGACGAGGAGTTGGGCGTGAAGGGCGGCGTTCTCGTCGAGCGCCTGTTGCAGCGCCGTGTTGGTGCGCTCCAGTTCGGTGATGGTTTCGGCCTGGACGCGGGCGCGCTCCTGTTCCTGGAAGGCGAACCGGGTGAACACGCTGACCAGGCCCATGTTGAGGCCCAGGACGAGGAGGAAGCCGGTCCACAGGAGCAGCCCGTGCGGCGGCATGCCACCCACCTCGCTGCCGGCCATGGTGATCGCGGTCAGGAACAGACCGGGCATCACCAGCCGGCGGGGCAGCTCCCGGGCGGCGGTGTAGTAGCCGGTCACCGCGTAAAAGGCGAAGAACGGGTTGAGCCAGGTCAGCACGAATCCGAGGCCCCAGCGCGAGAAGTAGAAGTACACGCCGGTCCGGCTCGGGCCTGGCTGCCTCCGCCTCACCCTCCCCCACCACACCTGCAGCAGAGCACCCGTGGCAACGAGTACCGCCGAGGCGGCCATCGCTGACCGGCCCATGCCGACCGGGCGAGCGGAGACGGCCGCCGCCACGACACCGGCGGCCAGCAGCGCGTAGGGCCCCCAGTTGTCGAAGGAGGCCCGGGGCTCCACCGGCGCGGTGTCCGTCATGGCCCCAGTGTCCGGCACGGCTCGCTCACTCCCAGCGGAACCAGCGCGAGGCGCCTGCGGTGAGCAGCACCGTCCAGGCGACGAGGACGCCCAGGTGGGTCCAGCCCGGCCAGCCGCCGGCTGCCGCCCGGCTGAGTGCCTCGGCCGCCGCGCCGAACGGTGTGTACCCGACGATCCGGGCGAGGACGTCCGGCATGGTCTGCACCGGCGCCCACACACCCGCGCAGAACATCGCGGGGAAGAACACGGCGGACCCGATGGCACCGGCGATCTTCGTCGTCCGGGACAGTGCGGAGACCACCGCGCCGAGCGCGAGGGCGGCGAGCACGGCCGGCGCCAGGGCCAGCAGGTATCCGAGTGGCTGCTCGGGCAGTCGTACGGCGAAGGCGACCCGCCCGACGACGAGCGCGAGCAGCGCCGACGCCAGGGCGGCCCCGCCGTGGACGGCCATCTGCGCGGTGAGCAGGGCGGAGGGACGGACCGGGGTGGTGGACATACGGCGCAGGATGCCGCGTTCGCGGTAGCCGGTGAGGGTCTGCGGCATGGACTGGAGGCCGCCGACGATCACACCGAGGAGCACGGCCACGGGCACGTAGACATCGATGGTCCTGAGGCCGCCGAGGTCGGCGTCGTGGTCCCGGAAGGACGGGATCGAGCCGAGGATCACCAACAGCAGGGTCGGGAACAGCAGGATCCAGAAGAGGGCGCCGGGTTCGCGGCGGAAGAGTCGGACCTCGGTCCGCAGTACGGCGGTGTTCATGCCGTGGCCTCCTGGGTCAGGTCGAGGAAGGCGTCGTCGAGGGTGGCGTCGACGACACGGAGCTGGTGGGCGGTGACATGGCGGCGGGCGAGCAGGGTGATCACGGCGTTCACGGTCTCGTCGGTGCCGGACAGGGTGAGACGGCCGTCCCGGTCCTCGACCGAGGCGAGCGCGGGCAGCGTGTTGAGCTCGTGCGCGTCGAGCGGGGCGGACGGGGTGAAGCTGATGACGGTGCCGCCCGCCGAGCGCCGGATGAGCCCTGCCGGGGTGTCCAGGGCGGCGACCCGGCCCTTGTCGATCACGGCGATCCGGTCACAGAGCCGCTGTGCCTCCTCCATGAAGTGGGTGACGAGCAGGACGGTGACGCCGTTCGCGCGGATGTCCTCGATCAGCTCCCAGGTGTCGCGGCGGGCGCGCGGATCGAGGCCGGTGGTCAGTTCGTCCAGGACGACGATCCGCGGGTTGCCGACGAGGGCGAGCGCGATGAACAGGCGCTGCTTCTGGCCACCGGAGAGCTTGCCGAACCGGGTGGTGAGCTTCTGGCTGAGCCCGAGGCGCTCGGCGAGCGGCCGCCAGTCGAGGGGCTGATCGTGAAACGAGGTGTACAGCTCCAGTGCCTCGCGGACCGTGAGCTTGGCCTGGAGCTCGCTCTCCTGGAGCTGGGCGCCGAGAACGCGGGCCACGCGCGCGTGGTCGGCGACGGGGTCGAGCCCGGTGACCCGGACCCGGCCCGCGTCGGGAACCCTCAGGCCCTCGACGCACTCGACGGTGGTGGTCTTCCCGGCGCCGTTCGGGCCCAGGATTCCGAAGATCTCGCCCTCTTCGACGGCGAAGGAGACCCCGTCGACGACGGCCCGGCCGCCGTAGGACTTGCGCAGTTCGCTGACTTCGATGACGGACATGGCTTCAGCGTCCCGGGCGAGGCCTTTGCGCCACATCGGCCGTCGCGCTCGAACCGGCATCAACCGATCGGTGGATGCGGCGGTACGACCTCCTCGGCTCCTCCCGTACGACCCCTCGAACGCGCAGGTCGTAGGACCAGCGGCCGATTCCGGTCCGGCCAAAACTCGGTGGGCGTTGTCAGTGCCGGTCCGTAGGCTCGCAGCTGATGTCCATCACACGTGCAACCACCAAGGAACGCTCCGCCGTCCGAACCCTCCTGCGCCTGTGGCCGTATGTCCGCCCGGTCCGCGCGCGGCTGTTCACCGCCGCGTTCGTGGCGATCCTCGCCTCCTGTACGGGGCTGGTGATCCCGCTCGTCCTGAAGTGGATGGTGGACGGCCCGGTCGCCGACGGGGACACCGCGGGCGTGTGGCTCGGTGCGCTGTACCTGCTGCTGCTCGGGTTCGCGGAGGCGCTGCTGTTCGGGCTGCGGCGGTGGCTGGTGGCACGGCCGCTGTCGCATGTGGAGGCGGAGATGCGGGCGGGCCTGTACCGGCACCTCCAGCGCCTCCCGGTGGCATTCCACGACCGGTGGGCGTCCGGCCAGTTGCTGTCCCGGGCCACGACGGACCTCATGCTCCTGCGCATGTTCCTCGCCTTCCCGCTGACCTTCCTGCTGGTCAACAGCGTGACCATCATCGTCGGCGTGATCATCATGCTGCTCCAGGACTGGACCCTGGGCCTGGTGATCCTCGGCCCGGCCATCCCGGTGATGGTCACCTGCGTGATCTTCGAGAAGCGCTACGCCGGCGTGGCCCGCCTCGCCCAGGACCAGGTCGGCGACGTCACCACGGTCGTCGAGGAGAGCGTGCTCGGCATCCGCATCATCAAGGGCTTCGGCCGACACCGGTCGCAGGCGAGGGCGTTCCGCGACCTGACGGGAGAGCTCCGGGGCACGGAGCTTCGGAAGGCCGGCCTTCTGGCCACCATTTGGGGCGTCATCGTGACCCTGCCGGAGGTGGCGATCGGAGCGGCGCTGGTGCTGGGCTGCGTGCAGGTGGCGGACGGGGACTTGTCGGCGGGGACGCTGGTGGCGTTCCTTTCAACGGCCCTGGCGCTGAGATGGCCGGTCGACTCCATCGGCTTCCTGCTGGCGATGAGCCAGGAGGCAGCGACGGCGACAGAGCGCTATTTCGAGGCGATGGATGAGGTACCGGAGCAGGAGAACGCGCCCCTCAGGGGCGCGGGGCTGTGTCACTTTGCGGCTCCGCCGCGGAGCGCGACAAGCCCCCACCAGCCCGCAGCCGAAAACGACGGCCTCCAGTTCCACAACGTCCAGTTCCGCTACCCCGACGCCCCCGAAGACTCCCCACCCATCCTCGACCTGATCAACCTCCACATCCGCCCAGGCGAGTCCATGGCCCTGGTCGGCGCGACGGGCAGCGGCAAGACCACCCTCACCGCCCTCGTCCCCCGCCTCCACGAGATCACCTCCGGCCACATCACCCTGGACGGCGAGGACATCACCGCCATGTCCCGCGCACAGCTGCGCTCCATGGTGGCCGTCGCCTTCGAGGAACCCACCCTCTTCTCCACCAGCGTCGGCGACAACGTCCTGATGGGCACGGACGAAAGAGAACTGGACCGGGCCCTCTCCGTCGCCCAGGCAGACTTCGCCCACGCCCTCCCCCAGGGCACCGACACCCAGGTGGGCGAACAGGGCCTCAGTCTCTCCGGCGGCCAGCGCCAACGCCTGGCCCTCGCACGGGCCGTGGTCGGCAACCCCCGCTTCCTCGTCCTGGACGACCCGCTGTCCGCCCTGGACGTCCACACCGAGGCCGCCGTCGAAGCCGCGCTGCGAGACGTGCTCGCGGACACCACCGCCCTGATCGTCGCGCACCGCCCTTCCACCGTGCAGCTCGCCGACCGGGTCGCTCTGCTGTCGGACGGCCGCATCACGGCTGTGGGCACCCATCACGAACTCCTGCGCACGAACGCCGAGTACGCCCACCTGATGTCCGGGAACTCCGAGCAAGGGAAGGACGCCCGATGACGGCCCCCACGACGTCCGCGCCCACCGCGGACGAAGAGCCCGGCCTGCCCAGGCCGAAGGACACCGACGACGCCTTCGACCAGGACCGCCTGCCCGCTCCTCCCAACGCCACGGCTCTCCTCCTGCGTTCGCTGCTCACCCCGATGAAGGCGCGCGTCACCGTGACCACGCTCCTCCTGCTGCTCCAGCAGGCGGCGGTGCAGGCGGGCCCGCTGCTGGTGGCGTACGCGATCGACCATGCCGTCCCCGCGTTCCGGGACCACGACAAGGGCCCGCTGGTCGCGGTGGGCGCCGGCTATCTGCTGTGCGCGCTGGCCTCCGGCGGGCTCCAGTACGCGTTCATCCTGGCCTCCGCCCGGGTCAACCAGGATGTGCTGCTCGATCTGCGCGGCCGGATCTTCCGGCACGCGCAGGCGTTGAGCATCGACTTCCACGAGCGTTACACCTCGGGCCGGCTGATCTCCCGTTCGACGACGGACGTGGAGTCGCTGCGCGAACTGCTCAGCGAGGGCCTGCAGGAACTCGTCACGGTCATCCTGTCCTTCCTGTACATCTCCGCCCTGCTGCTCTGGCTGGACCTCGGACTCGGCGCGGTCGCGGTGGCGTCGTTCGTGCCGCTGTACCTGCTGGTGCGGGTGTACCGGCAGCGGGCGGGCCGGGTGTACCAGAAGCGGTCGACCGCCATCGCCGCCGTCATCGTCAGGTTCGTGGAGACGATGAACGGCATCCGCCCGGTGCGCGCGTTCCGTCGCGAGGCGGCCAACGACGCCGAATTCGCCGTACTGAACAAGCGGCATGAGCGGGTCAACGGCGACGCGCTCCTGGAGATGGCCCGCTATGTCGTCGGTTCCCGGCTGGTCGCCAACACGGCCGTCGCGGTGATCGTGCTGTGGGGCGCCTACCGGGTGGCGCAGGACTCGCTGGAGCTGGGTGTGCTCGCGGCCGCGGTGCTGTATCTGCGGCGGCTGTACGACCCGATCGACCGGCTCGGGATGTTCCTGAACTCCTACCACTCGGCGGCGGCCTCCCTGGAGAAGATCGCGGGCCTGCTCGCCCAGAACCCGACCGTTCCCGAGCCGTCAACCCCCAAGCGCCTCCCGGCTCTTGAGTCCGAGCACCCGGGCCGCGAGGTCGTCTTCGCCGGCGTCCGGTTCGCCTACCGCACCGGCGGCGAGGTGCTCCCGAGCTTCGATCTCACCCTGCCCGCCGGGCAGACGGTCGCGGTGGTCGGCTCGACCGGCGCCGGAAAGTCGACGCTCGCCAAGCTCCTCGCCCGCTTCTACGACCCCTCGGACGGCCGGGTCCTCCTGGACGGCGTGGACCTGCGCGACCTCTCGGTCCCCGAACTGCGGCGCGGGGTGGTCATGGTGACGCAGGAGGCGTTCCTGTTCTCCGGCACGGTCGCCGAGAACATCGCGATCGGCCGGCCCGACGCGCCCCGCGAGGAGATCGAGCGGGCCGCGAAGGCGATCGGCGCGCACGACTTCATCAGCGCGCTGCCCGACGGCTACGACACGGACGTACGCAAGAGGGGCGGCCGTATCTCGGCTGGTCAACGCCAACTCGTGGCATTCGCACGGGCGTTGCTCGCCGACCCGGCGGTGCTGATCCTGGACGAGGCGACCAGTTCGCTGGACATCCCCGGCGAGCGGGCGGTGCAGCGGGCGATGGCCACGGTCCTGAAGGGCCGTACAGCCGTGGTGATCGCCCACCGCCTCTCGACCGTCGAGATCGCCGACCGGGTCCTGGTCATGGAGCACGGCAGGATCGTCGAGGACGGCACACCGGCCGAACTCGTCGCGGGCACGGGCCGGTTCGCGGATCTGCACCGGGCGTGGCGGGACAGTCTGGCGTGAGCCACCAGATGTGAGTAACCAGGGGGACAGATGATCGACGCGTACGAGGACCCGGGTACGCCCGACGTCCGCGGTGGCTGGCGGTATCTGTGGTGGCTGGTGCGCTGCCAGCCGGGGCGGTCCGTGGCCGGGGCGCTGCTGGGCAGTTCCTGGATGGTGCTGCTCGCGGCGACTCCCTATCTGATGGCCAAGGCGATCGACGAGGGTCTGGAGCCGGGTGACTGGCCGGCGCTGGCCGGCTGGAGTTTCGCGCTGTTCGCGGTCGGCTCGTTCAACGCCTGGCTGAGCATCATGCGGCACCGCACGATGACCCGGGTGCGGATGGACGCCAACTTCCGCACGGTCAAGGTGGTCGTGGGACAGGCGGTCCGCCTCGGCGCCGCGCTCTCGCACCGGACGGGGGCCGGGGAGGTCGTCACGATCGGCGTGGGCGACGTGCAGACGATCGCCCAGGCCCTGACCGTCGTCGGCCCGGGCGTGGGCGCGTGCGTCGCCTATCTGACGGTCGCCGCCCTGCTGATCTCGGTGTCCCCGGTCCTCGCGGCCGTGGTCCTGCTCGGCATCCCGGCGATCGTCGTCCTCGTGGGCCCCTTCCTGTCCCGCCTCCAGGGCACCGAGACGGAGTACCGCAACCGCCAGGGCGTCCTCACCGCCCGCATCGCCGACCTCGCGGGCGGCCTGCGCGTCCTCAACGGCCTCGGCGGCAAGAGCCTGGTCGCCGACGCCTTCCACCGCGACTCCCAGCACCTGCGGGCCCAGGGCTACCGGGTCGGCGCGGTCACCAGCTGGGTCCAGGCCCTCGGCGTGGGCCTGCCCACCCTCTTTTTGGCCGTCGTCACCTGGCTCGCGGCCCGCCTGGCCGCCCAAGGGGACATCACCGTGGGCGAGTTGGTGGCGGTGTACGGCTATGTCGCGGTCCTGGTGGGCCCGGTGGCGTTCTGGGTGGAGTGCGGCTACCAGCTCAGCCGGGGTGTGGTGTCGGCGAGGAGGGTCGTACGGTTCCTGCGCCTGGAGCCGTTGGAGGACAGGGGGACGCGAGACGCCCCGGCGGAACCGTCGGCCCTGCACGACCCGGAGTCGGGGGTGAGCATCCTGCCGGGCCGCATGACGGCACTGGCGTGCGCGAGGCCCACGGACACGGCAACGGTCCTGGACCGCCTGGCCCGCTACACACCGTCAACGGCCACCTGGGGCGGAGTACCCCTGGACGAGATCCAACTTCCCCAGATCAGACAGCACATCCTGCTGGCGGACCACGAGGCCGACTTGTTCGCAGGAAACCTACGCGAGGTAGTAGCGCCCTATAGGGGCGCGGGGCTGTATCAATATGCGGCTCCGCCGCGGGGCGCGACCAGCCCCCACGAACTCGCAGCCGCCCTCCACGCAGCCGTGGCAGACGACATCGTTCAAGGCCTCCCAGACGGCCTCGACTCCTCGATTGACGCCCAGGCCCGCAACCTCTCCGGCGGCCAACGCCAACGCATCCGACTGGTAAGAGCCCTGCTGGCCAACCCAGAAATCCTCCTGGCCGTAGAACCCACCTCCGCCCTCGACGCGCACACGGAAGCCCTCGTGGCCGAACGCCTACGAGAAGCCCGCCAAACCCGCACCACGGCCGTCACCACCACCTCCCCCCTCGTGCTGGACCACGCCGACACAGTCCACTACCTGGTCGACGGCAAACTCGCGGCCACCGGCACCCACCAGCAACTCCTCACCGAGGAACCGGGATACCGCGCCCTGGTCGCCCGAGACGCGGAGGCCATGAAGTGAACAAAGGCCACCTCCCGGTCGCCGACCCGGTCACCGTACGGCGGGCCGCCGTCCGGCTGGTACGCAAAGACGCCCGCGCCTTCACCGCCGTACTCGCCCTGAACGCACTCGCCGCCCTCACCGGCCTCGCAGGCCCCTGGCTGCTCGGCCGGATCATCGACGAGGTGCGCGCCGGTGAGGGCGTGGCCGCGGTGGACCGGCTCTCCCTCGTCCTCGTGGTGTGCGCGTGCGCACAGCTCCTCCTCGCCCGCTGGGCCCGTTACGTCGGCCACCGCTTCGGCGAACGCACCCTCGCCCGGGTCCGCGAGGAGTTCGTGGACCGCACCCTCGCCCTGCCCGCCTCCGTCGTGGAGCGCGCCGGCACCGGCGACCTCACCGCCCGGGGCACCGCGGACGTCGCCACCGTAGGCACCACGCTCCGTGACGCGGGACCCGAGCTGCTCATCAACTCCGTGCAGTTCCTGTTCCTGCTGGCCGCGGTGTTCGTCCTCGACCCGCTGCTCGGTGCCGTCGGCGTGTTCGGTCTGCTGCCCATCTGTTTCGTCCTGCGCTGGTATCTGCGCCGGGCGAGGGACGGCTACCTGGCCGAGGGCGAGGCCACTTCGGACGTCGCCGAGATCCTCGCGGCCACCGCCTCCGGCGCCCGTACGGTCGAGGCGCTGCGGCTTGAGGAGCGGCGCGTCCGGGCGAGCCGGGACGCCCTCGACACGGCCCGCGGCGCCCGTCTGTACACCCTCTACCTGCGCAGTGTGTTCTTCCCGGTGGTGGAGGTGGCGTACATCCTGCCCGTGGCCGGCGTGCTCCTGGTCGGCGCGATGCTGCATGCGCGGGGCGTGCTGAGCCTGGGCTCGGTCGTGGCGGCCGCCCTGTATCTCCAGCAGCTGGTCAATCCGCTCGACCAGATCCTCGTGCGGGTCGAGCAACTCCAGTCCAGCGGGGCCTCGTTCGCCCGTGTGGAAGGGCTCGCCCAGGCACCGCGCACAGCCGAGGGGGACTCCCCCGTCCCCGCCGACGACCGCATCGACGTCACCGACGTGCGCTACTCCTACGGCCGCGGCGGCGATGTGCTGCACGGTGTCGACCTGACCGTGCGCCCCGGTGAACGCCTCGCCGTGGTGGGCCCGTCCGGCGCCGGGAAGACCACGCTCAGCAGGCTGCTGGCGGGAGTCGACGCGCCGACGTCGGGATCTGTGACCGTCGGCGGGGTCCCGGTCGTCGGCCTCGGCCCCGAGCAGCTGCGCCGCCAGGTCGTCCTGGTCACCCAGGAACACCATGTCTTCCTGGGCACGGTCCGTGACAACCTCCTCATCGCCGAACCCGGCGCCGGGGACGAGGAGTTGTGGGCCGCCCTGACCGCCGTAGGGGCCGACGGGTGGGTGCGGGAGCTGCCCGAGGGCCTCGACACCGCGCTGGGTGAGGACGGCTTCCGTACGGACGGCTCACAGGCGCAGCAACTCGCCCTCGCCCGCGTGGTGCTGGCCGACCCGCACACGCTGATCCTCGACGAGGCGACCGCGCTGCTCGATCCCACGACCGCCCGGCACACCGAGCGCGCCCTGGCCGCCGTACTCGAAGGCCGTACAGTCATCGCGATCGCACACCGGCTGCACACCGCGCACGACGCGGACCGGGTGGCGGTGATGGAGAACGGGCTGCTGACCGAACTCGGCACGCATGAGGAGCTGGTGGCGGCCGAGGGGGCGTACGCGGCGCTGTGGGGGTCGTGGCACGGAGGAGCGGGCGGCAGCTGAGCCCATAGGACCGTATATCGAACATGAACTACCGGACAACGAACTGTTTCCGGCCAAGTTTCTGACGCGCTCCTGACAGTACGGGCTTTCCGGTGCCACTCTTCCCACGGCCGCCTCACAGCAACCTCACAGATCCCTCGCTGTGTTCTCATGCGCGGCCGCCTGCACCTCGTTCCGCGTACCGCCCGGACGGTCGACCCACTGTCCGGTCTCCCCTGGCCGCGCGATCCGCGGCCGCGCAGAAGGAGTCAGTGTTGAGAGACAGTTCCTCCCACAGACGCACCCCCCACACGGCACAGCGCCCCACGGCGCCCCGCAAGGCCGCAGCCGTGGCCCTCGTCGGTGTCGCCGCCCTGATCGCCGCGGCCGTCCAGTCGGGCGCCGCCACCGCAGCCCCGGAGAAGGCACCGTCGGCCGCGAGCAAGGTGATCCCGGGCGCCGAGTCCGTCAAGCTCACCCCCGCCCAGCGCGCCGAGCTGATACGCCAGGCGAACGCCGGCAAGGCGGACACCGCCCAGCAACTCGGCCTCGGCGCCAAGGAACAGCTGGTCGTCCGTGACGTCGTCAAGGACGGCAACGGCACGCTCCACACCCGCTACGAGCGCACCTACGACGGCCTGCCCGTCCTCGGCGGCGACCTCGTCGTGGAGACCACGAAGTCCGGCGCGACCGAGGGCGTCGTCAAGGCGACGAACAAGACCATCAAGGTCGCCTCGCTGACCCCGAAGGTCACCACCGCCAAGGCCTCGGCCCAGGCACTGAAGGCCGCACAGGCCGCCGGCGCCGACAAGGCCGACGCCAACCGCGCCCCGCGCAAGGTGATCTGGGCCGGGAACGGCACCCCGACCCTGGCGTACGAGACGGTCGTCGGCGGCCTCCAGGAGGACGGCACGCCGAACGAGCTGCACGTGGTCACGGACGCGGCGACCGGTGCGAAGCTCTACGAGTACCAGGGCATCGAGACCGGCACCGGCAACACCATGTACAGCGGCACGGTCACCCTCGGCACCACCCAGTCCGGGTCGACGTACAACCTGACCGACGGGGCGCGCGGCGGCCACAAGACGTACAACCTGGGCCGCGGCACCTCCGGCACCGGCACCCTCTTCTCGGGCGCCGACGACATCTGGGGCAACGGCAGCGCCTCCAACACGGAGACGGCCGGCGCGGACGCGCACTACGGTGCCGCGCTCACCTGGGACTACTACAAGAACGTGCAGGGGCGTTCGGGCATCCGCGGGGACGGGGTCGGGGCGTACTCCCGGGTCCACTACGGCAGCAACTACGTCAACGCGTTCTGGTCGGACAGCTGCTTCTGCATGACGTACGGCGACGGCTCGGGCAACACCCACCCGCTGACGTCGATCGACGTGGCCGGTCACGAGATGACCCACGGCGTCACGTCGAACACCGCGGGGCTCAACTACTCGGGCGAGTCCGGCGGGCTGAACGAGGCGACCTCCGACATCTTCGGCACGGCCGTCGAGTTCTACGCCAACAACTCCTCCGACGTCGGTGACTACCTCATCGGCGAGGAGATCGACATCAACGGCGACGGCTCGCCGCTGCGTTACATGGACCAGCCGAGCAAGGACGGCTCCTCGTACAACAACTGGACCTCCGGCATCGGCAACGCCGACGTGCACTACTCGTCCGGCCCGGCGAACCACTTCTTCTACCTCCTGTCCGAGGGCAGCGGCGCCAAGACCATCAACGGCGTCAGCTACAACTCGCCCACCGCGGACGGCCTTCCGGTCACCGGCATCGGCCGGGACAAGGCGGAGAAGATCTGGTTCCGCGCGCTGACCACGAAGTTCACGTCCACCACCAACTACGCGGCGGCCCGCACCGGCACCCTCGCGGCGGCGGGTGAGCTGTACGGCACCACGAGCGCCGAGTACACGGCCGTGGCGAACGCCTGGGCGGGCGTGGCGGTCGGCTCCCGTCCCGGTGGCGGCGGTGGCGGCGGCACCTCCTTCGAGTCCACCACCGACGTATCGATTCCGGACAACGGGGCCGCGGTCAACTCGCCGATCACCGTGTCCGGGCGCACGGGCAACGCGCCCTCGAACCTCGCGGTCGCGGTCGACATCGTGCACACCTACATCGGCGACCTCCGGGTGCAGCTGATCGCCCCCGACGGCACGGCGTACACGCTGAAGGCGTACGGCACCGGCGGCAGCACCGACAACCTCAGCACCACGTACACGGTGAACGCCTCCTCCGAAGTCGCCAACGGGACCTGGCAGTTGCGGGTCCAGGACAACGCGGCTCAGGACACCGGCTACATCAACAGCTGGAAGCTCACCTTCCCGTAGGCCGACGGGCACACGGACTGGGCGCCGCCCCGGTGGTTCGACTCCCCGGGGGCGGCGCCCTCTTTTTGCCAGCCCATGACCGACGTCTTGTTGGGGCTTTGCCCAGGTCAACTCACTTCACACGGCTGCAATATTCACCCACAGGTCGACTTTCAGCCAACATCACTTGAGGGTCATGACATGTACGCGCCTTGATGCCACGCTTCCTCACAACCGCCGCACAACTTCACAACCAACCCGGAAGGCAACCCCACGCCGTCCGGGCTCCCCCACGAAGGAGCTTGTGTGACCCCCCTCTACGCGCGTCACAAGCGCACCACGCTGGCCATCGCCACCGCTGTCGCCGCCGGCGCCCTGCTCACCACCGGTCTGACCGCCGGTACCGCGTCCGCCGAGACCCCGGCGGAGAGCGGCAGAAGCACCCTCTCCGCCGCCCCGCTCCAGCTGTCCGCGGCCGCGCGCACCAAGCTGATCAAGCAGCAGCAGGCCGGTGCCGCCGACACCGCCCAGGAGATAGGCCTCGGCGCCCAGGAGAAGCTGGTCGTCAAGGACGTCGTGAAGGACGCCGACGGCACGGTGCACACGCGCTATGAGCGCACCTACGACGGTCTGCCCGTCCTCGGCGGCGACCTGGTCGTGCACGAGTCGAAGTCCGGTGCGACCGAGGGCGTAGTGAAGGCGACGAACAAGACCATCAAGGTCGCCTCGCTGACCCCGAAGCTCACCGTCGCCAAGGCCGAGGCCCAGGCGCTGACCGCCGCCAAGGCCGCGGGCTCGGAGAAGACCGCCGCCGACGGTGCCCGCAAGGTCATCTGGGCCGGCTCCGGCACGCCCGTCCTCGCCTACGAGACGATCGTCGGCGGCTTCCAGGACGACGGCACCCCGAACCAGCTGCACGTCATCACCGACGCGGCCACCGGCAAGAAGCTCTACGAGTACCAGGGCATCGAGAACGCGACCGGCACCGGCAAGAGCCTGTACTCGGGCACGGTCAGCCTGGAGACGACCCTGTCGGGCTCGACGTACCAGCTCACCGACGGCACGCGCGGCGGCCACAAGACGTACAACAAGGCCCACAGCAGCAGCTCCTCCGCGGGCACCCTGTTCACGGACGCCGACAACGTCTGGGGCACCGGCGCGGCCTCCAGCTCCACCACCGACCAGACCGCGGCCGTCGACGCCGCCTACGGCGCTGCGGAGACCTGGGACTTCTACAAGTCCACCTTCGGCCGCAGCGGCATCAAGAACAACGGCGTCGCGGCCTACTCCCGGGTCCACTACGGCAACGCGTACGTCAACGCGTTCTGGGACGACAGCTGCTTCTGCATGACGTACGGCGACGGCGAGGGCAACGTCAGCCCGCTGACCTCGCTGGACGTGGCGGGCCACGAGATGAGCCACGGCGTCACCTCGAACACGGCGGGCCTGAACTACTCCGGCGAGTCCGGCGGCCTCAACGAGGCGACCTCGGACATCTTCGGCACGGGTGTCGAGTTCTACGCGGCCAACTCCAACGACGTCGGTGACTACCTCATCGGCGAGGAGATCGACATCAACGGCGACGGCACCCCGCTGCGCTACATGGACAAGCCCAGCAAGGACGGCGGCTCGGCGGACTCCTGGTCCTCCTCGGTCGGCAACCTGGACGTCCACTACTCGTCCGGTGTCGCGAACCACTTCTTCTACCTCCTCTCGGAGGGCAGCGGCGCCAAGACGATCAACGGCGTGTCCTACAACTCGCCGACGTCCAACGGCTCCACGGTCACCGGCATCGGCCGCGCCAAGGCGCTGCAGATCTGGTACAAGGCGCTGACGACGTACTTCACGTCGACGACCAACTACAAGTCGGCACGCACGGGCACGCTGTCCGCGGCGTCCGCCCTGTACGGCTCCACCAGCACCGAGTACAAGGCGGTGGCGGCGGCCTGGTCCGCGGTCAACGTGAGCTAGTCCCCCAGGTCTGACGGGCGGTACCCGGAACGAAGGCATTTCCGGGTACCGCCCTACTCTTGGGTCCCATGTCCTTCACGTACGAAGACGTCGGCGCGACCCGGCGGAACGGGTTCTGCCCGCCCGGCTTCCACCCCCTGCATGTACGCACCCGCATAGGCGAGGGCCACGACGTCTTCCAGAAGGCCTCCGAGGCGGTCCTGACCTGGGAGATGCACCGTGCGCTGGGTGTCGGCATAGACGCCACCGCGGACCGCGCGGCTCCCGACGTGGACGTGACGGTCACCCTCGCCGGAGTCATCAAGGCCCCCTGCCGGGTGGTCTGGACGGTGGAGGAACACCGCCGCGCGGGCTGGGCCTACGGCACGCTGTCCGGCCACCCGGAATGCGGCGAGGAGTCCTTCGTGGTCGACCGCACGGGCGACGGCACGGTGTGGCTGACGGTGTCGGCGTTCAGCAAGGGCGCGAAGTGGTACTCGCGGGCAGGCGGGCCGGCGACCCGGGGCCTCCAGCACGCGTATGCGCGGAAGTGCGGGACGGTGCTGCGCCGGCTGTGCGGCGGGGAGGACGCGGGCTGAGCGGAGGGCCCGCGTCCCCTGTGTTCACCGCATGAGCACCCCCGCCCCCTCCACCACATCCTCCGAAGGCACCGCCAGCAGCCCCAACTCCGCGCCCGACGCCAGCAGTCGGTGTGCGGGCAGGATACGGACCGTGTAGCCGAAGGGTCCGGTGCGGTCCAGCGAGAGCGGGCCCTCGTAGACCCAGCGGCCCTCCTGGTCCGGGCCGCCGACCGACTTCAGCGGGACCGTCGCCGCGTCCGCGATGCGGTCCTCCTCGTCCACCCGGCCGGAGACCGCCTGGATCTCCACGTCGTCCGGGCCGAGGGCGCCGAGGCCGACGCGGACCCTGAGGCCGAGCGTGGTGCCGAGTTCGGCCGTGGTCGTCGCGGCCGTGGTCTCCACGTGGTCGACCGTGACGCCGTGCCACTGCGCCCGCACCCGGGACTTCCACTCCGCGAGCTCGCGCGCCGCGTCCGGGGCCATCGTGCGGTGGGCGTGGGCAGCGGGGGCGTAGAGGCGTTCGACGTACTCGCGGACCATGCGGCCCGCCAGGACCTTCGGGCCCAGGAGGGTGAGCGTCTGGCGGACCATCTCGATCCAGCGGTCGGGCAGACCGCCCTGGCCGCGCTCGTAGAAGCGGGGGGTCACCCGCTGTTCGAGGAGGTCGTAGAGGGCGTTCGCCTCTATGTCGTCACGGCGGTCCGGTTCCGTGCCGTTGCCGTCCGCCGTGGGGATCGCCCAGCCGAAGTCGGGCTGGAACCACTCATCCCACCAGCCGTCCAGGACGGACAGGTTCAGGCAGCCGTTCAGAGCCGCCTTCATCCCGCTCGTCCCGCAGGCCTCCAACGGCCGCAGCGGGTTGTTGAGCCAGATGTCGCAGCCCGGGTAGAGCTTCTGCGCCATCGCCATGCCGTAGTCGGGCAGGAAGACGAGCCGGTGGCGGACCCGCGGATCGTCCGCGAACCGCACCAGCTCCTGCACCAGGCGCTTTCCGCCGTCGTCCGCCGGATGCGCCTTGCCCGCCACCACGATCTGGATCGGGCGTTCGGGGTGCAGAAGCAGGTCCATCAGACGGTCGCGGTCCCGCAGCATCAGCGTCAGGCGTTTGTACGACGGGACGCGGCGCGCGAATCCGATCGTCAGGACGTCGGGGTCGAGCACCCCCTCGATCCAGCCCAACTCGGCGGTACCGGCGCCCCGTTGCCGCCAGGACGCGCGCAGCCGCTCCCGCACCTCGACCACCAGTTGCTCGCGCAGATCACGCCGCAGCTCCCAGATGTCCTGGTCGGGGATGTCCCCCACCGCGTCCCAGCGGTCCGAGCCGCCCACCGTCATCGCGTCCTCGGTGCGCTGCGCGCCGATCTGCCGGGCACCGAGCCGGAACACCTCGGGGGCGACCCAGGTCGGGGCGTGCACCCCGTTGGTCACGGAGGTGATCGGCACCTCCTCGGGGTCGAATCCCGGCCAGAGTCCGGAGAACATCTCCCGGCTGACCTGACCGTGCAACAGGGAGACCCCGTTGGCGCGTTGGGCGAGCCTGAGGCCCATCACGGCCATGTTGAAGAGGTTGGGCTCGCCGCCCGGGTAGGTCTCCATGCCGAGCGCCAGGATGCGGCCCACGTCCATGCGCGGGAGCTCGGCGTCGGCGCCGAAGTGCCGGGCGACCAGCTCCCGGTCGAAGCGGTCGATACCGGCCGGGACGGGGGTGTGGGTCGTGAACACGGTCCCTGCCCGTACCGCCTCCAGGCCCGCGTCGAAGTCCAGCCCCTGGTCGCAGAGTTCGGCGATCCGCTCCAGGCCGAGGAAGCCGGCGTGCCCCTCGTTGGTGTGGAAGACCTCGGGGTCGGAGTGGCCGGTCAGCCTGCAGTACGTGCGTACGGCCCGGACGCCCCCTATGCCGAGCAGCATCTCCTGGAGCAGCCGGTGTTCGCTGCCGCCGCCGTAGAGCCGGTCGGTCACCCCGCGTTCCCCGAGGTCGTTCTCCTCGACGTCGGAGTCCAGCATCAGCAGGGGCACCCGGCCGACCTGGGCGAGCCAGATCCTGGCGTGCAGCTGCTTGCCGCCGGGCAGGGCCAGGGACACCTGGGCCGGGGTGTCGTCGGCCTCCTTGAGCAGCGCCACCGGCAGTTCGTTGGGGTCGAGGACCGGATAGTGCTCCTGCTGCCAGCCGTCCCTGGACAGGGACTGGCGGAAGTAGCCGTGCCGGTACAGCAGCCCGACCCCGATCAGCGGTACGCCGAGGTCGCTGGCCGCCTTCAGATGGTCGCCGGCCAGGATGCCCAGGCCGCCGGAGTACTGCGGCAGGGCGGCGGTGATGCCGAACTCGGGCGAGAAGTAGGCGACGGCGGCCGGGAGTTCACCGGTGTGGGCCTGATACCAGCGCTCACCGGTGACGTAGTCGTGGAGATCGTCGGCGACCGCGGTGAGCCGGCGCAGGAAGCGGCGGTCCCCGGCGAGTTCGGCGAGCCGGGCGGGGCGCACGCTGCCGAGCAGCCGTACGGGATCACCGCCCGACGCGGCCCAGCGCTCCGGATCGACGGACTGGAAGAGATCACGGGTCTCCGCGTGCCAGGACCAGCGCAGGTTGCGCGCCAGATCGCTCAGGGGCCGCAGGGCCTCGGGGAGTACGGGTCGGACGGTGAATCGACGGATAGCCTTCACTTGCCACCTCAGCGCACTCGCTGGAGAACGCACGGCGGTGTGCGTCCACGTCGGTTACGACGGTATCGGCGTTGCCGTCACCCTTGCTGCGGGCCGCGCCCCCAGACCCCCGCTTCGGCCTGAACGGCCTCGTCCTCAACCGCCGGACGGGCTGATTGTGCCCAGGCCGGTCCGGAAAACACCGCAACCCCCACACGTCCCCCATGGCTGATATGGCCGATTCCGCCCCCGCAGGCGTCCTTGTGGTGCTTCACACCGCACGAGAGGCTGCCTGTGGCGTACCGGCCGACGCGGGGTGCACCCGACGGACCGCGGCAGCCGTATGCCGAGTCGAGGAGGGGAACTCAAGTCATGGCACGGACGCGCAATCGGCGTCTGCGCTGGGTGGGGGGCCTGACCGCGGTGAGCTGTGCCGCCGCGCTTTCGGCCATCACCCTGCCCGCGCACGCCGCACCTCAGGGGCGGATACTCGGCGCCGGAGAGCCCGGTTCCGTCAGCGGGAGTTACCTGGTGACACTCAAGGGGGGAACGAAGGCTCCGTCGGCGACGGGAAAGAGCCTCGCCGAGAGGTACGGGGCGAGAATCAGCCATACCTACGGCACGGTACTCAACGGCTACGCGGTCAGGGCCGATGAGAGACAGGCCGGACAGCTCGCGGCGGACCCCCAGGTCGCCTCCGTGGTCCAGGACACCCGGGTGACACTGGAGCACACCCAGAAGAACCCGCCGTCCTGGGGCCTGGACCGCGTCGACCAGCCGAGGCTGCCGCTGGACAGGTCCTACACCGGGCCGGAGTCGGCGGGCGCCGGGGCGACGGTGTACGTCATCGACACCGGCATCCGGATCTCCCACAAGGACTTCGGGGGCCGGGCGAGTTACGGCTGGGACTTCGTCGGGGGCGACCGGTCCGCGGGCGACGGCAACGGCCACGGCACCCATGTGGCGGCCACCGTCGCCGGAACCGGGTACGGCGTGGCGAAGCGGTCCAAGGTGGTCTCCGTACGTGTCCTCGACAACGCAGGATCGGGCACGACCGCCCAGGTCATCGCCGGTATCGACTGGGTGACGAGGAACGCGCGGAAGCCGGCGGTCGCCAATCTCAGCCTGGGCGGCTACCACAACGCCCAACTGGACGCCGCCGTACGCAACTCCATCGCGTCCGGGGTGACCTACACGGTCGCCGCGGGCAACGACGGACTGCCGGCCGGGCTCTACTCGCCCGCCGACGTACCGCAGGCGATCACCGTCGGCGCGACCGACGCCAAGGACACGCGGGCGGGCTTCTCCAACTACGGCTCGGCACTGGACCTGTTCGCGCCAGGTGTGTCGATCACCTCGGCGGGGATCACCAGCGACACCGCCAGGGCGACCTATTCCGGGACGTCGATGGCGACCCCGCACGCCGCGGGTGCCGCCGCGCTGTACCTCGCCGACCACCCGAAGGCCACTCCGGCCCAAGTGGCCAAGGCACTTGCGGCCATGGCGACTTCCGGGAAAGTCTCCGGCCCGGGGCTCGGTTCACCGAACAAACTCCTGCGGGTACCGGTGTCTCGGTGACAGTGTCCGCACACCGGCCCCGTTTGTCCGAACGGGGCCGGTCTTGTGCGTGGATATACGCGTGAGTAGTTAACAAAGTGCCGGATTGCCCACCCGAATAGGGTGGGAAGGCTCCTCCGGTACACGGCTCAGGTAGGTTCACGGTACGCCCCGCAGGACCCCCCTCCCCACATCCATCCGCCCACCCGAAGTTGATGCGGACAGGAGCGGTCATGCCCGCCACGCACCACTCGTCAGCACCCCCGACGTCCAGCACCGAAGCACCCCCCACGCGCCCCGACAGCGCCGGACCGCCGCCCCAGGAGCGACCCTCCGCGGCGGCGGAAGTGACCACGGCCGTCGGTCGCATACCCGTCCTGGACGTCCGCCCCGTCGTCCAGAACGGCCGCCGGCCCGCCAAGGCGGTCACCGGCGAGACGTTCGAGATCTCGGCCACCGTGTTCCGTGAGGGCCATGACGCGGTCGCCGCCAATGTCGTACTGAAGGACCCGGAAGGCCGCGCCGGACCATGGACGCCGATGCGGGAGCTGGCCCCGGGCACCGACCGCTGGGGCGCCGAGGTCACCGCCGGCGCGCCGGGCGACTGGACCTTCACCGTCGAAGCCTGGGGCGACCCCATCACGACCTGGCGGCACCACGCCCAGATCAAGATCCCGGCGGGCATGGACACCGACCTGGTCCTGGAGGACGGCGCGCGGCTGTACGAGCGGGCCGCGGACGGAGTCCCGAAGAAGGGCAAACGCCAGGTCCTGCGCACCGCCGTCGAGACGCTCAGGGACGAGTCCCGCCCCGCCGCCGCCCGTCTCGCCGCCGCATTGACGCCGGAGGTGGACGAGGTCCTGGCGCGGTATCCGTTGCGGGAGTTGATCACGGCGTCCCGGACGTTGCCGCTGCTGGTGGAGCGGGAGCGGGCGTTGTTCGGTTCGTGGTACGAGTTCTTCCCCCGCTCGGAGGGCACTCCGCAGCGGCCGCACGGCACGTTCCGCAGCGCGGCCCGCAGGCTGGCGGCGATCGCGGCGATGGGCTTCGACGTGGTCTACCTGCCGCCGATCCATCCGATCGGGACGACCTTCCGCAAGGGCCGCAACAACACCCTGTCGGCCGGGCCCGACGATGTCGGTGTGCCGTGGGCGATCGGCTCCGCCGAGGGCGGCCATGACGCGGTCCATCCGGACCTGGGCACCCTGGAGGACTTCGACTGGTTCGTCCGGGAAGCGGGAAAGCAGCAGCTGGAGGTCGCGCTTGACTTCGCCCTGCAGTGCTCCCCGGACCACCCCTGGGTGCACAAGCACCCGGAGTGGTTCCACCACCGTGCGGACGGCACCATCGCCTATGCGGAGAACCCGCCGAAGAAGTACCAGGACATCTACCCGATCGCCTTCGACGCCGACCTGGACGGCCTGGTCGCCGAGACCAGCCGGGTGCTGCGGCACTGGATGGACCACGGCGTGCGGATCTTCCGGGTCGACAACCCGCACACCAAACCGGTCGTGTTCTGGGAGCGGGTGATCGCCGGCATCAACGCCACCGACCCCGACGTGATCTTCTTGGCCGAGGCGTTCACCCGCCCGGCGATGATGCACACCCTGGCCCAGATCGGCTTCCAGCAGTCCTACACCTACTTCACCTGGCGCACCACCAAGGAAGAACTCACCGACTACCTCACCGAGCTGTCGGGTGAGGCGGCCTCCTACATGCGGCCGAACTTCTTCGCCAACACCCCCGACATCCTCCACGAGTTCCTCCAGCAGGGTGGCCGGCCGGCCTTCGCGCTGCGGGCCGTGCTGGCCGCGACCCTGTCGCCGACCTGGGGCATCTACTCCGGCTACGAACTCGCCGAGAACACCCCGCTGCGCTCGGGCAGCGAGGAATACCTCGACTCCGAGAAGTACCAGCTCAAACCCCGGAACTGGGACACCGCCGACACCCTCGCCCCCCTCATCACCCAGCTCAACACGATCAGGCGGGCCAGCCCGGCTCTGCGGCAGTTGCGCGATCTCCACTTCCACCACGCGGACAAGGACGAGGTGATCGCGTACTCGAAGCGGAGCGGTTCGAACACGGTTCTGGTGGTCGTGAACCTCGACCCGCACCACACCCAGGAGGCGACGGTCTCGTTGGACATGCCGCAACTCGGCCTGGAATGGCACGAGTCGGTGCCGGTGCGCGACGAGCTCACCGGCGAGACCTATCACTGGGGCAGGGCGAACTACGTGCGTCTCGAACCGGGCACTCGCCCCGCGCACATCCTCACCGTCCTGCGACCGTCCACCCCGCAGATCGGAGGGTCACCCACAACATGATCGTCAACGAGCCGGTCCCGGACACCTTCGAGGACACCCCCGCCAAGGACCGCGACCCAGACTGGTTCAAACGAGCCGTCTTCTACGAGGTGCTGGTCCGCTCCTTCCAGGACAGCAACGGCGACGGTGTCGGCGACCTCAAGGGCATCACCGCCAAGCTGGACTATCTCCAGTGGCTGGGCATCGACTGCCTGTGGCTGCCGCCGTTCTTCAAGTCACCGCTCAGGGACGGCGGCTACGACGTCTCCGACTACACCGCCGTCCTGCCGGAGTTCGGTGACCTCGCCGACTTCGTGGAGTTCGTCGACGCCGCCCACCAGCGCGGCATGCGCGTCATCATCGACTTCGTCATGAACCACACCAGCGACCAGCACCCGTGGTTCCAGGAGTCCCGCGCCAACCCCGACGGCCCCTACGGCGACTACTACGTCTGGGCGGACGACGACAAGCAGTACCAGGACGCGCGGATCATCTTCGTCGACACCGAGGCCTCCAACTGGACCTTCGACCCGGTCCGCAAGCAGTACTTCTGGCACCGCTTCTTCTCCCACCAGCCGGACCTCAACTACGAGAACCCGGCGGTCCAGGACGAGATGATCTCCGCCCTCCGCTTCTGGCTGGACCTGGGCATCGACGGCTTCCGCCTGGACGCGGTGCCGTATCTGTACCAGGAGGAAGGCACCAACTGCGAAAACCTTCCGGCGACCCACGAGTTCCTCAAGCGGGTCCGCAAGGAGATCGACGCCTCCTACCCGGACACGGTGGTGCTGGCGGAGGCGAACCAGTGGCCGGAGGACGTCGTCGACTACTTCGGCGACTACGAGTCCGGTGGCGACGAGTGCCACATGGCGTTCCACTTCCCGGTGATGCCCCGCATCTTCATGGCGGTCCGCCGTGAATCCCGCTACCCGGTCTCGGAGATCCTCGCCAAGACCCCGGCGATCCCCTCCAACTGCCAGTGGGGCATCTTCCTGCGCAACCACGACGAGCTCACCCTCGAAATGGTCACCGACGAGGAACGCGACTACATGTGGGCCGAATACGCGAAAGACCCGCGTATGCGCGCCAACATCGGCATCCGCCGCCGCCTCGCCCCACTCCTCGACAACGACCGCAACCAGATCGAGCTCTTCACCGCGCTCCTGCTCTCCCTGCCCGGCTCGCCGATCCTCTACTACGGCGACGAGATCGGCATGGGCGACAACATCTGGCTGGGCGACCGCGACGCCGTACGCACCCCCATGCAGTGGACACCGGACCGTAACGCGGGTTTTTCGTCCTGTGACCCCGGGCGGCTGTTCCTGCCGACCATCATGGACCCGGTCTACGGCTACCAGGTCGCCAATGTCGAGGCGTCGATGGCGTCGCCGTCGTCGTTGCTGCACTGGACCCGCCGGATGATCGAGATCCGCAAGCAGAACCTGGCCTTCGGTCTGGGATCGTTCACCGAGCTGCCGTCCTCCAACCCCGCGGTCCTGGCCTTCCTGCGGGAGTACGAGGACGATCTGGTGCTGTGCGTGCACAACTTCTCCCGGTTCGCGCAGCCCACGGAGCTGGACCTGAGCGCCTTCAACGGACGGCACCCGGTCGAGCTGTTCGGAGGGGTGCGCTTCCCGGCCATCGGTGATCTGCCGTATCTGCTGACCCTCGGCGGACACGGCTTCTACTGGTTCAGACTGCGCAAGGACGCCGCCTAGCCGCCCCGGGCGGGGCGGTTTCCACCGCCCCGCCCGGGGCACGCATCAGTAACACCCCGACCAGCCAGCCCGGGGAAAGGACGCCACGCCATGTCGGAAGCCGTCACCCGTACCGCCACGACAAGTCCCGGCCTCCTCGCCTCACTCGATCCACTCCTGCGCGAGTGGCTACCGAGGCAGCGCTGGTTCGCGGGCAAAGGACGGCCGGTCACCGGGTTCTCGCTGGTGGCGGCCACCGAACTGCTGCCGCCCACGGCCAGGCTCGGCCTGTACCACCTGCTGCTCCGCGCCCACCAGCCGCTCACCGTGGGCGCCCCGCCGCACCCCGGGGACTGCTATCAGCTCCTCATAGGCGTGCGCGAGGCGCTGCCGCCCCGGCTGGCGCCCGCGCTGATCGGCCATGTCGAGGAGGGCCCGCTCAACGGCCGTACCGCGTACGACGCCCTCCACGACCCCCTGCCCGCCGAACTGCTCCTGGAGGCGATCCGCACCGGAGCCCGGATCGGCGGGCTGCGTTTCGAGCGGGACCCGGGCCAGGAGATCCGGGACGGACTGGTGGCCCGGGTGATGACCGCCGAGCAGTCCAACTCGTCGATCGTCTATGGAGATACGTTCATTCTGAAGCTGTTGCGCCGGATCGTGCCCGGCGTCAACCCCGACCTGGAGCTGCCGCTGGCGCTGGCGCGGGAGGGCTGCCCCCGGGTGCCCGCGCCGACCGGGTGGCTGCGCGCGGAGCTGGCGGGAGAGCCGTACACCCTGGGTGTCCTCCAGCCCTTCGTGCAGGGCGCGTCCGACGGCTGGGAGCTGGCGCTCCGGGAGCTGGCCAAGGGCGAGGACTTCGGCGCGGAGGCACACGCCCTCGGGCGGGCCACCGCCGAGGTGCACACCGCGCTCGCCCGGGCGCTGCCGACCGTGACGCTCGGACATCAGCAGCTGCAACTGCTGGTCGACGGCATGATCGAACGGCTGGAGGCGGCCGTACAGGCGGTGCCGGCGCTACGCCCGTACGCGCCGGGCCTGCACTCCGCGTTCACCGCGCTGGGCGATCTTGCCGCCGAGGACAGCACCTGGACCGCCCAGCGCATCCATGGCGATCTGCACCTCGGTCAGTGTCTGCGCTCGCCCTCCGGGCAGTGGTCGCTGATCGACTTCGAGGGCGAGCCGTCCAAGCCGCTCACCGAACGCCGGCTGCCGCAGCCCACCGCCCGGGACATCGCGGGGATGCTGCGCTCCTTCGACTACGCCGCGCACTCGACCGACCTTCCGGTGCCGGGCTGGGCCGAGACCTGCCGGGCCGCGTACTGCTCCGGATACGCCGAGGTCAGCGGTGTGGACCCGCGGACCGATCCGGTGCTGCTGCGCGCGTACGAGACCGACAAGGCGATATACGAAGTCGTCTACGAGGCCCGGCACCGGCCGGACTGGCTCCAGGTGCCGATGGCCGCGGTGGCGCGGTACGCGACAACCGACCCGATCTGACCCGACCTTCGCCTAGGAGGCACCGCACGTGACCCCGCCCACCCCCAGCGGTTCGGATCCGAAGAAGAAGGCCGTGAAAGCGGCGAAGAGCATGAAGAAGGCCGCGGAGAAGGCGACCGCGCCCGAGAAGGCGGCGAAGAAGGCGACAGAGAAGAAGGCAGTGGCCAAGAAGGCGGTGGCGAAGAAGACCGTCACCAAGGCTGTCGCCAAGAAGGCCGCCGCGAAGAAGAGCACCGCGAAGGCGAAGAAGGTCGCGGCCCCGGCACCTGCACCGGTCCCGGCCGCGTCTGCGGAAGTACCCGCCGGTGACCGCGACCGGCTCCTCGCCGGTACCCATCACGCCCCGCACTCGGTGCTCGGTGCCCACCTCGTACCCGGCGGGGTGGCCTTCCGTGTCTTCAGGCCCTACGCCCTGTCCGTCACCGTCGTCGCCGGAACACTCCGGGCCGAGCTGCAGGACGACGGGGGCGGCTTCTTCTCGGGCCTGCTCCCCCTGAGCGAGGTCCCGGCCTACCGCCTCCTCGTGGCGTACGAGGGCTCGGCCCAGGACACCGAGGACGCCTACGCCTTCCTGCCCGCGCTCGGCGACCTCGACCTGCATCTGATCGGCGAGGGCCGGCACGAGCAGCTCTGGACGGCGTTGGGGGCGCGGCCGATGACCCACCAGGGCGTGGCCGGCACCCGGTTCACGGTGTGGGCGCCGAACGCGCGCGGGGTGCGGGTGGCCGGCACCTTCAACTTCTGGGACGGGTCGGCTTTCGCGATGCGTTCGCTCGGCTCCACCGGTGTCTGGGAGCTGTTCGTGCCCGGGGTCGGCGAGGGCGAGCTGTACAAGTTCGAGATCACCCGCCCCGACGGCTCGAAGACCCTGCGCGCGGACCCGCTGGCCCGCCGTACGGAGGTGCCGCCCAACACCTCCTCGATCGTCCACGCCTCGCACCACGAGTGGGGGGACGAGGAGTGGCTGTCTCGTCGCGCGGAGGGCGCCCCGGCCCATGAGGCCCCCTTCTCGGTGTACGAGGTCCATCTGCCCTCCTGGCGCCCGGGCCTGACATACCGTCAACTCGCCGACCAGCTCCCGGCCTACGTCAAGGACCTGGGCTTCACCCACGTCGAGCTGATGCCGGTCGCCGAGCACCCCTTCGGCGGCTCCTGGGGCTACCAGGTCACCGGTTTCTACGCGCCGACGGCACGTCTGGGCACCCCGGACGACTTCAAGTACCTGGTGGACGCGCTCCACCAGGCCGGTATCGGCGTACTGATGGACTGGGTGCCCGCGCACTTCCCGCGCGACGACTGGGCGTTGGCCGAGTTCGACGGCCGCACCCTGTACGAGCACGAGGACCCGCTCCGCGCGGCCCACCCCGACTGGGGCACGCTGGAGTTCGACTACGGCCGCCGGGAGGTGCGCAACTTCCTGGTCGCGAACGCCATCTACTGGTGCGAGGAGTTCCACATCGATGGTCTGCGCGTGGACGCGGTGGCCTCGATGCTCTACCTCGACTACTCGCGTGAGCCGGGACAGTGGGTCCCGAACGTGCACGGTGGCCGGGAGAACCTGGACGCGGTGGACTTCCTGCAGGAGATGAACGCGACGGTGTACCGCCGGGTCCCCGGTGTGGTCACGATCGCGGAGGAGTCGACCGCCTGGGACGGTGTGACCCGCGCGACCCACCACATGGGTCCGGGCGGCTTCGGGGGCCTCGGCTTCGGCCTGAAGTGGAACATGGGCTGGATGCACGACTCCCTGGGCTACATGAGCCACGAGCCGGTGCACCGCAAGTACCACCACCACGAGATGACGTTCTCGATGGTGTACGCGTACAGCGAGAACTACGTCCTGCCCATCTCCCACGACGAGGTCGTGCACGGCAAACGCTCACTGGTGTCGAAGATGCCGGGCGACTGGTGGCAGCAGCGGGCCAACCTGCGGGCGTATCTGGCCTTCATGTGGGCCCATCCGGGAAAGCAACTCCTCTTCATGGGCCAGGAGTTCGCCCAGGGCGCGGAGTGGTCCGAGGCGCACGGCCCGGACTGGTGGCTCCTCGACCCGGCGTACGGCGCCGAGGCCGACCACCGGGGCGTGCGCGACCTGGTCCGCGACCTGAACGTCGTCTACCGCCACACACCGGCGCTGTGGCAGCGCGACATCGACCCGTCGGGCTTCCAGTGGATCGTGGGCGACGCGTCCGAGGACAACGTCTTCGCCTTCCTGCGCTACGACGCGGAGGGCACCCCTCTCCTCGCGGTCTCCAACCTCTCCCCGGTGATCCGCCACAACTACCGCCTGGGCGCCCCCGACGACATCCCGGCCTGGCTGGAGTCCCTGAACACGGACACGGCCAAGTACGGCGGCGGCGACATCACCAACCCCGACATCGTGAAACCGGAACCCCAGGGCTGGCACGGCCGCCCGGCCAGCATCCAGCTCACGCTCCCGCCCCTGGCGACGGTGTGGCTGCGGCCGGCGTAGGAGTCCCGGACGCCGGAGGGGCTGATCTCAGCCCCTCCGGCGTCTGATGCTCAGGTGGTGACCAGCGCCTTCGGCAGCCGGCCCGTGTGCAGCACCCCCAGCCGCTGGGTCGCCCGGGTCAGCGCCACATAGAGGTCGCTCGTGCTGTACAGCCCCGGCTCGACCACGAGCACCGAGTCGAATTCGAGCCCCTTCGACTGCCGGGGATCGAGGAGTACGACGGTCCGCGTCAGGTCCGGTTCCGCGCCCGCCGTCACCCCGTCGAGCCGGGCCGCCAGCCTGCGGTGCAGATGGCGCGGGGCGATGACCGCGAGCCGTCCCTCGGCGGGGGTCAGCTCCTTCACCGCCTCGGCGACCGCGCCGGGCAGGTCGTCGGTGGCGCGCACCCATGGCCGTACTCCGGTCGAACGGACCGAACTCGGGGGTTCGAAGTCGGGATTCTCCGCGCGTACGACGGCTGCCGCGAGGTCCATGATCTCGGCGGGGGTGCGGTAGTTGACGCCCAGCCGGGTGTGCTCCCAGCGGTCCTCGACGTACGGCTCCAGGATGCGCTCCCACGATCCGACGCCCGCCGCCTCCGCGGTCTGTGCCGGGTCGCCGACCAGGGTCATGGAGCGGGTCGGGCTGCGCCGCATGAGCAGTCGCCAGGCCATCGGCGACAGTTCCTGCGCCTCGTCGACGATGATGTGCCCGAACGCCCAGGTGCGGTCGGCCGCCGCGCGCTCGGCGGCGCTGCGGTGGTCGTCCTCCTCCTGCCGCTCGGCGAACCGCTCGGCGTCGATGATGTCGTGCGCGGACAGGACCTCGGAGTCCTCCTCGTCCTTGTCCTCGAACTCGTAGGTCCGCGAGGCGTACGACACGTCGAGCACCCCCTGCGCGTACGCGATCTGTGTCTCCCGCTCGCGCTCGGCCAGCGCCCGCGCCACCCGCTCGTCGACGCCGAGGAGTTCGGCCGCCTCGTCGAGCAGCGGTACGTCCGACACGGTCCACCCCCGGGTCACCGGGCGGCGGATGGCGGCCGCGTCCTCGTCGGGGAGGTAGCCGACGGGATCGGCGAGGAAGTCCGCGACCAGCCGCTGCGGGGTCAGCCGCGGCCACAACTGGTCGATGGCGGCCCATACTTCGCGGTTCTCGGCGATCTCGTCGCGGATCTGGGTGATGTCGCTCGCGTCGAGAAGGCTGCTGCCGTCGTAGGGGTCGGTGCCGACCCGCTCGGCGTACAGCTCGGTGAGCGTGTTGAGGATGTGACCCTCGAAGTGCTCGCGGGCCACGTTGTGCGGCAGCCGGGCGGCCCGGGTGCGCTCGCGGGCGACCTTCACCAGTCCGTCGTCGAGCATCAGGACCTCACGGTCGTGCTCGATCGCGATCACCGGGTCGGGCAGCGCCTGCCAGTCGCGTACGGCGTCGGCGAGGACGTCCGCCATGGCGGCCCGGCCCTTCACGGCGGCGGCCGCGCGGCTGTCGGTCGCCGTCGCCCTCACGCCGGGAAAGAGCTCGCCGACCGTGGCGAGCAGCACTCCGGTCTCGCCCAGCGAGGGCAGCACCTCGCCGATGTAGCCGAGGAAGGCGGGGTTGGGGCCCACGATCAGCACGGCCCGCTTGGCGAGCAGTTCCCGGTGTTCGTAGAGGAGATAGGCGGCCCGGTGCAGGGCCACGGCCGTCTTTCCCGTCCCCGGGCCGCCCTCGACCACCAGCACCCCGCGATGGGGCGCGCGGATGATCTCGTCCTGCTCGGCCTGGATGGTCTGCACGATGTCGCTCATGCGGCCGGTGCGCGCGGAGTTCAGCGCGGCGAGCAGCACGGCGTCCCCGGTCGGGTCCTCGTGGCCGGTCCGTTCCTGGTCGCCCAGGTCGAGGATCTCGTCGTGCAGGTCGGTCACCCGGCGGCCCTCGGTGCCGATGTGCCGACGGCGGCGCAGGCCCATCGGGGTGTGGCCGGTGGCCAGGTAGAAGGGGCGGGCGACCTCGGCCCGCCAGTCGATGAGGACCGGGGTGCTTTCGGCGTCGTCGGTGCGCAGACCGATCCGGCCGATGTGATGGGTGAGACCCGAGGTGAGGTCGATCCGGCCGAAGCAGAGCGAGCCGTCGACCGCGTTCAGCGCGGCCAGCAGCCCGGAGCGCTCGGCGACCAGGATGTCCCGCTCAAGGCGAGCCTGCATGGGGGTGTTGCCCTGGGCGAGCGCGTCGGTGACCGACGTCTCGGTGTGGCCCCGCAGGGCGTCCACGCGCGCGTACAGGTCGTCGATGAATTCCTGTTCGCGCCGGATTTCATGGTCTGGCAAACCGGTGTTTGACAATTCCACTCCCGCCCATATACACTGTGCCTACTGAGCTTCTTTGCGACTCAATCTTTATGAAGTCGCGAATCATTGAATATACCAAAAGAAATCCCCCGAGCACAATTGCTCGGGGGATTTCTTCGTATTCCGTCAGGTCACAGTACGTCCGCCAGCTCCTCCAGGAGCCGCCGCTTGGCCCTCGCCCCCACCATCGAGCGCACCGGCTCGCCGTCGCGGAACACCATGAAGGTCGGCATCGACAGCACCTTGTAGGCGTTGGTGGTCAGAGGGTTGGTGTCGACGTCCAGTTGGACCACCTTGAGCCGCTCGCCCTCCTCCGAGGCCAGAGCCGTGAGCACCGGCCCCATCTGCCGGCACGGCGGGCACCAGTCGGCGGTGAACTCCACCAGTACCGGCAGCTCCGAGCCGATCACCTCCGTCTCGAAGTCCGCGTCCGTCACCTCGGCCACACCCGCTGCCTTGATCACAGTTCCTGTCCTCCCAGTTCGCACAACGGATCCGCGCCGTCGACCGTGGCCAGCCGCACCCCGATCTTCGCCCGTATCGCCTGCAACTCCCCGATCAGGGAGTCGAGTTCGTCCAGCTTGCGCCGGTAGACATCGATCGACGCGGGACAGGTGTCACCCTCCGGATGCCCGGACCGCAGACACTCCACGAAGGGCCGCGTCTCCTCCAGGTCGAACCCGAAGTCCTGGAGCGTCCTGATCTGCCGGAGCAGCTTCAGGTCGCTCTCGTCGTAACTCCGGTACCCGTTCTCGGCCCGACGGTCGGGCAACAGGCCGCGCGCCTCGTAGTACCGCAGCGCCCGCGTCGTGGTCCCGGCCCGTGCGGCCAGCTCGCCGATTCGCATACGTACGAACCTAGTCCTTGACGCCGACGTCAAGGCAAGAGAGCGGTTCTGCGCTGCAGCGGAGAGGTCAGCACGATCGACGTCGTCGACCAGGTCTGCTGCACCCCGAGCCAAGACGTCGATGGTGGACCCGAATTCCTCGATTCCCGTTACGGTGAGGGAAAGCGCCAGGCGGAGTCCGTATTCGCGGCCGAGCCCGGATTTCCCTCGGCCGGGAGTCAGCGCAGGGGCGCGTCGTAGTGGCCCGGGGGCATTCCGGGGAACCGGCGGCCGGGGCCGGGTACACGCCGCCGTGGAAGCGCGGGCCGCTCTCGTCCTCGCCCTCGACATCCTCACCGGTCCGCAGAGGAGTTCGTCGAGGGCCTCGCGGAAGTCCGCCGACTCCGTGCGGGCCGCCTCGCGTTCGGCGGCGATCAGTACGGCCCGGCGGACCAGCTCCTTGGTGCCGGCCGGACCACGTGAGGCCGCGAGGACCCCGGCCGGCCCACCTGAAACCGTCAGGACACCGGCCGCGACACGTGAACCCGTCAGGACACCGACCGGAAACGCGCCTGCGCGGCATACCGCCGGCCGGAAGACGCGCGAGGAGTGCCACCCGGCCCGGCCCAGCCCTGGGATCCGCCACCGGCGCACACCAGGGGCCGCGACCTTCCGACACCACGCCCCGCCCCGCGTCACCGGGAAGCCGTGCCCCCCGTCCACGGCTTCCCGGCACGCTCGGCGTACTCCCGGGCCGCCTCCGGGCGGCCGGTGAGCAGCAGGAGCAGGGAGGTGATCGGGCCGCGGACCTCCTCGCCCTCCCCGCGTGTCCACTCGATGTCGGTGGCGGTTAGCCGTGCCTTCGGCAGCGGCCAGGGGCGCGGCGGGAACCGCATGGTCCACACCCGGTCAGCGGCGTCCCGGGCGGCCTCCGGAGGCACCGCGCGCTCACGGCCGAGGGCGAGGGCGATGTCCTGGCCGTGGACGAGGAGGTCGAGGAGGGGTTCGCGGGGTGAGGTGGTCGGCGCGAGGCGGCGGGAGCCGATGATCGAGCGCAGGTTGGCGACGATCGCGGTGACCGGCAGCCCGGCCTCGCGGACCGCGGAGTCGTGGATCATGCGGTTCCAGTCGCCGCGGGCCCGGAGCATCTCCCGTACGACCTGGCCGTGGGAGAAGCGCGCCGCGACGGTCAGATGCGCGGCCACGTCCCGCACCCGCCAGTCCCCGCAGCGTGTGCGCGTCTCCCACTCCTCGGGGCCGAGGCGCTCCAGCAGGTCGGCCAGGCTCGCCCGCTCCCGGTCGACGATCTGCCAGAGCTCGTCGGTGTCCAGCACTGCGTCTGATACGGCACCCACGGGCATCACCTACTCAAGTGGTAAGCTTCCCTGACTAAAGTAGTCAGAGGTTCTGACCAATGTCAAGCAGTGCGAGGGAGCGTCGACGATGGTGGCGGAGAGCGAGCTCAACACGGGTGTGCTCCTGTTCCTCCCGTACCGGGCCCTGGAGAACCGCATCTTCGCCGCGCTCGCAGATGCCGGGTTCGACGACTTCACGCCCGCCCAGGCCCGGGTCATGCAGCGGATCGGCCCCGACGGCACGCGGCTCACGGAACTGGCCGAGCAGGCCCAGATCACCAAGCAGACCGCCGGCTTCCTGGTCGACCAGCTGGAGAAGACGGGCTATGTCACCCGCGTCCCGGACCCGACCGACAAACGGGCCCGGCTGGTGCGCGGCGCGGCGAAGGCGTGGGCGGCGAAGGAGGTCGCCGACGGGGTGGTCGCGGAGGTGGAGAAGGAGTGGGAGGCCCACCTCGGCAAACGCCGCATGAAGCAGCTGCGTGAGGCACTGACCCTGCTGCGGGAGATCACGGACCCTTGGGCCGAGCCCGCAGGGTCCCCCGCGGGGAGCACTCGGTGATCGCCACCCTCCTCGCCGTCGCCGGCACGCTCCTCGGAGCGATCGTCACCGGCACCTTCCAGCACCTGTCGGCAGGCCGGGCCGAACGCGCGACCGCGGCCGAGCAGTTGCGCCGCGAGCGGCTCGACGCGGTGACGACCCTCGCCGCCGCCGGCTCCGACCACCGCAGGGCCCTGTGGATGCGCGGGGAGGCGAAACTGTGCGGGGCCGGCGAAGCCGAACCGGAGGACCTGCGGGCCGGCTCCCACGCCACCCGTTCCGCCATCACCCGCCCCTGGTCACCCTCCGGCTCCTCGTGCCGGACCCGGCCGTCCACGCCACCGCGCAGGCGATGGTCGTCGCCACCTACGACATGGTCGACGCCGCGACGAGCACCGAGCGGCTCACCGCGGCCCAGGACACGGCACGCGCGGCGCACGACCGCTTCGTCGACGCGGCCGCCACGTACTTCGGCACCCACAGGTGACCGCGCCGGCGGTCTAGGCGGGCACCTTCGCCGCCTCCTCGACCTCCAGCAGGGACGCGCTCTGCCGTTCCTCCTCGAAGGCGCGGTGGCCACCGCGGAGGCCGAACAGGCGCTTGGCGAGGAGGATGTAGAGGACCGCGAGCACGTTCAGCACCAGCGTGCCGATCTTCAACCAGCTGATGCGTTCGGTGAGTTCGTAGATCTCCAGAGGGAGGAAGGCGGCGGTCGCGACCACCGTCAGGTACTCCGCCCAGCGCCTGGCGTACCAGAGGCCGACCGCCTCGACGAGTTCGATCAGGGCGTAGGCCAGCAGCAACACCGCCACCAGGAGCAGCGTGTTGTGTTCGTAGCCGAAGGTCTTCTGGACGGTGTCGACGATCGGTGAGTGGTCGAGGTCGTAGTGGAAGTGCTTGAACACCGGGCGGAAGACGTCCAGATACTCGTCGAAGAGCCTGCGCACCGCGTCCTGGCTGTTGCTGAACTTCCACACCGCCACCGCGGCCAGCACGATGAACACCCCGCGCACCGCCCGCTCGACCGCGAGGAAGCGAAGGACGAACAGGTCCCGCAGTACTTTGCCGCGCGGCACCAGCGGTGCGTGGTCCGCGGGTCCCGAGCCGTGCGGGTCGCCGAGGGCGAAGTCGCCGCAGCGCAGGCACCGCCAGGCCGCTCCGAGCGCGGTCTCGGCGAGCAGCCGCTCCCGCAGGCGGGGTTCGTCCGGCGCGTACGTCACATGGCCGCGGCGCGCACAGGTCCGCCGGTCCCAGTCGATCTTCATCCCCCGTGTGCCTCCGATGAAAAAAGCGTGCCGTCCGGGGACGGCACGCTAGTGGGACCGGGTAAGAGTTCGGTGAGTCAGCGGGTGCCGGCCAGTTCCTTCTCCTCCTCGGCCCGCGGAGCCGGTTCGGCGGACTTCCGGCCGGGCAGCAGCACGGCCACCAGAACCGTCCCGACGCCCAGCACGATCGCCCCGATCAGGCTCGTGTGCGCCACCGCGTCCGAGAAGGACGAGCCGACCGCGTCCGCCATCTGCTGGGCGCCGGAGGCCAGTTGCCCGGCCTGTGCCTTCAACTGGGCCGCCTGCTGCGGGTCCGTGGCCTTCGCGGCCCGCGCCGCGAGCTGCTGGGCCTGCTCGCCGATGCCCTGCGCGACCGTGTACCCGGCGCCGACGGAGTCCTGTGCCGCATCCAACGTCGAGGCAGGGAGCTTGCTCCCGGCGGTGGCGTCGGAGAGGTGGCCGGAGTACGACGTCGCCAGCAGCGAGCCCAGGATCGCGATGCCCAGCGAGCCGCCGAGTTCGATCGAGGTGTCGTTCACCGCGCCGCCGACGCCCAGTTCGGACTCGGGGAAGGCGCCCATGATCGCATCCGTGGCGGGCGAGAGGGCGAGACCGATCGCCAGACCCAGCACCAGCAAAGGCGCCACGAAATCGCCGTACGTCGAACCCGCGTCGACCTGGGTGAGCAGTGCGAGGGCCGCCGTGCCGCCGACCATGCCCGCGGTGACCGTCCACTTCATGCCGACCCGCGGGGTGAGGAAGCCGGTCAGGGCCGACCCGACGAAGACCGCGCCGGCGAGGGGGAGCATGCGCAGGCCGGTTTCCAGGGCGCTGTAGCCGAGGACGAACTGGAGGTGCTGGGTGAGGTAGTAGAAGGCGCCGAAGACGGCCAGGAAGAACAGGGCGACGGCGAGGTTGGAGCCCGCGAAGCCGCGGTCGGTGAAGCGGCGGACGTCGACGACGGGGCGCGGGTGGCGCAGCTCCCACACCACGAAGAGCACCAGGCCGACGGCCGCCACCACCGCGGCCGTGAGCGCCTTGGCGTGCCAGCCGAAGTGCGGGCCCTCGATGATCATGTAGACCAGCGCGCCGATCCACCCGACCGACAGCAGTCCGCCGACGTAGTCGATACGGCCGTGCCTGGCGGCCCTGGACGGCGGGACGAGGACGAGGGCGGCGACGATCGCGACGGCCGCGATCGGGACGTTGATCAGGAACGTCGAGGTCCAGGCGTGGTTCTCAAGGAGCGCGCCCGCGACCAGCGGACCGGCCGCGATCGCCACACCCGAGGTGGCGGTCCACACGGTGATCGCCTTGGCGCGCTCACCGCGCGGGAAGGTCGCGGCGAGCAGGGACAGCGTCGCCGGCATGATCATGGCGGCGCCGAAACCCATCACGGCGCGGGCCGCGATGACGGTCGTGGCGCTGTCGGCGAAGGAGCCGAAGACCGCGCCGCCGCCGAACACGCCGAGCCCGAGCAGAAGGGCACCGCGGCGGCTGTACTTGTCGCCGATCGCCCCGAACAGCAGCATCAGCGCGGCGTACGGGACGGTGTAGCCGTCGATCACCCACTGGAGGTCGGCGCTGGACAGACCGAGGTCCTCGGTCATGGCGGGCGCCGCGACCGTGAGGGCGGTGTTCGCCATCACGATGATCAGCAGGCTGAGGCAGAGGACGAGGAGTGCCCACCAGCGGCGGACGTAGGGGCGCTCCATCTTCTCGACCGGTTCGGTCATGACGAGTCGCATGGCAGGGGTGGCCTTCCTCAGCGGTCTTGCACAGTGATGTGCATTTGCTCAATGCTGTGCAATGTACGCCTACTGCACAGCGCTGTGCAAGTCCGTGTGGGAGGGGCACAATGGCGGCCATGACCACGGGCCACTCCAGTCGCGCCGACGCCAACCGCCGCCGCATCCTCGATGTCGCGCTCACCGAGCTGCTGCACGACCCCGACGCGTCCATGGACCAGATCGCGCGCGCCGCGGGCGTCGTACGACGGACCGTGTACGGCCACTTCCCGAACCGTGAGGCGCTGATCGGCACGCTCGTCGACGGTGCCGTGGAGGCGGTGGCGGCCGCTCACGCGGCGGGGCGCGAGGGGGCCGAGGACCTGGCGCAGGCCGTGGCGGGCTCCGTGCTCGCGGTCTGGGAGGTCGCCGACCGCTATCGCATCCTGGTGGCGCTCGCCCAGCGCAGCGTCACCGTGCAGGGCATCCGCGAGCGGCTCGCCCCCGTGCGCGCGGCCTGCACCGAGCTGCTCCAGCGCGGCCTGGACGAGGGCGTTTTCGTCTCACCGCTGCCCGCGCCCGCGCTGGCGTACGTCCACGAGCAGATGCTGTTCGCGGTGATGGAGGCGGTGAACGACGGTCTGCTGGCAGCGGAAGAGGCGGGCCGCGCCGCCGCGGTCACGACTCTGACCGCGGCGGGCGTACCCGCCTCTCTGGCCACCGCGCTGGTGGCGAAGCTGAGCGACTGATTCGGTGGTGAGCAAGACCCGGGCGGCCGAGCTACGGGGGGAGTCCTCGGCCGCCCGGGGAGGGTGAGCCGGGCCCGGGTTCAGGTCGGGCCCGGCCCTGCTCTGTGGCGGTACCGCGGCCCTCAGGTCTTGGCCAGCTCCTTCTCGCCGCCCTGTTCGGGGATGTTCGGCTCGGCGGCGGGCTCGTCACCGTGGTCGAGGAGCGTCTTCTCGTCGAAGGGGATGTGGCCCGCGAGCACCTGGTCGACGCGCTCGCGGTCGATCTCCTTGGTCCAGGTGCCGATCAGGAGGGTGGCGACGGCGTTGCCCGCGAAGTTGGTCAGGGCGCGCGCCTCACTCATGAAGCGGTCGATGCCGACGATCAGGCCGATGCCGTCCACCAGGGCGGGCTTGTGCGACTGGAGACCGCCGGCCAGGGTCGCCATACCGGCACCGGTCACACCCGCGGCGCCCTTCGAGGCGACGAACAGGAAGAGCAGCAGCGGGATCTGCTCGCCGACCGACATCGGCGTACCCATGGCGTCGGCGATGAACAGGGACGCCATGGTCATGTAGATCATGGTGCCGTCGAGGTTGAAGGAGTAGCCGGTCGGGATGGTGATGCCGACCACCGGCTTGCTGACGCCCAGGTGCTCCATCTTCGCGATGACCCGCGGCAGCGCGGACTCGGAGGAGGAGGTCGACAGGATCAGCAGGAACTCACGGCTCAGGTACTTGAAGAGCGTGAGGATGTTCAGGCCGGCGACGATTCGCAGCAGCGTGCCGAGCACGATGAAGACGAACAGGACGCAGGTGACGTAGAAGCCGAGCATCAGTACGGCGAGGCTCTTCAGGGCGTCGACACCGGCGGAGCCGACCACGGCTGCCATCGCGCCGAAGGCGCCGATCGGGGCGGCCCACATCACCATCGCGAGGACGCGGAAGACGAGCCGCTGGATGTGCTCGACACCGCGCAGGACCGGCTGGCCGACCGGGCCCATGGCCTGGAGCGCGAAGCCGCACAGGAGCGCGATGAGCAGGGTCTGCAGGACCTCGCCCTCGGTGAAGGCGGAGACGAACGTGGTCGGGATGATGCCGAGCAGGAACTCGGTGGTGTCCTTGGCCTCCGCGTCGACCTGGGCGTGGCCGGCGTCCTTGATGGCGTCGGTGACGGCAAGGCCGGTGCCCGGCTCCAGGATGTTGCCGACGACCAGGCCGATGCCCAGCGCGACCAGCGACATGACCGTGAAGTAGGCCAGTGCGATACCACCGACCGCGCCCACCTTGGCGGCCTTCCGCACCGATCCGATACCGAGCACGATCGTGCAGAAGATGATCGGCGAGATCATCATCTTGATCAGGTTCACGAAGCCGGTACCGATCGGCTTCAGCTCGACCGCGAAGTCGGGCGCGACCAGGCCGACGGTGATACCGAGGGCTACCGCGACGATCACCGCGATGTAGAGATAGTGCGTGCGGTCCTTCTTGACCTCGCGTGCCGTATCGGGGGTTGTGGCGGCCACGGCTGCCCTCCTTGACGTCTTCGTCGGCAAGACCGGCGTGCGGCTCACGTCCGGGCTGTTTAAGGAATGCCGTGACTATCTCCCGCTCTGTGAGGACGGTCACCCTTCCGTTCATTTAGTTCACAATCAGCCATGGAGGCAGACTGACGACATGCGCATCCCCGCGGTACCGAGACCCCGCAGCCTGGCTGCCCAGCTCTTCGCCATGCAGGCCGTGCTGATCACCGTGGTCGTCGCGGGATACGCGCTGTTCACGTATGTCAGCGACCGGAGCCAGGCCGAGGCTGCGGCGCGCGACAAGGCCAGGGCGGTGACGCGGGCGGTCGCGGACTCGCCGTCCGTGCGGGAGGCGATCGGTACACCGAAACCGACGGTCGATCTCCAGCCGTACGCGCTCAGGGTGACGGCCGACACCGAGGTCGACTTCGTCACGATCATGAGCCCGCAGGGCATCCGCTGGACCCACCCCGACAAGAACCAGATAGGCAAGCACTTCCTCGGCAACACCGAGCGCGCGCTCAAGGGCGAGACCTTCACGGAGACCTACACCGGCACCCTGGGCTCCTCCGTGCGGGCGGTCACCCCGGTCAAGGACGACAAGGGGCACATCATCGGCCTGGTCAGCGCCGGCATCCAGGTCGAGAAGATCAGCCAGCGGGCGCAGGGCCAGCTCACTGCCCTGCTCGTCGTCGCGGGCGGCGCGCTCGCGCTCGGCGCCATCGGCACCTACGTCGTCAACGCGCGCCTGCGCCGGCACACCCACGGCATGAACGCGGCCGAGCTCAGCCGGATGCACGACTACCACCAGGCCGCCCTGCACGCCGTACGCGAGGGGTTGCTGATGCTGGACGGGCAGTACCGTGTCGCCTTGATAAACGACGGCGGACGGGAGCTGCTGGGTGTGTCGTCCGAGGACGAGGTGATCGGGCGTTCGGTGGCCGAGCTCGGGCTGCCGGCGCCGCTGACGGGTGCGCTGCTCGCCTCGGAGCCCCGGGTCGACGAGGTCCATCTGACGTCGGCGCGGGTCCTGGTCGTCAACACCTCCCCCGTCTCCGGCGGAGAACAGCGCGGCACTGTCGTCACCCTGCGCGATGTGACCGAACTCCAGTCCCTGATGGGCGAGTTGAACTCCGAGCGCGGCTTCACCCAGGCGCTGCGCTCCCAGGCCCACGAGGCGGCGAACCGGCTGCACACCGTCGTCTCCCTGATCGAACTGGGCCGCACGGAACAGGCGGTGGACTTCGCGACGGCGGAGTTGGAGCTGGCACAGACACTGACGGACCAGGTGGTGGCGGCGGTGGGCGAACCGGTGCTGGCGGCGTTGTTGCTGGGGAAGACGGCGCAGGCCAACGAGCGGGGCGTGGAGCTGGTGGTGTCGGAGGAGAGCCGCCTCGACGACGGCCTCCTTCCTCCCTCGCTCCCGGCCCGGGACCTGGTCACGATCCTCGGCAACCTCATCGACAACGCGGTGGACGCCGCGCAGGGTCGTGCGCCGGCGCGGGTGACGGTGACGGCGTACGCGGACCCGGTGGGCGCGGAACTGGTCCTGCGGGTCTCCGACACGGGGGCCGGGGTGGATCCCGCGCACGCGGAGGCCGTCTTCCAACGGGGCTTCTCGACGAAGCCGGCGGGACCGGGCGGGCGCGGGCTGGGGCTCGCCCTGGCCCGGCAGGCGGCGCATCGACAGAACGGGACGTTGTCCGTGGCGCAGGCGGACGGGGGCGGGGCCGAGTTCGAGGTGCGGTTGCCCTTGGGGGCGCCTGGTTCCGGTAGGCCGGCTTCGGACACGGCGGATTCGGATACGGCGGATTCGGATACGGCGGATTCGGATACGGATACGGCGGGTTCGCCGGCGTCGGCATCCGGTACGGCGGCTTCGAGAACCGAGGCTCAGCCCGCGTCGGTGCCCGTAGTCTCCGGAGCCCCGGGAGAAGAGGCATGAGCGGCATGGATGACGAGCGGCCGATCCGTGTGCTGGTGGTGGAGGACGACCCGGTCGCGGCGGACGCGCACGCCCTGTACGTCGGACGGGTCCCGGGCTTCGTGATCGTGGGCAAGGCACACACGGGGGCGGAGGCGCGACGGATCCTGGACCGTACGGCCGTGGATCTGCTGTTGCTGGATCTGCACCTGCCGGATGGGCACGGCCTGCAGTTCGCGCGGTGCCTCCGGGCGGCCGGGCATCAGGCGGACGTGATCGCGGTGACGTCGGCGCGGGATCTGACCGTGGTGCGGGAGGGGGTGTCGCTGGGTGTGGTGCAGTACGTGCTGAAACCGTTCACCTTCGCGACGCTGCGGGACCGGCTGGTGCGGTACGCCGAGTTCCGCGGGGCCGCGGGCGAGGCGAGCGGGCAGGACGAGGTGGACCGGGCGCTCGCGACACTGCGGGCGCCTTCGCCGGCGGCGCTGCCCAAAGGGCTGAGCGGGCCGACCCTGGAACGGGTCGCGGGGGCTCTGCGAGAGGCCGGGGAGGGGCTCACCGCGGCGGGGCTCGCCGAGTCCGTGGGGATCTCCCGGATCACGGCCCGGCGGTATCTGGAGCACCTGGTGGAGGCGGGCCGGGCCGGACGAAGCCCGCTGTACGGGCAGGTCGGAAGGCCGGAGCTGGTCTATCGGTGGGTACGGGGCCACTAGGGGACGCCCGTCGGACGGGGGCCCGTGCCGGTTGGAGACCCCCTCACACAGGAGCCCGTGCCGACCAGCGGACACCCGCCGGACGAAGCCCGCTGTACAGACAGGTCGGAAGACCGGAGCTGGTCTATCCGTGGGCGCGGGGCCGCTAGGGGACACCCGTCGGACGGGGGCCCGTGCCGGTTGGAGGCCCCCTCACACGGGAGCCCCTCACACAGGAGCCCATGCCGACCAGGGGACACCCGCCGGACGAAGCCCGCTGCACAGACAGGTCGGAAGACCGGAGCTGGTCTATCCGTGGGCGCGGGGCCGCCAAGGGACGCCCGTCGGACGGGGGCCTGTGCCGGTTGGAGACCCCGCCACACAGGAGCCCCTGCCGGCCAGCGGACACCCGCCGGACGAAGCCCGCTGTACAGGCAGCTCGGAAAGGCCGGAGCTGGTCTATCCGTGGGTACGGGGACGCTAGAGGACGCCCGCCGGACGGAAGTCCGTGCCGACCAGGGGACGTCCACCAGACGGGAGTCCGTGCCGGCCGCGCGTACCACACCGCCTGCGTTCCGGGCCCGGCCACCGCGAGCGCGCCCGGCACGGACAGGGCGACGAAGCAGCCCCCACCGTCGCCGTCCGCCCCGGAAGGCGGCACAGCGCAGAACGCCGTCAGGCAGGTCCACCACCAGCTGGACCGCCTCGCGGGACCCGCGCCGCAGCCGCACACCTCAACACCCGACCCCCGCACACACATTGACCTGACTAGACCACTCCCCCTACGTTCACCGGGCAGCCATCCCCCGTGCCACAACGACGTGCCGCAGGAGGTCATGCCCGTGCGCCCCACCGCCGCCCTGCCCCTGTTCCTCTCCGCCGCCCTCGCCGCCGCCGGCCTCACCGCTTGCGGGGGCGGTTCCGGCAGCGACCCCGACACCGTGAAGATCTCGTTCAAGCAGTCCACGGACAACTCGATCCACGTCATGGACGACTACCTCGCGGACATCAAGAAACAGTTCGAGAAGGCGAACCCCGGCAAGAAGGTCGAGCTCGTCCCGATCAAGGCCCCGGACTCGGAGTACTACACCAAGCTCCAGCAGATGCTCCGGTCCCCGAAGACGGCCCCCGATCTCGTCTACGAGGACACCTTCCTCATCAACTCCGACATCACGAGCGGGTACTTGAAGCCCCTGGACTCCTATCTCGCCAAGTGGCCGGACTGGAACCAGTTCATCGACACGGCGAAGGCGGCGGCGAAGGCCGAGGACGGGAAGACGTACGGCGTCCCGGACGGGACCGACACCCGGGGGCTCTGGTTCGACAAGGGGATCTTCGCGAAAGCCGGTCTGCCCGCCGACTGGCAGCCGAAGACCTGGGACGAGGTCCTCGACGCGGCCCGCACCATCAAGCGCAGGGTCCCGGACGTCACGCCCCTCAACGTGTACACCGGAAAGCCCGCGGGCGAGGCCGCCGCCATGCAGGGCTTCGAGATGCTGCTCTACGGGACCGGGGACCGCCTGTACGACGACAACGCCAAGAAGTGGATCGCCGGCAGCCAGGGCTTCAAGGACGCCCTCTCGTTCGTCGAGACGGTCTACCAGGAGAAGCTCGGCCCGGACGTCTCCACCGCCCTGGACCCCAACATCCAGACCATCGTCCGCGGCGACCTGCTCCCGAACGGCAAGCTCGGCATCAACCTCGACGGCTCCTGGCTCCCGCAGGACTGGCTGGAGGGCAGCGGCCACGAATGGCCCGAGTGGTCCGGCAAGCTGGGCCTCGCGTACATGCCCACCCAGCACGGCCAGGCCCCCGGCAAGGTGAGCATGTCCGGCGGCTGGACCTGGTCCATCCCCGCCAAGGCGGCCAACCCCGACCTCGCCTTCGCGTTCGTCAGGACGATGCAGACCAAGGCCAACGCCCAGAAGTGGTACGTCGCCAACTCGGGCATCGCGGTCCGCAAGGACGTCGCCGACGACCCCGCGTACGCCAAGGCCCAGCCCGGCATCGAGTTCTTCACCGACCTGGTCGCCGCCACCCACTACCGGCCCGCCTACCCGGCGTATCCGAAGGTCTCCACGGCCATCCAGGAGGCCATGGAAGGCGTGACGACAGGTGACGCGTCCGTCGATCAGGCGGCGAGCGGCTACGACGACACGCTCAAGGAGGTCACCGACAACCAAGTGATCGCACAGTGAACCTCCGCTCCCTCACCCGCGCCCTCCCCGTCGCCCCCGCCCTCGTCCTGCTGCTCCTCTTCCTCGCCGGGCCCATCGCCTACTGCGCGTGGATCGCCTTCACCGACCTCCAGTTGACAGGACAGGCCGAGTCGTCGTTCGTCGGCTTCGAGAACTTCCGTACGGCCTTCCAGGACGAGGAGTTCCTCAACGCCGTATGGCTGACCCTCGTGTTCACCGTCCTGTCGTCGCTCATCGGGCAGAACACCCTGGGCCTCGCGCTCGCCTCACTCATGCGGCGCGCCTCGAAGCCGGTCCGCACGCTCACCGGCGGCATCGTCATCACCGCGTGGGTGCTCCCCGAGGTGGTCGCCGGTTTTCTGCTCTACGCCTTCTTCCGCAAGGAGGGCACCCTGAACGCCATCCTCGACCTGCTCCATCTCCCGTCCCAGAACTGGCTGTTCACGCTGCCGATCCTGGCGGTGTCCTTCGCGAACGTCTGGCGCGGCACGGCCTTCTCGATGCTCGTCTACTCGGCGGCCCTGGCCGAGATCCCCGAGGAGATCACCGAGGCCGCCGAGATGGACGGCGCGGGTGGTTGGCGCCGGCTGTGGCACATCACCTTGCCGATGATCCGCCGTTCCATCGGCACGAACCTGATGCTCAACACCCTCCAGACCCTCTCCGTGTTCGGGCTGATCTGGGTGATGACACGGGGCGGGCCCGGCGACAGGAGCCAGACCCTCCCCCTCTTCATGTACGAACAGGCCTTCCAGAACAGCATGATCGGCTACGGCACCGCGGTGGCCCTGCTGCTGCTCCTGGTCGGCTCCCTGTTCTCGGTGGTCTACATGCGCCTGCTGCGGACGGAGGTGTGACCCGGGTGAGCCGCAGGAACCGCTCCCGCCGCCTGGCCGCCGACGCGGGACTGTTGGCGGTCGCCGCCGCCTTCATACTGCCGCTCGCCTGGGTGGTCCTGTCCGCCCTGGACCCGCACGCCGATCTGAGGGTGAAGCTCCCCGACGGCCTCACCACCGCCAACTTCGACGCGATCCTGACCGACGACATCACCTTCACCCCACTCCTGAACAGCCTGTTCCTGTGCGGCGGTGGCACGGCGTTGACGGTGGCCTGCGCGGCCCTCGCCGCCTACCCGCTCTCCCGCTTCCGCTCCCGCCTGAACCGCCCGTTCCTGCTGTCGGTCCTCTTCGCGACCAGTCTGCCGATCACCGCGATCATGGTGCCGGTGTACGCGCTGTTCGTGCAGGTCGACCTGATCGACACCCTCCAGGGCACGATCCTGTTCTTCGCCGCCTCCCAACTCCCCTTCGCCATCTGGCTGATGAAGAACTTCATGGACGGTGTGCCGAAGGAGCTGGAGGAGGCCGCCTGGACCGACGGCGCGAACTCCCTCCAGTCCCTGCTCCGCATCGTGCTGCCCCTCATGGGCCCCGGAGTGGCGGTCGTGACCGTCTTCTCCTTCGTCATGATGTGGGGCAACTTCTTCGTACCGTTCATGCTGCTGCTGAGCCCCGACCAGATGCCGGCCTCCGTCAGCATCAACGAGTTCTTCGGCAACCGCGGAATGGTGGCGTACGGCCAGCTCGCCGCGTTCTCGATCGTCTACTCGACACCGGTGATCCTGCTGTACGTACTGATCGCCCGGCGCCTCGGAGGAGGGTTCGCGCTGGGCGGGGCGGTCAAGGGCTGACGGGTGCCGGGTGCCCCTTGCCGGGGCTTTCTCGTGCCGCCGGGCCCAGGCAGGCAAGCGTGCGGGGACACGTCGGACGTCTGTCGGACACACCCGGGGATCCCCGGTGCTCCCCCGGCCTGGCACCCGTGCCGCCGCCCGGCCGGCCAAGCCGTCCTCCTGCCTCGCGGGACGCGGCAGTGCGCGCTCAGGCCTGCGGCAGCACCCCGGGACGGAACGGCTCCACGCCCACCACCCTGCGCACCCGCACCGGCTCGATGAGCAGCATCACCCGCCGCTCTCCCTCAAGGAGCCACGGATACCGCTCCTCGCCGATGTACTTCCGGGTGAGCCGGTCCATGGACCGCTCGGCTTCCTCACCCTCCACGAACCGGACCACCCTGCCCCGGATCTCGACGCGGTCGTAGGGGTTCTCGGGGTCGTGATGGGAGAGGGAAACGTTCGGATTGCGCCGCAGGTTTTCCTCCTTCACCCGTCCGATCGCCGTGTTGACCATGACGTACTCACCTTCGAGATCCGCCCACATGGGCGAGACCTGCGGCGCTCCGTCCGGACCGACGGTCGCGAGATGCCAGAAGTTCGGCGCCAGCAGCCGCTCGCGAATATGCCCCTCGACCTTGCCATTCACTTCGTACACGAAGATCACACCTCTTTCCGGCCACCCGCGCGGGCACCCGGCGCCATCCTCGCCACCCCGCCCGCACCACCGACAGACGATCTTCGGCCAGCCCGAAACCGCAGTCGAAACCGTAGATTCCTACAATCCGTGTTGTTGGCCGAACAGACCGTAGTCACCGGCCGTTCGCTTCCCTAACTTGTGGGCCGTGCGCCGCCCCCCAGCTCTCCCGAACCAGTCCGGACCGCCCTTCGACAACCTCACCGCCCGCAGGCTCCGTGTCGCTCTCGGCATGGGGCCCGAGCACGTGGCCTACGGGCTGCGCGTCTCGTACGGGCTCCCCTATGTCACGCCGGATCTCGTCGTCGCCTGGGAACGCGGGATCGTCTGTCCCACCAGTCCGGAACTCACCGCTCTCGCGGGCGTGTTGTGGTGCTCGACCGGTGAACTCATCGGCCGCCCCCGCACCCTGCGCGAGCACCGTGTCGCCCGCGGTATCGCCCCCGAGGACGTGGCCCGTGCGGTGGGGCTCGAACTGCTCGCCTACCTCGCCATGGAGGAGCACGACGAGTGGCGCGGCACCGACCGCCAGTCCACCGCCCTCGCCGACCTGCTGGAGCTCACCGTGCCGGACTTCGTCGCCGTCACCGGCCGCGAACAGCGGCTCGCCGAGTGTCTGCGCGGCGCGGTCACCACCCGCTGGCAGGCCCACGTCCGCCAGATCGTGAAGATCGTGCCCCTGGACCGGCGCCTGGTGGAGGACATCCTCCAGGAGCTGCACCGGCAGTACCAGGGGCAGATGGTGTCCACCCTGAGCTGGGGCGGCGGCGCCGAGAACGCCGGCGAGACCGGCCGGGACTTCCTGGACGGCATCGTGGACCTGTTCTGGGAGGCAGCCGAGAGACGGCCTTGACATGCTCCTTGCCCTGAAGGGCGAGGATTCTGGCCTTCTCGACCGGTTGCTGTGCCGCTAGGCGGCACGGTTTCCGGTCTCGAATCCGTGGCTTCCTGTTTCTTCGCGCTGTGCCAGAACGGGTTCTGGTCTTACCGGCGCTCCGCAGGCCGTTACCGCCAGTCCGGCGGCCTGTTTGATGTTGAGTGCGGCGTTGTGGTCCCGGTCGTGCACAGTGCCGCAGGCACGGCAGGTCCATTCCCGCACGCTGAGGGGCTTGGGGCCGTCCACAGCGCCGCAGGTGGAGCAGGTCTGGCTGGTGGGCTCGAACCGGCCGATCTTCACCAAAATGCGGCCGTACCGCTCTGCCTTGTATTCCAGCATGCTGAGGAACGATGACCATCCGGCGTCGTGCACGGACTTGGCCAGCTTCGTGCGGGCCAGCGCCTTCACCGACAGGTCCTCCACGGCGATCCCTTGGTTCTCGCGGATCAGCCTGGTGGACAGCTGGTGGTGGAACTCACGGCGCGCGTCAGCGACTTTCGCGTGGGCGCGGGCGACCTTCTCGCGGGCCCTGGCCCGGTTCTTCGATCCCTTCTGTTTGCGCGACAGCTCGTACCGGAGCTGCATGACGATCACACTAGGCACGTCGAACCCGCGTCGTCACCGGGAACATACAAGCGACCCGTCACCGACACGAAGCCCCGTCCCGCTCTGCCGGAACGCCACCGCGACGCTCCGCGTCGCCGCCACGAGATTCGCTTCACCCCAGGCCTGAAGACCGGAGCACTGCGAATGAATCCCGGTAGCGGAACCGCCGTCTAGAAGACCGACTCCGCCTCGTCCATCCGGTCCTTCGGGACCGTCTTCAGCTCGGTGACCGCCTCCGCGAGCGGGACCATCACGATGTCGGTGCCCTTGAGCGCGGTCATCCTGCCGAACTCGCCCCGGTGCGCCGCCTCCACCGCGTGCCAGCCGAAGCGGGTGGCGAGGACCCGGTCGTACGCGGTGGGTACGCCGCCGCGCTGGACGTGACCGAGGATGACCGGCTTGGCCTCCTTGCCGAGCCGGCGCTCCAGCTCGTACGCCAGGGCCGTACCGATGCCCTGGAAGCGCTCGTGGCCGAACTTGTCGATCTCGCCCGTGCCGTAGTCCATGCTGCCCTCCGCGGGGTGGGCGCCCTCGGCGACGCAGACCACGGCGAACTTCTTGCCACGGGCGAAGCGCGCCTCGACCATCTTGACCAGGTCGGCCGGGTCGAAGGGACGCTCGGGCAGACAGATGCCGTGGGCACCGGCGGCCATGCCGGACTCCAGGGCGATCCAGCCCGCGTGCCGGCCCATGACCTCGACGACCATCACCCGCTGGTGGGACTCGGCGGTGGTCTTGAGGCGGTCCATCGCCTCGGTGGCGACACCTACGGCGGTGTCGAAACCGAAGGTGCGGTCCGTGGAGGAGATGTCGTTGTCGATCGTCTTGGGGACGCCGACGACCGGGAGACCGGCGTCGAACAGCATGCGGGCGGCGGTGAGCGTGCCCTCGCCGCCGATCGGGATCAGCGCGTCGATGCCGAACTCGTGGATCATGTCGGAGGCGCTCTCGCACGCCTCGCGCAGCCGGTCGCGCTCCAGGCGGGAGGAGCCGAGGATGGTGCCGCCGCGGGCCAGGATGCCGCTGACGCTGTCCAGGTCGAGGGCGCGGTAGCGGCCGTCCAGGAGGCCGGAGTAGCCGTCCTCGAAGCCGATGACCTCGTCGCCGTAATTGTCGACCGCTCGGTGCACGACCGACCGGATCACTGCGTTCAGACCCGGGCAGTCGCCGCCTGCGGTGAGAACTCCGATGCGCATCGTGCTGTGTCTCCTGCTCGCTGTTGATACCGGTGAGCCAGGTCCGATTCTTTCACGACCCGCAGAGCACCGTCGCCTCCCGTGCTGACGGGCGCCATATCCATCCACCGGGGTACTGTCAAGAGGGTTTCCGCTCACCTCGGTGGGCGATTTTCATGACCGGTGCGAGAGAGGGAGATCACGCGTGACCCGCAGCGTGTACGTGACCGGGATCGACCGCGGCGACGGCCGCCAGGTCGTCGAGCTGGGGGTCATGGAGCTGCTGACCCGCCAGGTCGACCGGGTGGGGGTGTGCCGGCCGCTGGTGCACCACGTTCCCGACCGGCTCTTCGAGCTGCTGCGCGCCCGCTACCGGCTCTCCCAGGACCCGGCCACCGTCTACGGCCTCGACTACCACGAGGCCTCCGCGCTGCAGGCCGAGCGCGGCACCGACGAGCTGGTCTCCACCCTCGTCGACCGCTTCCACCTGGTGGCCCGCGACTACGACGTCGTCCTGGTCCTCGGCACCGACTTCGCCGACACCCAGCTCCCGGACGAGCTCTCGCTCAACGCCCGGCTGGCCAACGAGTTCGGCGCCTCCGTGATCCCGGTCGTGGGCGGTCGCGCGCAGCCCGCCGAGTCGGTGCTCGCCGAGACCCGCAACGCCTACCGGGCCTACGACGGCCTGGGCTGCGACGTCCTGACCATGGTGACGAACCGCGTCGCCCGCCAGGACCGCGACGAGATCGCCGAGCGGCTCGCCGGCCTGATGCCCGTGCCCTGCTACGTCGTGCCGGACGAGCCCGCCCTGGCCGCGCCCACCGTCGCCCAGATCGGACAGGCCCTCGGTGCCAGGGTGATCCTCGGCGACGACTCCGGGCTCGCCCGGGACGCGCTGGACTTCGTCTTCGGCGGCGCGATGCTGCCGAACCTCCTGAAGGCCCTGACCCCGGGCTGCCTGGTGGTCACACCGGGCGACCGCGCGGACCTGGTCGTCGGCTCGCTCGCCGCCCACAGCGCCGGCACCCCGCCGATAGCCGGTGTGCTGCTCACCCTGGACGAGGTGCCGGGCGACGACGTCCTCACCCTCGCCGCCCGCCTCGCCCCCGGCACCCCGGTGCTCTCGGTGCCCGGCACCAGCTTCCCCACCGCCGCCGAACTCTTCGCCCTGGAAGGCAAGTTGAACGCGGCCACGCCACGCAAGGCGGAGACCGCGCTCGGCCTCTTCGAGCGGTACGCCGACACCACGGACCTCGCCCGCCGGGTCTCCGCGCCGAGCGGCGACCGCCTCACCCCGATGATGTTCGAGCACCAGCTCCTGGAGACGGCCCGCTCCGACAAGCGCCGCGTCGTCCTGCCCGAGGGCACCGAGCCGCGGGTCCTGCACGCCGCCGAGGTCCTGCTGCGCCGGGGCGTCTGCGAGCTCACCCTGCTCGGCCCGCTCGACCAGATCCGCAAGAAGGCCGCCGACCTCGGCATCGACCTCGGCGACTGCCAGTTGATCGACCCGGCGACCTCCGAACTGCGCGACGCCTTCGCCGAGAAGTACGCGGCCCTTCGGGCCCACAGGGGCGTCACGGTCGAGCTCGCCTACGACGTCGTCTCCGACGTGAACCACTTCGGCACCCTGATGGTCCAGGAGGGCCTCGCCGACGGCATGGTGTCCGGCTCGGTGCACTCCACGGCCGCGACCATCCGGCCGGCGTTCGAGATCATCAAGACCAAGCCGGACGCCGACATCGTGTCGTCGGTCTTCTTCATGTGCCTCGCCGACCGGGTGCTTGTGTACGGCGACTGTGCCGTGAACCCCGACCCGGACGCCGTGCAGCTCGCCGACATCGCCATCCAGTCGGCGGCGACCGCCGAGCAGTTCGGTGTGGAGCCGCGGATCGCGATGCTGTCGTACTCCACGGGTACGTCGGGTTCGGGCGCCGACGTCGACAAGGTGCGGGAGGCCACCGAGCTGGTGCGCTCGCGGCGGCCCGACCTGAAGATCGAGGGGCCGATCCAGTACGACGCCGCCGTCGAGCCGAGCGTCGCGGAGACCAAGCTTCCGGAATCGGATGTGGCCGGGCAGGCGACGGTTCTGATCTTCCCGGACCTCAATACAGGGAACAACACCTACAAGGCCGTGCAGCGTTCGGCGGGCGCGATCGCCGTCGGCCCGGTGCTGCAGGGCCTGCGCAAGCCCGTCAACGACCTGTCCCGGGGCGCCCTGGTCTCGGACATCGTCAACACCGTCGCCATCACGGCGATCCAGGCCCAGACCTCCGCCGAAAGGGCTCCCCAGCAGTGAGCGCCACCCGCGTCCTCGTCCTCAACTCCGGCTCCTCGTCGGTGAAGTACCAGCTGCTCGACATGCGGGACAGCAGCAGGCTCGCGGTGGGGCTCGTCGAGCGCATCGGCGAGGAGGGCTCCCGGCTCAGGCACACGCCTGAGGGTGGTGGGTCGCGGGAGTGGACCGGCCCGATCTCCGATCACGAGGCCGCGCTGAAGGCGGTGGCGGAAGAGCTGTCCAAGGACGGGCTCGGCCTCGACTCCCCCGAGCTGGCCGCGATAGGCCACCGTGTCGTGCACGGCGGCCGGACCTTCACCGAGCCGACCGTGATCGACGAGGCCGTGCTCGCCGAGATCGAGCGGCTGATCCCGGTCGCGCCGCTGCACAACCCGGCCAACCTCACCGGCATCCGCACCGCCCGGGCGCTGCGCCCCGACCTGCCCCAGGTCGCCGTCTTCGACACCGCGTTCCACACCACGATGCCGGAGTCGGCCGCGCGCTACGCGATCGACGTGGAGACCGCAGACGCGCACCGCATCCGGCGCTACGGCTTCCACGGCACCTCGCACGCGTACGTGTCCCGGGCGACGGCGGAGCTGCTGGGCAGGTCGCCAAAAGAGGTGAACGTGATCGTGCTGCACCTCGGCAACGGCGCGTCCGCCTCGGCGGTCCGCGGCGGCCGGTGTGTGGACACCTCCATGGGGCTGACGCCTTTGGAGGGGCTCGTGATGGGTACGCGCTCCGGTGACATGGACCCGGCCGTCATCTTCCATTTGATGCGTGTTGGCGGAATGTCCACGGACGAGATCGACACTCTTCTCAACAAGAAGAGCGGGCTGATCGGCCTGTGCGGAGACAACGACATGCGGGAGATCCGCCGCCGGATCGACGAGGGTGACGAACAGGCCCAACTGGCCTTCGACATCTACATTCACCGGCTGAAGAAGTACATCGGCGCGTATTACGCGGTGCTCGGCCGGGTGGACGCGATCGCGTTCACGGCCGGGGTCGGTGAGAACGCGGCACCGGTGCGGGAGGCCGCCGTGGCGGGCCTCGACGAGCTGGGCATCGCGCTGGACGCGGAGCTGAACGCCGTACGCGCGGACGAGCCGCGGCTGGTCTCGCGGGCGAACTCACGAGTAGCGATCGCGGTGGTGCCGACGGATGAGGAATTGGAAATCGCGACACAGACTTACGCACTGGTCGGAGTCGAAAGCAACTGAGCGGTAACCGCAACTGAGCAGGACCCCGCCCATTTGTATCTTCCGCCAGACGGAATATTCCGTAGCGAAACAAACCGATAGGATCGCCCCATGCGCCGTTCGAAAATCGTCTGTACTCTCGGCCCCGCGGTCGACTCCCACGAGCAATTGGTCTCGCTGATCGAAGCCGGCATGAACGTGGCCCGTTTCAACTTCAGCCATGGCACGCACGCCGAGCACCAGGGGCGGTACGACCGCGTCCGTGCCGCGTCCAAGGAGACCGGCCGGGCCATCGGTGTCCTCGCCGACCTGCAGGGCCCGAAGATCCGTCTGGAGACCTTCGCCGAGGGGCCGGTCGAGCTTGAGCGCGGTGACGAGTTCGTCATCACGGTCGAGGACGTCCCGGGTGACAAGACCATCTGCGGGACGACCTACAAGGGCCTGCCCGGTGACGTCTCCCGCGGCGACCAGATCCTCATCAACGACGGCAATGTCGAGCTGAAGGTCCTCGACGTCGAGGGCCCGCGGGTCAAGACGATCGTCATCGAGGGCGGCGTCGTCTCCGACCACAAGGGCATCAACCTCCCCGGCGCGGCCGTGAACGTCCCGGCGCTGTCCGAGAAGGACGTCGATGACCTCCGCTTCGCGCTGCGGATGGGCTGCGACATGGTCGCGCTGTCCTTCGTGCGGGACGCCAAGGACGTGGACGACGTCCACCGGGTGATGGACGAGGAGGGCCGCCGGGTCCCCGTCATCGCCAAGGTGGAGAAGCCGCAGGCGGTGGACAACATGGAGGACGTCGTGATGGCGTTCGACGCCGTCATGGTGGCCCGCGGTGACCTGGCCGTCGAGTACCCGCTCGAAAAGGTCCCGATGGTGCAGAAGCGCCTCATCGAGCTGTGCCGCCGCAACGCCAAGCCGGTGATCGTGGCGACCCAGATGATGGAGTCGATGATCACCAACTCCCGCCCCACCCGCGCCGAGGCCTCCGACGTGGCCAACGCGATCCTGGACGGCGCGGACGCGGTCATGCTGTCGGCGGAGTCGAGCGTGGGCGCGTACCCGATCGAGACCGTGAAGACGATGTCGAAGATCGTCGTCGCGGCCGAGCAGGAGCTGATGTCGAAGGGCCTGCAGCCGCTGGTCCCCGGCAAGAAGCCTCGCACCCAGGGCGGTTCGGTGGCCCGCGCGGCCTGCGAGATCGCCGACTTCCTCGGCGGCCGCGGCCTGGTGGCCTTCACCCAGTCCGGCGACACCGCCCGCCGTCTGTCGCGCTACCGCGCGCAGCAGCCGATCATCGCCTTCACCACCGACGAGAACACCCGCAACCAGCTCACCCTCAGCTGGGGCGTGGAGTCGCACGTGGTGCCGTTCGTGAACACCACGGACGAGATGGTCGACATGGTCGACCAGGAGATCGCCAAGATCAACCGCTTCAACGCGGGCGAGATCGTCATCATCACCGCCGGCTCGCCCCCCGGCGTCCCGGGCACGACGAACATGCTGCGCGTGCACCACATCGGCGGTAGCAACTGACGAGCCGCTGAAGGCTGTTGTACGACGCTGAGGGCGCCCCCTGTAGCAGGGGGCGCCCTCAGTTCTTCCCGGCTGGTGGATCACGTGGCCGACGGCACTCCCACCGTCTCCCGCAGCCACGCGTTGTCGCGCAGTTCGGGGTGAGCGGTGGTGATCAGCCGGAACGCCTCGGCCTTCGCCCGGTCGGTGAGCCGGCACAGCTCGGCCCAGGTCAACTCGGCTGCGCCCGGCGCGTAGTTCGTCGTCACGGTGACGGTCTCCGGTCCCCGGCTGAGGGAGAACACGTGCTGGGTCACGCTTGTCTCCACGGCGATGTCACTCCGGGTCTCCAGCTCTCTCCTCGCGTACTCCAGCATCAGCGCGAAGTCGACCACGGACAGTCCCGGCGTGCGCAGGCCGAGATCCACGCCGTGGAGGAGGAGCCGCACGTCGGCCCGGAAGAAGCTCAGGGAGAAGTCCGCGCCGGTCAGCTCCGGATGCTCAGGCCGGTCCGGGTTTTCCGGCCGCTGATCCGGCGACCAGGAAACGTCCTCGGCGCGAGGTTCGAAGGAGAAGGTGATCATTCCTGAGTCCCGCAACCTCGACTGCTCCTCCCCTGACGGCCGCCGACGCTCTTGTACGGCGCCGAGGGCGCCCCCTGTTGCAGGGGACGCCCTCAGGCCTTGTGCGGCTCCCGGACGGGCTTTCAGGGGCCCTTGGCGGGCCTATTCGCTGTACTGGTGCATCTCGGGGACGTGCAGGGTGCCGCCGAACTGGGCGGCCTGCTTGACCGTCACGTTGGTGAAGTAGATCAGCGGGATGTTCAGCGGCGGCGGGCTGTCCGGGGTGAACGTGACGGGGATCAGCCCGAGCAGGTTGCCGGAGATGCTCTCGGTGTACATCACGGTGTCGCCGTCGCGGATCGTGGACGTCGTGCCCTTGCCCGCCTGGACGTGGTACGTCTTGCCGTTCTCGGTGACGATCTGGTGCAGGTCGCCGATGTCGGTGCCGCCGGAGATGACGTACTTCAGCACCTTCTTGGTCTTGCCGCTGGCGGTCTTGACCTCGACGACGCCCTGGTAGTCGGCACCCTTCAGCAGCAGCGAACTGGCCTGGAGCGTCCAGGGGTTGTCCGCGACCGCCTGGGTGTTGTCGACGTCGCCGACCGCGTCGGTGGCGACCGGGCAGTCGTCCGCGTCCGTGGTGGAGCTCGCCGACGCGCTCGGGGAGGCCGTGGCGTCGGACGCCGCCTCCTCGGCCGCCTTGGTGGTGTCCTCGACGGCCTTGGTGGTGTCCTCGGCTGCCTTGGACGCCGTGTCGGTCGTGTCCTTCACGGTGTCGTTCACCGTGTCGGTGACCTTCTCGGTCGTCTCCTTGACGGTGTCGGAGGCGCTCTCGGAGGCCGAGGCGGACGGCGTCGGGGTGGCGCTCGTCCCGCTGCCGCTCGTGCTCGTCGAGGAGCTGCCGCCGGTGAAGATCCCGGTGATCGCGTCGCCGATGTCCGTCAGGAGGTTGCCGTCGCTCGCGGAGGCCGACGGGGACGCCGTGGCCGTGTCGGAGCCGGAGGAGGAGCTGCTCTCCTCCTTGCTCGCGGAGGCCGACGCGGAAGGCGTGGGGGTGGCCTCCTCGTCGGAACCTGAATCCGACGAGGAGGAGCCGCCCGAGCCCGAGTCCGAACCGGAGTCCGATCCCGAGCCGGCGGTGGCCGACGGGGACGGCGTCGCCGAAGCGTCGTCGGAGTCGTCCGAGGACGACGAGCTCGCCGAGGCGGACGGCGACGCGCTGTCGGTCAGCGCCGAGACGCAGTCCTTGTACTCGTCGGCCGTCAGGCTCTTGGACGTCGGCTGGTCGTCGGCGTTCGCGAGCGACGCCGTGAAGCCCATCCCCATGATGACCGCGGTCGGCATCGCGGCCAGGGCTATCGCCTTGCCGGCCGGCATGTGGAACCTGGTGAACAGCGGCTTCTTGGGTGCCGCATGGCGCGGCCCGGTTCTCGCACGGGACGCGTCCACGTCAGTCCCGTGGGTCACCTCGTCAGCCGGCACTGTGCCTCCCGTTCGCCCCGTTCGCCGGGCTCGTTCCTGACAGATCGTTCGGCTCGCCCATTCCGTCCACGACCGGCTTGAGGATCGTGGTGTCGGGGTCGTTGCCCTCGGGGACAGCGCCCTGTCCCGCATCGGGGTCCTGCGCCGGCTGCGACGCGGGCGGCGGTCCCGGCGCCCACGAGACGGCCATCGCGCCGCCCACCAGGGCGAACAGGAAGCCGACCACGAAGCCGCCGAAGTTGGACACGGGGATGGACACCAGGCCGAGCAGGATCGCCGCGACACCGGCGAAGGTACGGATGTGCCGCTGGAACCAGACGCTGATGCCCAGGACGAACAACAGCACGCCGATGATCAGGGACCCGGCGCCCGCCGTGGTGGCCATGGCCAGGTTCAGATGGCCGATCTGAAGGTTCGCGTACGGGAAGTAGAGAATGGGAACCCCGGCGAACAGCATGTACAGACCTGCCCAGAACGGCCTCGCGCCCCGCCAGGCGCGGAACTGCAGCCTCCGGCGGGTGAACTGGCCGGGTGCGGCGGCAGGAGTCTCGGCGCTCATGGAAAACAGCTCCCTGTTGCGGCGTTGCTGTGGTGGTGAGTTGTACTGACTGTGAAGGCCGGGGCCTCACAGTGGACGGGCGGGGGCGCCACCGGCCCCCCCGCCCGTCAGTGAGTGCTTAGTAGCACTCCTTGGTACCCGTCGACAGCGACATCTTCAGACCGCTGAGCTTGAAGGTTCCGGCGGTGGTGGCCCACGCCGTCTGCTTCACATCGGTCAGCGTGGCCGACTCGGCCTCCTGGGCGAACCCGTAGGGGTTTGCCGTGTCGCCGCTCTTGATGCCCGGACCCTTGCTGAGGTCCTTGCCCGCAACACCGATGTTGATGTTGTTGAAGGTGGCGTCGGCCTCAAGGTCCTCGACATCGATGTAGAGGTTGTGGGCCTGGACCGGAGTGCCGGCACCGCCGGCCTTCAGGATGAGGCTGACCGAACCGAGCAACGGGATGTTCGGGGTGACCACGGACTGGCACATGTTCGTGATCTCGGCATCGGTGAACGCCGAGACCGCGACCGGGTGCGCCGTCTTCTTGCCGTCGAGGGTGTAACCCGAGTCGATGGCACCGTACTGAGAGAAGCCATGACCGACGAGCGTGTCGGCCCTGACCTTGAACGACTGGCCCGACACGCTGAACGACGCGGCCAGCGCGTTGCTGGCGATGCCGATGCCTATCGCAGCCGTGGCGGCGACGCTGGGCACCATGACCACAGCGAACCGCTTCCATCTGGTCCCGCCACGCACCTGGGACTCCATATTTCCTCCTTCTCGGACGTACATCTCCTGGCCCTGACTGCCCTGTCGAAAAGGACGGCTCAGCCGGGCAGGGATGGGAGAAGTGCTACGTCCTCGGGAAGGGGAGCGCCTGCACTCGGAGGCGCGAACTGCGCACCGATCACCGGCGATCACCCCCGAGCGACAACCACTGGTCGCGCCTGACACGCATCACGCACAACCTTGCTGGACAGGCTTCGCCGGATGAGCGAAGACCCCCCTGTCCAAGAGCCGGCGCACCTGCCGCCGACTCTGCTCGGTGGGGACCCAAGGAATCCCGCCGCCCAACCGGCTGTCGGGGTACGGGAAAGGACCGAGCGTCGCCGATCGTGGTGCATTCTCGCCGCCCGCACAAGGGGCTTCGTTACTCGGTAGTAACGGCCGGATAACCGAACAACGACCCGCTGGTCTCGGTCGGCAACGCTGGGTGGCAACCAGGGGGAGGACAAAGCATTTGATCGATGGACAGAATCCGACAGATCAACGCCTCTGACTTACTGGAAGTAACAGCGGCCGCGATTACCAAGTTTTGGTAAAGCGCGGCCGCAGTGACCATCTGGCGGCAAATCTTTCACTCGGGCAACACATGCCGTGGTGTTTAGCGACTGGTCAGAACCGGGCTCCCGCCCCGCCCGGCTCCCCCGCTCAGAACAGGGCGCGGGACAGCGCCCTGCGGGCGGCCGTCACCCGCGGATCGTCGGCACCGACCACCTCGAAGAGCTCAAGCAGCCGCAGCCGTACGGCATCCCGGTCCTCCCCGGCCGTGCGCCGCACGGTGTCGATGAGCCGTCCGAACGCGTCCTCGACATGACCGCCCACCAGATCCAGGTCGGCGGCGGCGATCTGCGCCTGCACGTCACCCGGCTTCTCGGCCGCGTCCTTGCGCGCCCGCTGCGGGTCGAGGTCCTGCACCCGCCGGAGCAACTCGGCCTGGGCGAGCCCCAGTTTGGCCTCGCTGTTGCCGGGGTCGTCACTCAGTACGTTCTTGTAAGCCTGGACGGCACCGCCGAAGTCCCCGGCGTCCAGGGCGTGTACGGCGGCTTCGAGGAGCGCGTCGTACGGCCCCGCGGGCACCTCGGCGACCTGCTGACCGCCACCGCCCCCACCGCCCGGCTCCGCGTCCGGGTCGACCTGGAGCCCGGTCAGCCCGAAGCGCTGTTCGGCGACCTGCACCAGCTGGTCCAGGGTCTGCTGGATCTGCTCCTTGCCGGCGGCCCCCTGGAAGAGTGGCAGGGCCTGGCCGGCGACGACGGCGAACACGGCCGGGATGCCCTGCACCCCGAACTGCTGCATCAGCATCTGGTTGGCGTCGACATCGATCTTCGCGAGGAGCAGGCGCCCGTTGTACTCGACGACGAGTTGCTCAAGGACGGGGCTCAGCTGCTTGCAGGGCTCGCACCACTCGGCCCAGAAGTCGATGACGACCGGGACCTCGGTGGACCGCTGCAGGACCTCGCGCTCGAACCCGGCCTCGTCGACGTCGATGACGAGATCGGCCTGGGAGACGGCACCGGTGCCGCCGCCCTGCCGGGCCGCTTCGGCGCGCGCCTGCTCCGCCTTCGCCTTGGCCTCCTGGGCCGCCTTCACCGCGGCGAGGTCGACGACTCCGCTCATGGACATGTTCCGTGGCTGCATGCGTCTATCCTCCCCCGTGGGCGCGCGTCTGTGAAAAACGATGTGAAAGCTGGTCACGCAGCGCGGTCCTGACGCCGGGTCCCCACCCCACGCCGTGCGTCCCGTCACTCGCATACGTCCATCGCGAGCTTTCGCTACGAGTCGTAGCGTAATGGCACTGAGTGCCTACCCGGTACCCCACCCCGGTGATCTCCCTCACTGCGCCACAGAACCGCCCGTTATCGTCATGGGATGCCGAGCCGCACCCCCGCTCCCCGCGCCACAGGACGCCCGCGCAGCGCCGCCGCGGACACCGCGATCCTCGCGGCGACGAGGGAGGCGCTGGTGGAACTGGGCTGGTCGAAACTGACGCTGGGGGACGTGGCGACGCGGGCCGGGGTCGCGAAGACCACCCTCTACCGCCGCTGGGCCGGCAAGAACGAACTCGTCGTCGACGCGGTGGCGGAGCTCTTCGACGAACTGGAACTCCCCGACAGCGGGACGCTCGCCGCGGACATCGAGGGCGTGGTTCTCCAGTTCGCGGCGATCCTGGCGCGTCCGGAGGCCAAGAACGGGCTGATGGCGGTCGTGGCGGAGTCGTGCCGCGACGACGCGCTGCGGGAACGCATCCGGTCGTCGATCGTCAACCGCCAGAAACGGCTGGTCCTGGAGGGCCGCGAACGCGCCCAGGCCCGCGGGGAGTTGCCGCTCGAGACGGACCCCCTGGAGTCAGCCCGGACGATCGACCTGATCTTCGACATGGTGGCGGGAGCGGTGGTCCACCGCACGCTGGTGAGCGCGGAACCGGCGGACGAGGCGTGGGTCCACGGCTTCACACAGGTCTTGCTGACGGGTCTCGCGGGAGATCCCGCGAAGTGAGGTACGTCGGCGACTGCGGCCCGGCGGGGGCTGATCGCGCAGTTCCCCGGGCCCCTGAAGGGGCGCACTCGTAGCTGCGGGCGGTCGTGCCGCTGGGGCGGCTCCCGACCCACAGAAGCGGCACCCCGCAAGCGCGGGCGAGCGGGGGGGGGGGGGGGGGGGGGGGGGGGGGGGGGGGGGGGGGGGGGGGGGGGGGGGGGGGGGGGGGGGGCCGG